>JAHIWF010000384.1 GCA_018815555.1 Spirochaetota bacterium | reverse complement strand
TGTCAGCCAGAAAAACGGTGAGGAACAGGTAGCCGCCCTGCAGCAGACCCACCGCCGCTTGCTGGCCGCCCTGCCGACGTACCAGAATGCGCGCATCCTGCATCTGAATATCATCGCCGGCGCACCCTTTTTCGTGCATGGTCTCATTCGCGGCGGCCTCGGCAAGTCCTACGCTGCCCCGGTGCAGCCGGAGCAGGTACTGGTCCTGTTTGCCAAACAGGCGGAAAATTTTGCCCGGCCGCTTGGTCTCAGTGTCGACAATCGCGGTACCTGGCTGCTGGTTAATTCCGCCGGTGAGCTGCAGTGGACGCTGAAAGACGACGGCGCGGCTACGGCGGAGCTGCTAGCGGAACGCTTGCGTAATTAGAGACTTTTAGGGGGCGTCAGGTTATCGCCGACGTTTGCCTTTGGTCAGACACGCCCCCTGCCGCGCGCTTCACCGGCTGTGCCGGCGCGATCGCGCGGCCCCCCGGGGTATGCACCAGGGATCGTCGTGGAAAGCCCGGAAGCCGGGCCTTGCCCGACTGAGGATTTGGAGCAGAGAGCCCGGCCGCTCCACTGTTATGGTGGAGCGGGGTGCCCATATATTATATTATTGTTACTTATTTTGCCGTTCTTCACGGCCGAAAACTGTTCGCCAGGTATCCAATAGGTTTTCATGACGCACCAGTGTGGGGTCAAAACGCAGCAAACGGAAAGTAGCCTGTATGCAGACGCCGATAGCCAGCGCAAAAAGCAGAGTGCCAGCCCCGAAAAGACCGCCCATCGCCCAGCCGGCCAGCACCGCCGCCAGCTCCATGCCGCCACGGATGAGACCAACCGGCAATCTTGTCTTTCTGGTAAGCGCCACCATCAGGCTGTCGCGCGGGCCGGCCCCGAAACCGGAGCCCAGATAAAAAAACGAAGCCAGCGAGATAATGAACAAACCGCCTAGCATCATGGCCAGCCCGATCGGCCAGTTGGCGGCCTGTGGAACTACCAACATGATCCAGTCCAGGAAGACGCCGATCAGCACCATGTTCAAAACAGTGCCCAGACCGATTTTCTCGCGCAGCAGCAGACCTACCAGTACCAGGACCAGCCCCACAACAATGGAAGCAACACCGAAACTCATACCGCTTAGTGCCGACAAACCTGCATGAAACACATCCCAGGGCGCGTACCCGATGTGTGCCTTGATGGTAAGCACAATGCCGACCGAATACAGAAACAGACCGAACAAAAGCCGCAAGAAGCGGACGGAAAATTGCTTCATGTATGCAACCTCGAGTTTTTACGGATTTCGGGGAGGATTTGGGGGTCAGACCCCGTCTGGCTCCGCCAACGGGGTCTGACCCCCATCCGTGCTTTCTTCCACGGCCGCTATCATGTCTTCGACGGCATTACCCTTAATGCCGATTTCAGCCAGCAGCTTATCCAGTATAGGTACATGCGCGCGATAGCTTAATGCGGCATTCATCAGATCCTGGCCAAGATTGCCGCTGCCGCTATTGCCACTGGTATTGTTGCCTTGGCTCGCACTGCCCGGACTGCCGCCAAAGCGTTCCAGGCCGCGGACATCGAGTATCTTCAGGCTCTGGATATGCTCGATGGGCTTAACCGATTCGGCGATAATGTTCGGTAGGGCTTCGATAAGCGCCAGTTTTACGCGTAAAGCTACCTGCTCGGCCGATATAGCATTGGCGGCCTCGTTGATTTTCAGTGTACCCTCGGCCTCGATACGATACTTCTCGGCTTCGGCATCCGCCAGATTGCGGATGGCTTGGGCTTCGAGTTGGGCGGCCTCGGCCTTGGCCTTGGCGGCCAGGGTCCGTTCGATAGCTTCCTGTTCAGCTTTTTCCCTGGCGGCCAGCAGACTGATCTGCTTGCGCCGTTCGGCCGCTTCTGTATCCCGCGCGGTAGTCACTTTTTCCTCGGCAATTACCGCTTTGGCAAATTCGGCATTTTTCTGGGCCTCGGCTTTGGAATGCTCCATCGATTTTTCGGCCAGGGCGATATCACTGGCAATCTGGGCGTCTTTTAAGGCTTTTTCTTTCTGGATTTCGGCCTCGCGCACTTTTCGGTCGGCCAGGATCTGGGTTTCGCGTACCTGCCCTTCAGCCACAGCTTTTTCTTTGGCGCGTTCGGAAACTGCGATTTCTTTCTGGATCTCCGCCTCCTGCAAAGCCTGGTTGCGCTTTATGTTGGCTTCTTCCACTTCGCGCTCGCTGCTTATTCTGGCTTCTTCGGTTGCCCGTTTCTGTTCGGACTGGATACGGGCAATCTGGCTGCGTTGCGTAGCCGTATGGTTCTCGATTTCCTGTTGCTGCTGCAGGCGAGCCAGTTGCTCGGTTTTCTGGATGGTCAGCTGTTCTAATTCGGCTTCCTGATTACGCCGGGCAATTTCGACTGCGGAGATCTGGCGCAGGTCATTCTGCATCTTGCGGTTCTCTTCGATGGTCTTGGTGATTTTGGTTAAGCCCTGACTGTCGAAGGCGTTGTTCGGGTCAAAATGTTCCACATTGGTCTGGTCCAGGCCGGTTAAAGAGACCGATTCCAGTTCCAAGCCGTTTTTTTCCAAGTCGGAGGCCAGGGTATTCTGTACCCGTTGTACAAAATCGGCGCGCATTTCATGCAGCTCGTTCATTTCCATTTCGGCTGATACCGAACGCAGGGCATCGACCAGTTTGCCTTCGATAAGCTGCTTCAGCGCTTCGGGGTCTTTTGTGCGTTCGCCAAGGGTCTGGGCGGCAATGGAAATTGCTTCCTTGGTCTGCTTAACACGCAAGTAAAATTCGGCTTCGACGTCGACCCGGATTTTATCTTTAGTTATAAGTGCCTGCTTTTCTTTCCGGGTTATCAGCAGACGCAGCGTCATCATATTTACCTGAATGGTGTCGTGAAACAGGCGGAACACCAATGCGCCGCCGTTAGATATAACCTTTTCGCCACCCAGTCCGGTACGCACAAAGGAAATTTCTTTGGATGCCTTGCGGTAGATTTTGGCAAAGAAAATAGTCATGACCACAAGCACCAGTAAGGCTATGCCGCCAATCAGTACAATGTCTAAAATCATATATGCTCCTTTTATTTTTCTGTTATTTCCGGTGCAGTCTGGACGAAGAAAATACCGTCAACCAGCTCTATAAGCAGCACGGCTGTGCCGGTTGTAAATGTTTCATCACTTGAATACGGTTGAACACGTACATAGTAGGTTTTAGCATCCCGGCCTGTTACTCTAGCTTCCGCCGGAGAGCCCAGGCTGGCCGTGCCGATGGTAATTACACCACTGGATCCACATAAGCTCTGGATGGAAAGCGCGTCAGTCTGGATTTGCGGGAAAATACGGCTGACCAGTTTAGCGCTTAGTCCGCTCAATATGAATGCAAGCGGCAAGGTAAAAACCAGCGACAAGCCTGCCGACATTGGGCGGCCGGTCCATTTCGCATAGCCGAGTTGCAGGAAATAGCCGCTGATTCCGAAGAAGAAGCCAAACAGTAAAAGTCGTATTACAAAGGGGACACTTCCGAAACCCAAAAGCTCCAGAAGGCCGCCAGCCGCGGAAGGTGCCGTGTCCGGAAGGTCGAAATCCGGCAACAGACTGTCTATCGCATCAGAAAGCGAAAAACCGAGCAGTGTACATACCAATTCGATCAGGCCGAGCACCACTACAAAACCTAGCGTTATGGTATAGACCAGGTTTTGACTACTGCCCAGGAAGGCGATAAAACTCATGTTGGACCTTTCATGTATGCGTTGCGCAGAGTTTGCCGGAGTTTTGGCTTTGCGTCAACTATATTTTGGCTTGACAGTGTACTAGTAATAAAAATAGTATACTATCGATTGACGATTAGCCGGATTTAAATAGAGTGTTTTAATTACTTTAAGGGATGATTAAGCTTCATGAAAATTAGATTTGCCCCCGTTTTTCATTTTGTTTTGTGCACAGTCACCATCGTGTTGTTTTATTCCTGCTCCTCACCTGCCGCTGTACGAGGTGTAAGCACACAGGCCGAGGCCTTCCCCGTGTTTGCGATACAGGTGTCCGAATCCATTGTCTTCGAGATTGACCCACGCATCGAGCTTCTGTCCGGTGTTCAAGCGCATACCTCCTGGGCTGCCGGCTCGCGCGGTCCAGGGAACACACCGGACCGCTACAATCTTGCCCTCGCCACTTTTTTTGAGCCATATAAAAAGCACCCGGCTGTGCGCTGGAGCAACTCGCTTACCCGCAGCGGCTTTAGCTACGACGCACCGCCCGGCTTTGTGCTTTCCACTAGCGGAAACTCAGCCATGCTGCCCCCCACTGAGGGCTGGTCGGACTATCTGGCTAAACGCGCCGGTTTTATTTTAGGCGGCTTGCGATTAAACAACTTTGCCGCCGAGTTGTCCGATCTGTATACTGCCAGCAATTTTAATGTTTTTTTGCGAAATCATGCCGATGACTACCAGAAATGGCTGCAGGCTGCCGCTTCGAGTTTTGACTGGGAACGGCTCGGTGCCTGGATGGATGCATTTTACGGTAAATCGGAGCTGCCGACACTTTATCACTATGTTTTGGCTCCAGCCATGTTCCCCGGCGGTGGTTATGGCTTTTTTAATGTGGAAAAGGACAGTTCGGGCCAGGATATACGACGGCATGTTTACCAGGTGATTAGAAATTCACGCGATGGCCGGGCAGCAGCAGCCGGTACCGAACCAGAGTTCCCGACTGCAGAGAGCCTTGCCCTGCTTGGCCTGCACGAATTTGGTCACTCGTACGTGAATCCGGCTCTGAAGGATCTGGTTCAGAGCGCGGACTACAACAGCGCCTTAACCGAGTTGTACAAGCCGGTCGCCGGTCAGATGCACCAGATGGCTTATCCGAGTATGTCAATATATATGAACGAGCTGCTTATTCGAGCTATAACTATCATCGGGGCCGAAGATCTGGGCTTGGTCACACCTCTGGTTTCCGATTTGCTTGTCCGCCGCGAGTATGACCAGGGGTTCTATCCGGTACGCTTTGTGATGGATACCATCAGGTATTTACAGGCCGCCCATGGTGCAGAGTCTGTTTTTGCCGATTGGCTGCCTGGCTTGCTGGATGCGCTGGCTGCTGCCTCTGCGAGGCCTGTTTTTTACTATTAATCTGGCCGGCAAACAGCTTCCACTGTTGACTCGCTTCCTCCGGTGACTGCCTTCTCGTTTACTGCTGCCGCCCTGCCGGAAGCCTGGGATCCCGTAAGCCTCTTTGCCATCTCTATCGGCGCGCAACCTAGCGCTGGTGCTAACTTGAACCTAAGCTGGTCAATCTGGAAACCCTGACTAATCAGTATAAATACACTGATAAAGAAAAAAAACTATGATATACTACTAGTCCCAGCTTTCCTTTTCCTGGAAGGATTCTCTATGAAAAAAATAAAGACTCTTCTGATTCTTGCAGTAGGCGCATTATCTGCGGCAGCTTGCGGTTTTCCGCTGTTTGCCAGAGTCCCAGATGTCACATTCACACTTAATTTCATCATCAGCGGACTGAAACATGACACAAGCACGGCAAAAATCGCAGACAGCACTCGCCTGCTGTTGCCGACAGCCGCTACCATGACCGTTACCCTGGTGGCTGATTCCGGAACTGCTGAAGCGCAGACCCGGACCGTATCGATCGGTACTGAGACGATGGTTCCTGTAGGTTTTACGGCCGTGCCTTTGGGATCGTACACAGTAAGTGCTGAAGCTTTTGCCCCTGACGGCACGACCTTGCTTTTTTCCCGGACGGCAGCGTTGACCCTCGATTCGGCTGCCGTAAGCGTGACGTTGAATTTATTGCCGGCGAATCCTGCCGATTTGCCGGCCCTGATCGGCGAGACCGTTACCTTCAGCCTTGCCGCCGGAGAAGCCCTCACTTGGCTGGTGCCGGCCGGCTCCCCGTTTTTTGCCGGTACCCGCGGTGTTCTGGTAAGCGGTGGAGAGGAACTGTCTTTTTTCATCCAGTCCATGGACGGAAAGACCATTGAGTCCGGTACTGACAGTACTCCTGGTATTGCCAATTCTCTGCCGCTGGATGAGGATCTTTGCTTTACCTTTTACAATAAGGGGTCATCCGATCTTCAGGGTATAAGCTATCAGGTTGCTCATTCTGTCAGCTATCTGGCAAGCCCGGCTAGCGGCGGCCTTGCTCCGGTAGATTCAGGTGCCTGGCTGTCGGGTGCTTCTACCGTGGCAAAAGGCGGTGTAAGCGGCGCGCCAATACGTGACGGCATCACAGAGCGCTTACACTGGAATACCGCAAGCGACGGCAGCGGCACAAGTTATGTTTTTGGCCAGGCCATTGCCATCGGAACCAGCAATATCGTCCTGTACCCAATAGCAACCGCCACTGTTGATCCGGCCAATGACAGCGTGTTAGGCAAGACCGGGCCAGGCGGCGGCAAAGTGTTCCACGATAAAGGAACTTATGATGGCGGCTGGCGCTACCTGGAAATTGCTCCGTATGACCAGGCTCCGTTATCCGCTTTGGTTATGTGGAGCAACATTACTAATGCTCTAGTGAGCGGGACCAGTGCTGATGTCGGCAGCGGCTTGGCCAACACCCTGGCTATGGTCGGCCAGGCAGGCTATTCCAGCGTTATCCCCAATGCCGCTTCGGTATGCCTCGAGTTTTCTGTAGAAAACAACGGCACTGTATATGATGACTGGTTCCTGCCCTCCAGTGGTGAACTGGGCTTGATAGCAACAAATTTGATCGATGCCGGTTTGCAGGGCAGCCGTACCGTCAATGGCATGGACTGGGATTATTGGTCTTCGACCGAAACCGCGGCAAGTACCGCAAGCGAATGGTATTATCAGGATGTCAGCCCCTATGGCACTATTTTTACATTATCAAAGCAGAAAAATACTATGATGGTAGTCCGGGCTGTCCGGACTTTCAGTAATGCAGGATTGTAATGCACAAAATCGCGGCTTGCTTCCGACTATAAAACTATTTTATTATTGACGCAAATTACCGGTGGAGCAGCACATGACCTTTAGCGAAATAGCCCGCATAAGTGACGACACCGAACGGGTTTCGGCTGTCTACGATATATTCAACGAAGAAAAGCGTTTGGCTTCAAAGTCGGCGCAGGTCGAATTCCTTACTACTATCCGCATCATCAGCCGCTATCTGAAGCCCGGCAGCAAAATCCTCGATCTCGGAGCCGGCACCGGCGCATACAGTCTGTATCTGGCCAAGGCCGGCCATTCACTGAGTGCAGTAGATCTAGTAGAGAAACACGTTCTTTCCATCCGGCAAAAAATCGCCGAACAGCCGGACCTGGATATCCTGGCACTACAGGGGACGGCTCTCGACCTTTCCGCCTTCGCCGCCGGCAGCTTCGACCTGGTGCTCTGCCTCGGCCCGCTGTATCATCTGGACAGCCGCCAGTCGCAACAGCGCTGCCTGGAAGAAATCCGCCGTGTCTGCAAACCCGACGGCCATATAGCCTGCGCTTTCATCAATAACGACATGGTCATAGCCACCGAAAGTCTACGTTATAATTCTAGTTTTTTGCTGGAAGATTCTTATGACCATAGCACCTTCAAAGTTGAAGATTTTCCCTTTGTCTTCCACACGGTAGAGGCTTGCCGGGTTGTACTGCGCGAAGGCGGTCTGCGCATCCTGACTGAAGCGGCCAGTGATGGCTTGAGCGAACTTATGGCCGAAAAGATAAACAGCTTGGATGATGCTAGCTGGGAACGCTGGCTGCAGTACCATTTCTATACCTGCGAAAAGCCGGAATTTTTGGGGTCAAGTAATCATCTGCTCTTTGTCTGTGCAAACGACAAGTAGCCTGGAGGCAGCGTCAGTCTGGTGCTACACTTGAAGCATGGATTACCAGGACCGGCCGGGCACAGGACAAGAGCTTCCGATTGAAAGCATTATAAGTGTGCTTTCTGCTGTCCCCGATATCCGCTTTGCCGTGTTGTTCGGCTCGCAAGCTCGCGGCGATTCCCATCCGCTGAGTGATCTTGACATTGGCATCTATTTCGACAATCCGCCTAAGCTGCTTGAACTGGGCGGAATAATCAGCCAGCTGGAAGCAGCCAGCGGTATGAAGACTGATGTCGTAGAATTGCAGGGGGTTGGCTGCCAATGATCCGCTCCTGTCATACAATATTATGTCAGATGCTGTGCCTCTGCTTGAAAATCGCGCGAACGCGCTGTCTGACTACAAAGCCCTTGTTTGGTCCTGTTATTTCGATGCCGCGGATTTTCTGGC
>JAHIWF010000383.1 GCA_018815555.1 Spirochaetota bacterium | reverse complement strand
TTGTGCGTAGCAGTAGGGCTCTATTTCATACTGTTCGATGCGGTCGTTTTTGGCTGCCGGATTTACTTGGAGATAATAGTCGAAGGCGCGGTCGCCATTGCCCAGAAGTGTTTCGGCGATCATTACCCACGGGTTGGAATGTAGGAAAATTCCGCCATTTTCTTTAGCCCCCGGCGGATAGGTGCTGACCCCGCCTTGAGCCGGATTATAGCCGTTGTAGCCTGGAGCGGATAGTTTGATTCCGTTTTTGGTGTTCAGGTGTTTGTAAACACTTTCCATCGCACTCCGCGCACGTTGGCCTTCGGCGAAGCCGCTGATTACCGCCCACGATTGGGCATTGGCAAATATCTTTCCTTTTGCGTTGGTATGGCTTCCCAAGGGAGTGCCATCATGATCAAAATATCGTGTGAACCATTCACCATCCCAAGCCACGTCGTTGTAAATCTGTTTCATTTCGCGGTAATAGCCGGAGTAAAGAACGGCTTGCTCTTTTTGGCCGCAGGTTTCCAGAATATCACAAAGTTCATTGATGGCATGACCGAACATGGCTGCGACCATGGTGCTTTCGGCTCCGGTTTTTAAATTTATGGTATCGTTCCAGTCGGCAAAACCGAGTAAGGGCAGGCCATGCGCACCGCGCTTGTTCCAGCTAAACTCTATGGCTCGGCCTAGATGTTCACGAATGCTAGCGCTTTCGAGTACTTTGCCCTTGCCGTCTTTTTCGTAAAAGGGAATGCTTTTTTCGAGGAAGTCGAAGTTTCCAGTTTCCTTGATGTAGGCGCAGACTGCCAGCACAATCCATAGATGGTCATCGCCGTAATATTTTGGCCGATCCGGCATTTCGTGCGAGTCGCCAACAGTAGCCTGCATCGTTTGCGGGAAGAACTGATGCATCGCCGAGCCGTCGCTCTTTTGCACGCTGAGTATTTTTTCGATCAGTTCACGTGCTTCCTCCGGTGCTCCGGCCAGAATGCCCATGGCATCTTGGGACGAATCGCGGAAGCCGAGGCCACGGCCGCCAAAGCCCAGTTGGTATAGCGAGAGGTCGCGGGACCAGTTCTTGGTAATATAGCACTGGCGGGCGTTATGTACATTGATCATGGCATCGAGCTCGTCTGAAGGTGTCTGAATCTGCAATGCATCCAGATAGGAATCCCAAAAATACTCAAGTTCGCCAAAGGCTTTTTCTACTTCTTCCGGATTCCGGTAGGTTTCTATTAGGTTTAAAGATTGTTCCACTTCGCTTACCTGCCCGAGTTGAACAATCAGGGTCCGGCTTTCACCGGGCTTGAGAGCTCCGAGGTGGTGCATCAGTGCGCCGATATTGTCGCCGCGTACCGCTTCGCGATTGTCCAGCTCGTCGCTGTCGGTCAAGGAGCCGGGGCAGGCCCAGGAGCCATAGCCGGAATTCCCCAGGAAGCTGTTTCGGTCGCTGCTAAAGCTGGATACTGGAATATTCGATGTAAAGAAATTTTCAGCAACGCCCTTTTTCATGAAGGCGTGCTGCATCAGTATTTTTAAGCCTCCGGCCTGATGGATGATCCGGCTGCCCATGGTCTGAGGAACCCAGTCGGCGTTGGTTAGCTGCTTGAGTGCGTCGAAATGGCTGTACTCGACAACGGGTATCAGGTCGACACTGACGGCTTTATTCCCTGAATTCGTTACCCGGATTTGGCGAATAACCTGGCTTGCGCCGAAGGGCACAAAAATAAGGATGTCGAAATGCAGGGCGCCGTACACGACCTTATAACGGTTGTAACCTAACCCAACACGGCATTCGTAGCTTTGTGCCGGTTTCAGGCAGGGAGTGAAAAACGGCGAAAAAATCTCCTGTACACCGTTTTGCTCGGTGCGCACATACAGTGTTTCGCCGTTAAAATCACTTTTGGGATTGATCGTCAGATAGCGGGTAATTCTGTTCAGAGCCGGGTCGCCTTTGCAGATAACCCCGCCTCCTGTCTGGTCGACAAAACCGCCGAAGGCCAAGGTGCCGATGTAATTAATCCACTTTGTCGGCGTTTTAGGTGTTGTTATAACATATTCCCGTTTTTGGTGGTCAAAGTACCCGCAATTCATAGAAAGACCTCAACCTCATGCAGCTTACCGTCCCCGGCGAAAGGAATCAGATTACCGGCTATTTCCCGTCCATCCATGAGCATTTTGCTGACACCCTTCATTTTCCCGCCCGCATTGTTGACCTGTATCCTGTAGCGGTCGCCGCGGTACCAGCGCTCGACGCTAAAATCTGTCCACTCTGACGGTATGCATGGGTCTACCAGGATGCCGTCGTAGTCGGCGCGGATGCCGAGGATGTATTGGGATATAGCAACAAAATTCCAGGCGGCAGTGCCAGTCAGCCAGGAGTTTTTGGCCTCGCCGTGCCTTTTTGCATCCTTGCCGGCTATCATCTGCGAGTACACATACGGTTCCGTGCGGTGCGTTTCGGAAATGTCTTCGAGATAGGCTGGTGTAATGCGCTTGTAGTAGGAAAAGGCCTTGTCGCCGCGCCCCAGTACTGCTTCTCCGATTACGACCCATGGATTGTTGTGACAGAAAATTCCAGCATTTTCCTTGTATCCTTCCGGGTAAGTGGATATTTCACCCATCTCGATATAGTATTTGCTGAAAGCCGGATTGTTAAGAACAATTCCATAATCGGTGGCCAGATGTTTTTCCACGGAATCAAGTGCCTTCTTCGTCATGTTGTCTGCCGCGCCGATTCCGGCCATGCTGCAGATTCCCTGGCTTTCGATGAAGATTTTACCTTCGCTGTTTTCTTTGGAACCGATTTTTTGACCGAAGTCGTTGTAGGCCCGGATGTACCAGTCTCCGTCCCAACCGTCTCGCTTTATTGTTTCGGTCATTTGGTTGATATGGAAGGCGGCCCGGTCCGATTCGTCGGCTAGTCCGCGCCGTCTGGCTATTTCGGCATAGTCCCTGCCGTAATAGACAAAAAGTCCGGCGATGAAGACCGACTCGGCGACCGTGCCGTTTTTGTTGGTACAGGTCTGGAACGAATCATTGGGGTTCATTGAAAAGCAGTTCAGGTTCAGGCAATCGTTCCAGTCGGCACGTCCGATCAGGGGCAGTTTGTGCGGGCCAAGATTGTTGATGACGTGGTTGAACGAATTCTTAAGGTGTTCGAAAAGGCTGCCTTTGTCGCTTTCGCTGTTATCGTAGGGTACCTGTTCATCCAGAATCGCCCAGTCGCCGGTTTCCTTGATGTATGCGCTCACCGAGGCTATCAGCCAGAGCGGGTCGTCGTTGAAATTCGATCCGATGGCATTGTTTCCGCGCTTGGTCAGCGGCTGGTACTGGTGGTAACAGCTGCCGTCCCTGAACTGTGTAGCCGCCACGTCGAGGATACGTTCTTTGGCCCTTTCCGGAATCTGGTGCACGAACCCGAGCAGATCCTGGTTTGTGTCGCGAAAACCCAGGCCGCGGCCGATGCCCGATTCAAAGTAGCTGGCGGCTCGTCCGATGTTATAGGTTACCATGCACTGGTACTGGTTCCAGATATTTACCATCCGGCTAAGTTTTTCGTCACTGTGTTTAATACTGTAGTGGCTTAAGAGTTCCGACCAGTACTCGCCCAGGTCCTTGAGTCCCTTGTCGATCTTTTCCGATGTATCGAACATCTTCTGCATGTCCACTGCTTTTGTCTTGTTGATGACTTTGGGCGAAGCCCACTTTTCTTCTTGCGGCATTTCCACGTAGCCGAGTATGAAAATATAATCCTTGCTTTCTCCGGGCTTAAGGCTGACTTCGAAATAATGGCTGGCGATCGGGCTCCAGCCATCGGCCAGTGAATTGCCCGCCTTGCCGTTTGCAACGGCCTGCGGCTCGTGCATGCCGTTGTAGAGGCCGAAAAAACTTTCCCTGTCCGTATCAAAACCGTTCATCTTCTGGCTGGAATAATAAAAAGCGAAATGGTTTCGCCGCTCCCTGTATTCCGTTTTATGATATATTGTGGAATCTTCTATTTCTATTTCGCCGGTTGAAAAATTTCTCTGGAAGTTTGTCGCGTCGTCGTTAGCGTTCCAAAGGCACCATTCGGTTAAGGAAAACAGCTTGATAGTTTTATTTATGCCGGTTTTGTTCGACAGGCTGATTTTTTGCACCTCGCCGGTGTAGCCGAGCGGAACAAAAAAAATCGCGCTGGCCTGCACCCCGTTTTTTTCTCCGCTTATTTTTGTGTAGCCCAGACCATGACGGCACTCATATGCATCGAGCTTGGTTTTTACCGGTTTCCAGCCCGGGCTCCAGACTGTGTCGCCGTCCTTGATGTAGAAGTAGCGGCCGCCGTTGTCCATAGGCACATTGTTGTAGCGGTAGCGGGTAATGCGCCGGAAAAGGGCGTCTTTGTAAAAAGAATATCCGCCAGCGGTATTCGATATAAGTGAAAAAAAATCGCTGGTACCCAGATAGTTGATCCAGGGCCAAGGAGTATCCGGCCTACTGATCACATATTCCCTTGCCTTGTCGTCAAAATATCCGTACTTCATGTGTCCCCCTTGATAGCGTGAAAATTCTTTTACTCTTGCAGCAGCAGGGCCGCGCCTGTTTCTTGGCCTAGGCTGGTCGCGGCTCCTGCTCCGAAAATTTTGTCCAGTACCAAGGCGGCCGCGCCATTAGCCGTGGCCCTTGACCCGTGAATTGAGAAATGCACTTGGCAACTTTGGGTGTCTGGATAGGTCTGGTTTTTTTCTATTTCCGACCGGAATATTTGTTCGACTTCGCTGTCCATGGGGTCGAAAAATCCACCGAGATACAGGGTGTTCATGTCAAATACATTTGCCAAAAGCGCTGCATGGGCGGCCAGTTCGGAAGTCATTTTCAGAAATATCCGGCGGTTGGAAGGCGCTTCGGCGATGTCTTTATCGCTGAGCGAGAACTGGTTTTTGTTTTCGTTTTTCCAGTTGATCGAACGGAATTCTCCGGCTGAATAGTCTTTGCCGTAATGAACTGTGGAGCGGGCCACCAGCCCAAGACCTATACTTACGCCTTTATACGCGTTTTTGACCGTTCCTTTCCGCCACTGTCCAAGAATGTATATAAAATTATAATCATCTTCTTGCCGTAATTTCAGCAGTTCTCCATAACAACAACAGTTGGCGTCGTTGTCGACAAAACAGGGAACCTGAAAAATGTCGCGCAACTGGTAGCCCAGTTCCAGTGCTTCCGTAATTTCCAGGGGCTTGGACCGGATGACTGTGCCATTCGGGGCGTCCACGATTCCGGGAACCGCGGCTCCCACGCCGATTAGCCGGCCGGAAGCTCCAAGCACTCTTTTCAGGTCTCTGCTGATGCGTGCCGCTGTTTCGACAAGCTTGCTGCCCTTGATGTCGGTATCATATTGGCCCGACCAGATGCTGCTGCCGCAGAGGTCCAGAATTTCCGCCCTGACACACTCGACGGAAAAATCCAGGCCCAGGGTGCAGGCGGCTCGGGAATTGAGTGCCAGACAGATTTTTTTGCGCCCACCCTGAGGGCTGGTTTCGCCGATGGAAACCGGAACTACCAGCGCTTCCTGTTCCAGCCAGCTTATGATTTTGGTAATACTGGACTTGTTGATTTCCAGTGTTTCGGAGAGCTCGATGCGGCTGAGGCCGGGCTGGAGCCAGAGCAGGCGCAAAATGCGAGATATATTGTAGTAGTTCGATAGTGACAGGCTCAAACTATTGACCTCACTTTCTGCTCTAGGTTGGTTTACATTATAAACTAACCTCCAGAGCTTTGTCCAGACACTTTTTTATTGGAGCCTGTACAATTTGGGCTTGTTCGGACAGCTTGTATGCCAATGGTTGCGAACGTTTCCACTATAGACGCTATAACGGCGAGTCGAATGAGTCCGTCGTGGGGGTAGGCCGGGATCGTCCGCCCCGTTCGTGTGAAAGCCCGCGGCGGGCTTGCCTGGTAAGACCGCTGTTACAAGGCCAACTGGCGGCCTGACGCCAGAAGGGGCGGATCAGCCAGGCCGAGGGGGAGCCGCGGCTATATCGGCGACCTGTACGACGCGGCCAATGCCTGGCTGGCCAGGCCGCCGGCAGCTATCAGGTGCGCCCCCTTTTTATGCGCTGCCTTCCTTGAAGAAAATCGCGCCTTGTGCTAGTATCCGTGGGCATGCGAATAGAGATACGATTCATCGACAGCATGCTGGATGGCCGGGCGAGTTCCCTGGCGGAACGACTGACCCGTCGGGTGGGTAGCAACCTGACCCTGCGCATCGTGGATGTGGTTATACCGGGCGCGCCCTTGTCTGCGGACAGGGCGCGTTCTGTTTTTATGGACCCGGTGGTGCAGACCCTGCATACCGATGCCGCGGCGGCCGAGGATGCCGATCTGGCGGGTTGGACTGCCTTGGTGGAGGTGGCCTGGCGACCAGGCGTTACCGATACGCTGGCTATTACGGCGCGCGAGGCCTTGCTGCAGCTGGCGGAGGCCGAACCCGCCGTTATCGCGGCCGCAGAGGGCTTGGCGACTGCCCGGCAGTTTTTGCTGTACGGCAAGCTAGATGAGGCGGCGCTGCAGCGGACAGTAAAACTGCTGCATAATCCGCTGGTGCAGGCCGCTACGGTTATACGCGCGGCCGAATGGCAGACCGGAATGCGTCCGCCCGCGCTGTATCCTGCGCCGGCGGTGCACGACAAACCGGAGCCGGAGCTGATTGCCCTGGCTGGCCTGGATGATGCCGCGCTTGAAGCGCTTTCGACCACGCGGCTCTTGGCTCTTACTTTGCCGGAAATGCAGGCGCTGCGCGCTTATTTTGCCGATCCGGCAGTGCAGGCGGCGCGTCAAGCTGCCGGCTTGTCGGTGGCGGCTACCGACGTGGAGCTGGAAATGATCGCCCAGACCTGGAGCGAACATTGCAAGCACAAGATTTTTAATGCCACGATTGACTATGTTGACCAGACCAACCCGGCCGCCAATCGCACGGTGCGGTCTTTGTATAAATCCTGCATCAAGCAGACCACCGAAGACCTGCGCCCGACGCGCCCCTTTTTGCGCTCGGTGTTTACCGACAACGCCGGCGTGGTGGCCTTCCATGAAGGCTCGGTGCTCTGCGTAAAGGCCGAAACCCACAACAGCCCAAGCGCGCTGGACCCCTATGGCGGGGCCATTACCGGCATCGTCGGCGTAAACCGCGACATCCTGGGCACTGGTATCGGCGCAAAACCGATATTCAATACCAATGTGCTCTGTTTCGGCTATCCGGACACCGTCGAGGGCGAACTGCCAAAGGGGCTGATGCATCCGCGCGAAATTATGGAAGGCGTGCACAAAGGCATCGTCGACGGCGGCAACCAGTCGGGCATTCCCACCGCCGCCGGCGCTTTTTTGTTCGACGAGAGCTTTTCCGGCAAGCCGCTGGTATTCTGCGGCACCGGCGGCATCATGCCCGAAACAGTAAACGGCAAGCCTTCCTGGGAGAAGGAAGTGCGCCCCGGCGCTCTGGCGGTAATGCTGGGCGGCCGCATCGGCAAGGACGGTATCCACGGCGCTACTTTCTCCAGCTTGGCGCTGGACGAGAGCAGCCCGGTGTCGGCGGTGCAGATCGGCGACCCGATTATCCAGCGGCGTATGACTGATTTTCTGCTGGAGGCTCGCGACCTGGGCCTGTACGAAGCCCTGACCGACAATGGCGCCGGCGGCCTGTCTTCCAGTCTGGGCGAAATGGCCGAGGCATCCGGCGGCGTGCGCATTGATCTGTCAGCCTGTCCGCTCAAGTATCCGGGCTTGTCCCCCTGGGAGATTCTGGTGTCGGAAAGCCAGGAGCGTATGAGCCTGGCGGTGGCACCAGAGTGCTGGGACGAGTTCCGGGCTTTGGCGGAGCGCCGCGGCGTTGAAGCGGCCATAGTCGGCGAATTTACCAATTCCGGTTATATCGACATTATCGCGCACGACAAGCCGGCCGGCCTCCTGTCGCTGGATTTCCTGCACCGTGGACTTCCAGCCATGCATATTCCGGCCCGCTGGCAGCCGGTGGCGCGCACCGACGACCGGCCGCCGCTGCGCGATAATTACGCGGATTTACTGCTGGACCTTCTGGCTGAGCCGAATGTGGCCAGCAAGGAAGCACTGGTGCGCCAGTACGACCATGAGGTACAGGGCAAGAGTATTGAAAAACCCTTTGCCGGCCGTCAGGCCGACGCGCCA
This sequence comes from Spirochaetota bacterium, assembly GCA_018815555.1. Lineage (GTDB taxonomy): Bacteria > Spirochaetota > Spirochaetia > Treponematales > UBA12059 > UBA12059. Next base: position 3,290 of record JAHIWF010000383.1, on the reverse strand, counting down.
TCGGACGGCGCGGTACTGCGCGTGGACCATACGACACAGCGCGGCTATAGCGTTACGCACGGTATCTGTCCGCGCTATTCCGATTACGACACGGCGCTGATGGCGCGCATGGCGGTGGATGAAGCCTACCGGGCGCACATCGGCCTGGGCGGTCATCCGGACAAGGCCGCCGCGCTGGACAACTTCTGCTGGCCCGATCCGGTGGAGTCGCCGGGCACGCCGGACGGAGCCTACAAGGCTGCCCAGCTGGTGCGTGCCTGCGACGGCCTGCGCGAAGCCTGCCTGGCTTACGGCCTGCCGCTGGTTTCCGGCAAGGATTCGATGAAGAACGACGCCCGCGCTGACGGCAAAAAGATATCGGTGCGGCCGACTCTGCTGGTAACCCTTTTGGGAGCGGTGGAGAACGTGCAAAAGACCGTGTCTACCGATTTTCTGGATGCCGGCGACCTGATTTACATTCTGGGCGACACCAACGGCGAGCTGGGCTGCACCATGCTGGAGCGGGTTGCGCGCCGGCAGGCCGGGGCTCAGCGGCTGCGCGACGGCATGGCTCCTACGCTTGCCGGATCTGCGGCACAGGTGGCTGTGGGCGATGGTGCTGCACCAGCTGCCGTTTCCCCGGCCACCGGAGCAGCTTCCGCCCCGGAAAACCTGCCGCAGTTCGGCCCGGCTCCGGATGTGGACCTGCAGAAGTCCCGCGAACTGTACCGGGTGCTGGCCCGGGCCATTTCCGGCCGCATCGTGCGTTCCTGTCATGACTGCTCGGACGGCGGCCTGGCGGTGGCCCTGGCGGAATCCTGCCTGGGCGGGCGCCTGGGCGCGCGGCTGCAATTGAGCCATCTGCCGGGAACCCTCATGCAATACACTGCCGACCAGTATGCGGTGCGCGCCCTGTTCGCTGAATCGGGGGGGCGCTTCGTCGTTTCCATCCGCAAGGAAGACCGGGAGCGCTTCGAGGACACTCTGCACGGCCATTCCTGGCGCTTTGCCGGCGAAGTTAGCGCCGAGCCAGTGCTGCGCTGCAGTGTGGGTGAAAGTTTGGTACTTGAAACCAATCTGGCAGCGCTTGAACAGGCTTTCAAAACACCGATCGGCTGAGCGGCAGCGGCTGAATACGATGGGTGGCTGCCGGTAACGAAGCGGTCGTGATGGGCAAGCCGCCTGCTGTCTGCAGCGGCCTCCCTATGGTCAATATATTATATTTTTATACTTGGAGTTGTTGCATGAAAACCAGAGCATTGGTGCTTTCAGGATACGGAATTAACGCCGATGAAGAGCTGGCGCAGGCTTTTTTGATGGCCGGAGCCGAGGCTGACCGCCGGCATGTGGCTGATGTTGTTTCCGAACCGGCCTTGCTGGCACAGTATGACTATATCGGTTTTCCTGGCGGCTTCTCCTTCGGTGATCACTTGGGCTCGGGCCTGGTACTGGCCAATCTGTTCCGGCAGAAGCTGGAGCCGCAGCTGCGCAGCTTTGTGGCCGACGGCGGCCTGATTATCGGTATCTGTAACGGCTTTCAGACCCTGGTAAAGACCGGTCTCTTGCCCGCCCTGGACGGTGACGACCGGCCGGTGGTATCGCTGGTGCACAACGACCACGGACAGTTCATCGACGACTGGGTGCTGGTGGACTGCGAGAGTGAATCGCCCTGTGTCTGGACGCGCGGGCTTGGCCGGCGCTGGCTGCCGATCCGCCACGGCGAGGGTCGCTTTGTTACCGATACTCCGGAAACCCTGCAGCGGCTGGAAGCGGAGCATCTGGTGGCTCTGCGCTATGCCGGCCGCAATCCCAACGGCGCGGTGGCCAGTATTGCCGGCATCTGCGACCAAAGCGGGCGGGTCTTCGGTCTGATGCCGCACCCCGAGGCTTTTATCCATCTGGAATGCCATCCGGCCCGCCGGCATGGGTTTGAAGGCGGCATCGGCCTGGATTTATTCCAGCAGGCAGTTCAATGGAAGGAAAATAACTGATTTTTCGGGTATTTTGGCGCTTTCACTTCGTCAGCTTTATTTTCTTGTTGGATTTTTTTGATATTCGATAGTATAATGAGCGCACGGAGAAAGTACCGCAAAACATGGAAGAAAAACATAAAGCTCTCGAGTACATCGAGATGTATGAAAAGCAGGTGTTCGATCTTAAACAGCTGCTGGAAATTTCAAAAAGCCTGAACTCCACGCTCGACTACATGATCCTGATCGATTCGATACTGTATACCATCATGGGGCAGATGAAAGTGCTGAAGGCCGCCCTGTACGCCAAGAAAGGGATCGATTCTACTGCCTTCAGCCTGCACCGCAATTACAAGGGTTTCGAGCTGGAGCACCATGTCGACTATACCCTCGACGAGAGTCTGCCGGCCATGAAACTGTTCTCGCGCGAATACAAGTGCTACACCTTCGACGAAATCCGCGAGGCCCTGGGCGATCTGGGCGGCCTGGACAAACTGGTACCACTGGAGCCGACCCTGATCGTGCCGCTGAAAACCAAGGGAGTTATTAACGGCATTATTATCCTGGGCGACCAGATCATGAACCAGGATTTTGACGACTACGAAAAAGAGTACCTCTTGAACATCGCTACGCTGGCCGCCATCGCCATCAACAACGCGTTCCTGTTCGAGATGACCACAACCGACATGATGACCAAGCTGCGCATGAAGCATTACTTCTACACCGCGCTCATCGAAAAAATGGAATACAGTTCGCTGGCCGACAAACCGCTCTGCGTTGTGATGATGGATATTGATCACTTTAAGCTATTCAACGATACCTACGGGCATTCCTGTGGCGATGTGGTGCTAAAGCAGGTGGCCAAGCTCATTCAGGTAAGCACCCGGCCCACCGATATCGCCGCCCGCTATGGCGGTGAAGAATTCTGTGTGCTGCTGCCGGATACCACTGAAGAGGGTGGTCTGCTGATTGCCGAGCGTATCCGCATGAATGTCGAAAAAACGGTTAATGAATACGAGGGGCAGCAGCTGCGGGTTACCATTTCGCTAGGGCTGGCTAAATTTGACCCGGAACGCGACCACTCGGCCAAATCGGTAATAGACCGGGCCGACAAGGCACTGTACCAGTCCAAGCAGACCGGCCGCAACCGCGTTACCGTTTCGCCATGACCCTGACACTGGTCCGGGATGGCCGGGAGCAGGTTTTTGCGGGCAGTCCGGTACTGTCGGTGCTGGTTTCAGCACAGCGGGCGGCGGTAGCCCTGCGCCATGACTGCGGCGGCAAGGCCCAGTGCGGTACCTGCCGGGTGCGTGTTCTGGAGGGCAGAGGCGGGCCGATCCT
>JAHIWF010000382.1 GCA_018815555.1 Spirochaetota bacterium | reverse complement strand
GGGCGAGCGTTTGATATTCGCACCCGGGCCCAGCAGCAGTGCAATCGAATGTACACGGCATTCTTCGGCCAGAGCGGCCCCCATCGCCTGCAGCAAACTTCGGTCGAAACTGCAGGCGCTTAAGGATGCGGTGGGAAAAGCGGTAGTGGGCATCAGGTTGGCGAAGGTGTTTTGTCCTTTCACATTACTCATTTTACGCAACCCGTGCGGTCCGTCGGTCATTTCTATAGCGGCAACGCCCATTCGCTGTAATGCTTTGGTAGTCCAGAAGCCGTCGCCGGTAATAAACCCGGCTTTTTCCTCCAGGCTCATGGCCTGGATCAGTGCTTGGTTTTTCATGCAGTTCTCCACGTAGAGTATACTCTGTTTTATGGGCTTTGGTCATCATTTGACGCTACCATGATTTGACGCTACCATGATTTGACGCCGCCGGCAATCCGGCTTAATATATCTGCAGAATCAGCCTCGTAAGGAGTAATCATGTCCAGCAAAAAACACGGTTCGGCGGAAAAATTCCGCTATGCCTTTGACAATTTTATGTCGCGCGGCGGTTTTTCAGTTTTTATGGCTCTGCTGCTCTTGTTTGCCGCCGCCTTTGTGCTGATGACAGCGGTGCGCTTCGTGGTCAATCTGGTAGCACCGGAGGCGGATTTTGCCTTGTTTGACCAGATGTGGCGGGTGTTCCTGCAGATCAGCGATGCCGGTGCGGTAGCCGAAGACGGCGACATGAACCTTTTACACAAGGCGGTCGGCATTGTTACCATATTCCTGGGCCTGGTACTGTTTTCCAGCCTGGTTGCCTTCATTACCGCCCAGTTCGAAGAAAAACTGAATCAGTTGCGCAAGGGGCACAGCCGGGTAATCGAGCAGGGGCATACCCTTATCCTGGGTTTCGGCGACCGTGCCTTGGAAATCATCCGCGAACTGATTGTGGCCAACGAAAGCGAAAAACGCGCTGCCGTGGTGGTTCTGGCCGAGCCGGAAAAAGACGAGATGGACGATTTCTTCCGCGACCGCGTCGAAGACTGGAAAAGTACCCGTATTATAACCCGTTCCGGACTCAGTTCCAGCTTGCAGATGCTGCGCAAGGTAAGCCTTAGCCAGGCCCGGTCGGTAGTGGTGCTCAATAGCGCCGCTCCCGATGCCAGCCCGGAGGAAAAAGCGCTGGCCGATGCCCGGGTGCTGAAAACCATTATGGCTGTTATGTCCTGCACCGGCGAGGCCGACATGCCGCGCCTGATAGCCGAGCTGCATCTGGCCAATACGCAGAAGCTGGCGCGCAATATTTCGCCTCAGATTTCTATCATAGAAGAACATAGTGTGCTGGCCAGGCTGATGGTGCAGACCTCGCGCACTTCCGGTTTGGCTCAGGTGTACGACCAGCTGGTAGGTTTTGAGGGTGACGAGTTCTATTTCTACCGGCCGGCCGAAGGCTGGTCCGGGCGAAGCTACAAACAGCTGCAGTATCACTTTCCAACCTGCACCCTGTTGGGCTACCGCAGCTCTGACGGCAGCGTCAAGGTAAACCCGCCGGCCGCTACCGTCTTTGATGAAAGCTGGGAGGCTTTACTGCTGGCCGAGGACGACTCTACTATCCGCTGGAACCGCGATCCGGTTCCGGTACAGCCGGTCCAAGCTGCCCAGCAGAAAGCCGCCGCCAAGGTAATTGAGCGGCAGCTTATCATCGGCTGGAACGATAAATGTGCGCTGATTGTAGAAGAGTACGCCAATTACCTGGTAAACGGCTCTTTGATCAACGTTGTAGTTCCTTCCATAAACCCGGCCATGCAAGCGGAGTTTGCCGATATCCGGGCGCGTCACAGCACACTCATCATGAACTTGCTGGAGGCCGACATCCATGAAACCGGTCAGCTGCAGTCCTTGAAGCCAGAGCAGTACGACAATGTGATTATCCTGAAGGCCGACGGCGGCGAAGCCGAGCTGCGCGATTCGCAGACTATCGCAACACTACTGGAGTTCCGGCATTATTTCCGCGCGCTTGGCTCTGCCGGGCAGAAAACCCAGCTGATTACCGAAGTGGCCGATTCGGACAATATCGATGTAATTCAGGCTGTCGGCGTTAACGATTTTCTTATTTCCAATAAATTCGTGTCTAAAATCTATGCCCAGGTCTCCGAAGAACCGGCCGTTCTGCGCGTATACGAAGACCTGTTTAATGCTGACGGCAGCGAGATGTATCTAAAGCCCGCCACTTATTATTGGCAGACGGCACCAGGCAGCCTGAACTTCGCCGATATTTGCGCCGCCGCCACAGAACGGGGCGAAACCTGTTTTGGTGTACGTCTGCAAGCCGAGAGTAATGACCCGGAATCCAATTATGGCATTTACCTGAACCCGGCCAAAGAGCGTGTTTTTAGGCTATCCCTGGCCGACCAGCTGATCGTGCTGGCCGAGGACGAAACCTGAACTATAGTTAGCTGCTGAAGTATCAGCAAAAATTTTGACATTTTGCACATTTAGTACTAAAATTCCGATATGAATGAGCAAATGGTCCAATTCATTCTCAGCCACCCCTTGTTCAGCCAAATTCGGCCAGAATCGATCATGGCTATCATGAGCAATGTCATGGTACTGCAGGTAAAAGCCGGGCAGGTGATCATGCGCGAGGGGGATGATGATGACGGACTGTATCTGATTCAAAGAGGATCCTGCTTTGCCCGTAAAAGAACGGAGTGGGGCGAACGTGAGCTCTGTATCGTAAAAGCGCCTGAGCTATTCGGCGAGATGGAGATTTTAAGCCCCAGCGTGCGGCTTGCCACCATAATCGCACGTGAAGATACCATCTTGTATCGTATTGACCAGGCTGGTGTTGCCCGCCTGGTGGCCACGGAAAATTCCTTCGTGCGCAATCTAGCCCGGGAACTAGTACAACGCATCAAGACCCAGGATAGCGTTGTGTCTGCGGAGCTGTATAAATCATATCGTGCCCTTACCTTTGCCCTGGCCAACCTTACCGATTCGCGCGACCCGGAAACCGGCTCGCATCTGGCGCGCACCCGTAGCTACTGCGCCATTCTGGCCGAACTTCTGTCGCGGCAGGCCCGGTACAAAGGCATCATCAACGCCGATTTTGTCGACAATATCTACGACTTGTCTCCTTTGCACGATATCGGCAAGGTGGCTGTCCCCGATGTGATACTACGCAAGCCGCAGCCGCTGACCATCGAAGAATTCGAAATTATGAAGAACCATACCACTGCCGGAGCGCTGGCTTTCGACCAGGCCCTGCATGAATCCGACAACTATCTGTTCCGCATGGGGAGGCGCATCTGCCTTTCCCATCATGAACGCTGGAATGGTCTGGGGTACCCACAGGGTCTGCGTGGCGAAGAAATACCGATAGAAGCCCGCATCATGGCTCTGGCCGATGTGTACGACGCCCTGCTGTCCAAACGGGTCTACAAGGAAGCCTTCTCCTACGGACAGGCCATGTTTGAAATCCGCCGGGGGGCCGGCAACGCCTTTGACCCCTTATTGGCGGAGCTGATGCTCGCGAATATCCATGATTTCGAACATGTGAATGAAAAGTATGTCGATACCGGCTTGGATGACGGATCCGGCTGGCCGGACTTGTTTTCAGCTTTTTCTGTCTGACAACTGCCGTTTTAGCGTATTGTTAAATAGTAACGATAATATTGACAGATCCCCACTGCTGTGCAATCATTAAGCATAAAGTTTTTTTTCATCAAGTGTGTTACTAAAAAAGTGCAGGCCGCAAGGCATTTATGAAACGGGGGCTCCATGATCTCATTACCTTCGGAGGGTGGATTCCAGTGTAATTGTTATTTACTGGAAGAAAATGGCGAGTGCTACGTCGTTGATCCAGGTGCGGACAGAGAAAAAATCCGCAGCGAGGTAGCCAAACGTAAGCTTATGGTAAAAGGTATCCTGCTTACTCATGGTCACCTTGACCACATTGGCGCTATCGACTGTTTTAAAGTACCGGTGTATATCCACCGCAAAGAGCTGCCGGTGCTCTGTGACAGTTATCGCAAAGGTTTTCTGGCAATGGGTGCCGAGCCGCCATTCAAGCTGCCGGATATCCGTTTCGTAGCCCTGCAGGGCGAGCGCGAGCTGCCGCTTGGCCGCAGCAAGGTTCTGGTGGTGCCAACCCCCGGCCATTCCGTGGGTTGTGTCTGCTTCCGGTACGGCAAGCAGTTGTATACCGGCGATACCCTGCTTAAAGGAACGGTCGGCCGCTGGGATTACGCCACCGGTGATCTGCCCCGCTTTAAAAAAACCATCAAGCACATGCTGGAGGATTTCGAGCCTGAGCTGGAGGTATATCCCGGCCATGGCGCGGCAACCACCATCGCGGCGGAGCGGGAAAGCAATACTTTTTACAACGAATGGAAAGATACAGAGCAGCAAAACCTGACGGAGGACGAAGCTTGATGCTTGACCCGATAGCGGCGCTTGACCGGCTGTTTGATGAAGATATCCGGCAGAGCCGGCATTTTGGCGCACAGTTGGCGGTTTACCGGAACGGTCAGCTGCTGTATAGCCGCGATGGCGGTACTACTGGCCCGCGCTTTAACCGCCCGGTTGGTCCCGATACTCCCTTCATGATTTTTTCGGTCAGTAAATCCATCGTGGCGGCGGCTGTGCACCGTCTGGCCGGGCAGGGACGTCTGTCGGTCGATAAGGCTGTGGCGGAGTACTGGCCGCAGTTTGGCCGGAATGGTAAAGATAAGGTAACGGTCCGCGATCTCCTTACGCATCATGCCGGCCTGCAGCGTCCCGGTACGCTGGCCGATATTGTATCTTGGCTGCAGCCGTCCTGGATGAGCCGGCGCATCGCCGCAAAGTCCCTGGTTCCCGGCCAGTACGGCCGCTGTGTCTACCACAGCTTCAGTGCCCATGTAGCACTCGGCGAGCTGGTACACCGGGTTAGCGGCCGGCCGGTGGCGGAATATCTGACCGAGGAATTTTTCCGGCCGCTTGGCCTGGCCAATACCTTTGCCGGTCTGCCGGCTGACCGTTTCCGCAACGCCTCCGGTGTGCACACCGCCGACCCGGCCCAAAATACGCCAGCCCGAGTTTTCAGTTTTGCGCTTCTGCGCAGCGCCTTCCTGCCTGCCGCCTCGGTGAACACCACAGCGCTGGATCTCGGCCGTTTTTACTCGATGCTTGCCGCTGGCGGCCGGCTGGACGGCCGGGAATATATCAGTGCCGATGCGCTGGCCGCGGCACTGCAGCCGGCCTACGACGGACCCGACGGCGATACCGGCCGGCGCATTGTCTGGTCGCAGGGCTGGACTCTGGGCGGCTATTCGGCCTGGCCGGACAAAGATATCCGCATCTTCGGCAAACAGAGCAGCCAGCAAACCTTCGGCCATGCCGGGCAGGGCGGCTGTGCTCTGGCCTGGGCCGAGCCGGATAGCGGCCTGATAATGGTGTTTGTAAATAACCGCTTTTTGGAGTTGGAAGCCTCGCAGCGCCGGGCCGAAGAGTATTCTGACGCGGTCCGCCGGGCTTTCGGCTGAGAAGCGGACCCGGCCGGCGACCTAAATCCGCCTAGTTTCCGCTGCGGCTCTGGTCGTATTCTTCGGCTTGCGAATCCAGCCACTGCTGACTGGCCTGCAGGCCTTTTTCGATGTTTACGATAAGCGCTTTCAGCAGTTTTTCACCAGTTTCGCCCAGGCGAAGCAGACCCTGTGCCAGGGGGGACTTGGCTACGGCGGCAGACTGATCCACGGCATACACATATTCATCCTTGCTCATTTGCAGGATAGCATCTTCTACCGTTACCGACTTCTGCCCGCTGCTGCTGTGATCTTTAAAATAGTAAAACAGCAGGGTAAAGCGGGCGATATCCATTTCAGCCGGACTGAGTTTTTCGCCGGCGGCTTTTTCCACATCGCGCTGCAGGTTGCGGTTGCGCGGACTGTCCTTGTCTCCCAGTGCCGAAACCATTGCCAGCGCCAGAAAAAGAAAAGTTACGATACATATAAGCTTCTTCATGCCGTACAATCTACACAAGCCGGGGTATAGAATCAAGCTGATATTATCGTTCAGGGTGACTCGAGCAAAGCGCTCCCAGCCAACACTGGCGCAGCCCTTGACGTGTCGGCCGGGCCGTTCTACACTTTCAGGCAGAACTGAATCAACACAGGACCTTTTATGGCCCTCATGGCAACTGCCCGGCCGGGTTTGTGCTTGCAGGTGGCTTCAATTTTCCGACCGCTTATCAGGTTTCAGTGGTCTGCTGCTGAAATTTGCTATCTGCATTCTGCCAGCAGGCAGTCCGGGAGGAAGATCATGAAAAAAACAGCACTTGTGGTTTTGGTGTTTCTATTGACTGCCGCAGCTGTCGGAGCGGAAGAGTTAGAGGCAGCCCTGTACCGCAGTATCGATGCCTTGTCGCGTGCCTATCTGACGGAATATCCGGAACAGGGCATGAAAGCCGGCCTGGTCATCCTGGAAATCAGCGAAAATTCGGTTTTGGCTGAACGCAATCGCCTGGGCAGTACTATAGAGGCCTACCTGCGCGACATGGTTAACCGTTCGCTGGTGTACGAATTGGTGGACCGGGCGAATCTGGATACCCTGCTTAAAGAAATCGAATTCAGCCTCAGCGGCATGGTAGATCCGGCAGCCGTGGTGGAGATCGGCACCCTGGCCGGCGTGCGGGCCTTTCTGTGGGGCGATATCAGTGAGCTGCGCGACCGTTTTCTGGTCAACCTGAGTGTTACCGATGCCGAAACCGGCCGGGTTCTAGGTACGGCCGGCTTCGAAATTGAACAGCGCGCCCTGGTCAAAATTGCCGAGGAGCTGCAGTATTCTTATGTTGCTCCCAATGGCATAGGACTGACTGCACACGCGTTTATTCCGGCCTATATGTTTTATGATATGTACAATAATAATGTCCTGGGCATGGCCGATCTGGGGTTGGCCTACCGCTTTAGCCGCAACTTTATGCTTTCCGGAGCTTTACTGATAGCTCCGACTTTTACCGGCGAACATTATCGCTGGGATGAGGATGTTCCGGTGCTTGATGTTCAACCGCTGCTGGCTGCAACGGTGGATCCCTGGGGGCAGGGTGGCGGCTATGATGTGTTCAGCCAGTGGACGGCCCAGTTCCGCGCAACTTTTTTGCGGCTGGACGCCCAGTACACGCTCAACTTCAGCCCCAAGTTCAATTTAGGGCTTTCCGGCGGCATCATGAACGCTATCGGAAACGTGCGCATGTTTGTGGATATCGGCGGCGACAATAGCGGCCCGTATTATCGGCAGCAACTGGCCAGCGAAGATCCGGTAGTGTATTATCAGCAGCCTTTTATTGATACCGCCAGTGTGGAATATCTGTTTGAAGACCAGTTTCTGCCGGCTTTTAAGGCAGAACTGCGTCCTGAGTTTTTTATAACACCACGCATTGCCTTAAGCGCCCGGGTCGGCTTTCTGTGGATGAAGCCGCTGAAAGTACGTGAGATTTACGCATTCCATGCCAGCTGGTGGTTTTATCAGGAAGGCAAGGATGCCGCCACCTGGACGCCTGATCCGGATTTCGATCCGGGCAGCTTCTACGAATCGGCCAGCCGCGACGAAGGCGAGCAGCGCGCCAGCTGGATTTATTACGGCTGGAATCCGCTTTTGCGGCCGGACGGCCAGTACTGGCAGTATGATCTAACCAGTGTGTACGCACAGCTCGGGTTTTCGTTTTTCTTCTGAGAGTGGCCAGTTTCAATAGGTCAATGTAACTGCCGGCGTAACATCCATTTCAGGAAAGCCGCTACTTTCGGTGTCAGTCGTGTCCTGTTCCATACTCCGGCCACTCTCCTGATGGCATCTGCCTGGGTCGGGTAGGGATGTATAACGTTATATAATTTTTTCAAACCTACTTTACCGGCCATGGCTACTGAAATTTCGCTTATCATGTTTCCTGCCTGAGCTGCCATGATGGTAGCGCCGACAATGGTATCTGTACCTTTTTTCACACTTATTTTTATAAATCCTTCCGTCTCGCCTTCGGTGATGGCGCGATCATTTTCGCTCATGTTTACTGTATAGCTTTCTACTTCTATGCCGAGTCTGGGCGCATCCGCTTCGTACAGGCCGACATGGGCAATTTCCGGATCGGTATAGGTGCACCAGGGCATGGTAAGGTCGGACAGGCGTTTTCGGCCACCGAACAGGGAATTTTGCAAGGCAATACGCGCTGCTGCATCGGCGGCATGGGTGAATTTCCAGGCCATGCAGATGTCGCCGGCAGCATAAATATTGCGGTTGCTGGTTTGCAGGAAATCATTTACTTTTATACCCAGCTTGGCGTCATAAGTAACTCCGGCTTTTTCAAGCTCCAGGCCGTCCACATTGGGCTGACGCCCCGCTCCTATCAATATCTGATCGGCATCTATATAGCTGTCGCCGTCTTTATTGTGTATGTGGATACGCTTGCGGCCGTTACTAAGCTCTACTTTCAGAGTGGTGGTTTCCAGTAGTACTTGTATCTTTTCACGCCTGAAAGTATCGGCAAGCAGTGCTGCCGCATCGGGATCCTCGCGCGGCAGAAAGCGGAACAGTTCGATTATGGTAACTTCCGCACCCAGTCGGCGGAAGGCTTGCGCCAGTTCACAGCCGATAGGACCGCCGCCAATTACAACCAGATGCCCAGGTAGTTTTTTCAGGTTAAAAATTGTTTCATTGGTAAGGTATCCGCTTTCCGCCAGGCCGGGAATAGGCGGGCTGACGGCCCTTGCTCCGGTAGCTATAATAGCTTTACGGAAGTTCAGGGTTTTACCTCCGACGTCTATCTGGTTCTTGCCGGAAAATACGGCATTGCCTATAAACACGTCTATGCCCATATCTTTATAGCGCTGGGCTGAGTCATTATGACTGATGTCGGCACGGATGGCGCGTACCCGTTGCATGACGCCAGGGAAATCTTCCGGATCTGCCGGTTTGGATCCCAGTCCGGCTTTTCCGGCATGGGCAGCCCGGTGAGCGCTATTTGCGGAATGTATCAAGGCTTTTGAGGGAACACAGCCGACATTGAGGCAGTCGCCACCCATGAGATGCCGCTCGATCAGCGCCACTTTTGCGCCCAAACCAGCTGCTCCGATCGCGGAAATAAGGCCGGCCGTACCCGCTCCGATTACCACCAAATTATATACAGTTTGTGGTTCGGGGTTCTGCCATCCGGCTGGATGCACATTGTCCAGCAGTCGGCGGTTGTCTTTATCTTTCTCGTCCATTAAAAAAGTATCACTTATTTTATTCATGGTTTTTTCCTTCCGCCAGCATGGCTTTTGCCGCCTTGACGATTGTTTCGAGAATGGTTTTCAGTACGCTTTCGTCGATGTCGGGGTTTACGCATACCAGCCGTATAGCCCGGTGTGAACCGGCCTGCCCGTGGCCGATTTTCATAATTCCCTTCCGGTCAAGGTAGTCGCACAGCTCTTCGCTGGAAATCTGCGGGTGATAAAAACATACATTGATTGAAACCGGCTTTTCGACCAGACACAGCTCCGGACTTTCGTCGATTAGTGCAGCAGCGTTTTGCGCCAGCTGCAGCTGCCGGTCTATGCGTTTTTCCCAGCCGGAATCTCCCAGATGATACCAGGCAGCCCACAGCTTCAGTGCATCATTGCGCCGGCCGCATTGCAGCGAACGGTGACCGGGATTGTATTCTTCAACATCGGCCTGAAACAGATAGTCGGCGGTTTCATCGAGGCTGGCCGCAAGAGTGCCGCGCTTTGGTGTAAGCAACACCGAGGTTTGCAGGGGCACTCCCATCATTTTATGCGGATTCCAGGCGAAGGAATCAGCCTGCTCCAGTTCCTGTAGTTTGGAGCGGTGGGTGCGTGAAAGAATAAGACTGCCGCCCAATGCCCCATCCACATGCAGCCACACTCCGTATTTTTTTGTTACTTCGCTTATGGCCATAATTGGATCAAACGCACCTCTGACTGTAGTTCCGGCAGTAGCGTTAACGAAAAACGGCGTTAGCCCGGCTGCTGTATCTGTTTCTATCATTGAAGCCAGAGCTTTGGCATTCATTGCTCCGGACGGATCTACCGGTACCAGGCGCACATTGGAACGGCCCAGGCCCAGTATTCCGGCGTTTTTCGGAATTGAATAATGGGCTTCGGCGGAGGTGTAGGCAATCAACTGCTGTCCTTGCCAGCCGTGGTCGCGAATAGTCGGTGCAATACGGTCCCGAGCCAGCAGCAGAGCCAACAAATTTGCGCTGGAGCCGCCCGGAACAAAGCAGCCTTCACCTTCCTGGAAACCGGCCATGCGGCACATCCGCTGCAAGACTTCGTTCTCGACCAATACCTGCGCCCCGGCGGCTTTCAGGGTGTACATTGATGAATTTGGCAGGGTAGCCAGCATCTCCGCCACTGTGGCCACGCCGATGCGACCGCCGAACAGCTGGTTTAAAAAGCGCCAGGATGAGGATGAAGGAGTAAGCTCCAGGGCACGTCTGATTCCGGCCAGTACTTCAGTACTACTATGCCCGCTTTCACCCAGGCCGGCCTGCAGTTTCTGTTTCATTGCATCCGGGGTTCGAAAAACCGGATCGGGCATGGCACTTTCCTGTGCCAGGTACCAGGCTGCCATTTTCTGCAGGTCCGGAAGCAGTTCTGGGAGCGGACTGCCGCTGAAGCTTTCGCCTTCCGAAGTGGTTTTTGCGTTCATAGTGGCTCCTTGGATCGTAACGTCATAAATCTTTGCGGATTGCTGCTGGTGTATCCATCAATAAAACGTTTGCGGGTTTTTTCGTTAAGGCTGGAAACCGGCACCATAATCGCGCACTCCAGCGCTCCGCCAAAATCATGGTCACAGGCCGTGCCCAGATAGAGCAGCTTTTCGTTTGCTCCCAGGTAGGAAAGCAGAATAGGCGGGATACTGCTTTTTATCGCGGCAAAGTATTTCAACACTGCGTCGAAATCTTCCTGCAGCGAGCCGTTCAATATTGGTGATTGCGGTGGAACCGGCGTGTATTCCAATCCGGAATGTGGCAGCAGTAACTCAGGGGTAGCAGCATGATGACGCTCCAGGTAGGCCAGGAGCAAACTAATTGCAGAGCCGGGCAGGGTAGTGTAGACCGAAAAATTCCCGAAGAAATATTTAAGCCAGGGGTATTCCTGCATCAGGGCACCCAAGCCCGCCCAGGCGCAGTACAAGCCCATAATTGCCTTATCCGCCTCCCGGTTTACTACCGAGCGTCCCAGCTCGATGGCATATGGCAGATAATCAGTGCGCAATCGATCTGAGTAATTGAATAGGCGGGCGGTACGCAGATGCTCAAACCCGGGACCTTCCTGCAGGTCGCCGCACAGGAGATAGCGGTAGGCGGCTACTATTTGCAGTTTTTCCGGGTCCCAGGCCAGCAAGTGCCGGTAGGCATAGGGGCCATAATCCAGATCGTCAAGATCGCGCGGCAGATTGCGGCCGGCTCCGACGTCTCTAAATTCTTTTTCACGGATTCGCCCTATTTCGTCCATCACAGTTGGTGCTTCTTCGGCACGGAACAGGTGTAGTTCGATACCGCGGAAGCTAAGAACCCTGGTATTCTGTCCTAATTCTGCGGCCAGCTGTTCAGGGGGGGCAGCTTCAGCCAGTTTAATCATGACTTTTCTCCAAACAGAAGTGTAGGTCGGGATTTCTACCCAGTTTTTCTACATGGCAGCGCAGGGCTTCGGCTGTTTTCCGGTCATCTGCGTTGGTGCCTGCCGGCGGCAGGCTGATAGCCGCTCCTATGGTCAGGTGGATGGTGCGGCCGCGTTTGTGGAACAGTTCGTCCACCAGCAGAAACATTTCCAGATTTGTTTTGATGCCCAGAATACTGCGCAGCACCCAGATACCATAGAAGCGCCAGGAATTCCTCCCAGACACATGTACCGGAACAATGAGCCGCTGGTAACGCCGACTTAGTTTGATGAAGCTTTTGCTCCATGCATAATCAGGCAGCCGAAAAGCGCGCGGTCTGGCAGTACGGCCGGCCGGAAAGACCAGCACCGCTCTGTCCGAAGCATACATGTCAGCCAGGGCCTGTACCTGTGCGGCATTGCCGCCGTGTTTGTTTATACCCGCCATCGAGCCGCGTAACTGGGGGATGCTCATAAGCAGGTCGTTAGCCGTTACCAGAAAGGATCCAGTTTGCAGGCTTATCAGCTGCATCAGGGCCAAACCGTCCAATCCTCCCAGGGGATGGTTTGCGCACAGGGTATACCTGCTGTCCTGCGGCAGCCGCTCGCTTCCATGCCAAAGCACCTGCACTTCCAGCCGCTTTAATGCTTCTGTAATAAAATCTTTTTCATTCAGGCCGGACATGCCGGCGATGGCTTCATTCAATTCCTGTTCATGGCTTATGCGGCGGATGAGTGCGAAAACCCAGGC
>JAHIWF010000381.1 GCA_018815555.1 Spirochaetota bacterium | reverse complement strand
GTGTGCGTCGGCGGAAATACACACTGGTACAGCGTGTTGCCGCAGTTCTTTCAGAATCCAGCCGGACGGATATACCGCGACCGCCTTGCTTCTGGCCAGCCCGCCGGTATTTATCTCCACAATAAGGTCTTTGTGCCCCAGTTTTTCCACCACAGCCATAACCGCATCCTTGTACCAGTCGCTTTCTTCGTCAAACAGCGGGCGTCGGGCATTGTTGCTCTTAATCAGGTCCAAGTGGGCCAGAATGTCGAAGCCCCCCTGGTCAATACATTCACCCATAGCCTGGTAATAGGCCTGTACCAGCTTTGTGGCGTCATTGTCGTACCAGTCCTTGATGTAGCTGCGTACTTCGTCGGGATGCATATCCACCGCCACAAAGCGCCCGGGCGGCAATTCGGGGTGGTAGATGTAGTGCACCGCCCCCAGCCGGTAGTCCAGCGGAAATGAGCGAAAATAAGGATTCTGCGGCCCCCAAATGCTGCGGATGTAGTCAATTTCCATGCCGCACAGTATTTCCATCCGGCCTTCCCACTGTGCCGCCAACCCGGCTATTTCAGCAAGGTAGTCCTGAACGCGGTCAAATTGCAGATTCCATTCGGTAGGAAAGGGCAGGGGGGCGTGGCTGGAGAAGCCTAGTATCTTGTAGCCAAGCGCGGCAGCCTGATCGGCCATGACCGCCGCGCTGGCCTTACCGTCGCAGTAATCGGTGTGAGTGTGATAATTGCATTTCATGACCGCAGGGTAACATGAGGCCATAGCCAATTGCTACCCTGCGGTCATCTTCATGAGACCATGGTCGTTTGCTGGCATCCCATTCGGCCCGTAGCGCTTGCCCGCGATGGCTAAGCTGCTACCATCGGCTTACAGCACGAAGAACAGGCTTACTACAGCTCCAGCGGCTAATACCGCCGCAATTATCCGTAAAACCAGGGTGCCGGTTTTGGCAGCTTTTACCAGTTGCTCTTCGCTTTTTACCGAAATCAGGTAGCGTTGGCCCTTGGTTTCCGGCTTGGCCAGGTGCAGCTGGCCGTCCTTGTCGGTGGCCTCGCCCAGGATGTACAGGGTTTTGCCCACCGGGATGCCCCATTCTTCCAATCGGTAGCCCAGGGTGTTTCTGCCCCCGCTTAAGCCGCCGAAATTGAAGCTCATGCCGCCGATAGTAACTGATGCTCCGGATTTTCCCTGCTCGAAACGCGAGAGCAGTTTCTCGCCATCCATGCTTGCGCCTTCCGGGTCGATACTGATCGTGCCGCTGGCATCGCGCAGCATAAAATTGGTACGTCGTTCATTTGTTGAAACTATTTCGCTGCCGCGTCTGGTGCGCGTCTGGCTGCGGCCTTCGCTGTCGCGTTCGGTATAGCGTTCTTCGTATTCGCGGGTTATGGTGCTGCGATACCAAATGCAGGGCAATTCGGCATGTTCGGAGCTAAGCGGCGTGTCGCATTCGGCCTTGCCCTTCAGCTCCGCCTGCTGATGGAACGAGCCTGCGCCGATTTCGCGGGCAACATCGGCGGCGGCCGTTGCCAGATCAGCGCTGCTGCTGGTTTCGACCGACTGCATGTCGTAGGCTTTTTTTGACTGGCTGCGGCTGACCAGAAACAGCACAATGCCAAGTGCGAAAAGTCCGATGGGAATAAAGATCATGCCTGATACCTCCTGTACAGATGTTTGTTTGTGTACTCTGGTTATTCTGGTGTATCTTCCGCCGAAATGCAACCGAGGCCGCCTTGATTCTGTTGCGCCTTTGTAACCTGTGTATTGACAGCAAGGCTGTACCCGGTTGATGATCGCAGTCTATGGCCGCGCGCAATTTCAGCCTTCAGTGCATCATTCTCCAGACCCGCGAAAGCAGTTCGGGCGGACGCGTCGTGTCTTTACTCAGTGCCGAAGAGGGCATCTTGCAGGCGTTCATGTTTGGCGGCGGAAAAAGCAAACTGCGCTCGCTGGCCTCTCCCTGGCATGCCGGTACCGCCTGGCTGTCGCGCGACAAGACAGACTTTATCAAACTCAGCGATTTTGACCCGATAGCCGAGTTCTCCAGTATCCGCGGCAATCTGGAAGCCATCGCTGTGGCCAGCCTGCTCAGCGAGGTGCTTGGTGCAACCCACTGTCTGGGCGGTGATTACGCTGAGGCCTATCAGCTGGCTCTGCTGGTTTTGCAGAATCTGGATACGCCGGGGCAGCCGGCGGCGGCCGTACTGCTGCAATTCTGCATTCAGCTGCTGGAAAGTATGGGCCTCTTGTCCGATACTGCCGAATGCGGCCAGTGCGGCTGCCAGCTTGCGCCGAAGGCAGCGCGCTTTTATTCGCACGGACAGGGCAACTTTGTATGCGCACGCTGTGCCGGGCGTTCCGACAACGTTTCCATGGCAGCTCCTGGGGGGAGTGTCAGCAGTGACGACAACTATGGCGGCGAAAGCGGTTATGCCAGTACTGCCGGTGCCGGATATCTGGCAGTTCCAGCCGGCGCCATTGTCTGGCTGGAACGCTGCCGCGAACGCGGCTTTCAGGAAGCCCTCGGTATCGGCCTGGCGGCGGAGTCCGGGGCTGTTATCCGCAGCTGCCTGCTGGATATGCTGGTGCGTTCAGTGCCCGGGCCGCTGCGCAGCCTGTCACTGCTGGCTGTGTTTTAACTGGTCAAATTGCTTTTTTATGGTTTGCCGTCTTTACAGAATGCCCGAAAAACCGCACAATGACTGTTCCCCGCAGGCAATTTTAGTCGGGATACTTGTTCGGACCGGCCAGCCTGCCTAGCTTGGTTTATTATGGAGGAAGGTATGAGAGCAGTAGATATTATCATGAAAAAACGCGACGGCCAGGTGCTGCAGCGCGAAGAGCTGGCATTTATCATTAAGGGTTATGTGGATGGCGAGATTCCCGATTACCAGATTTCTGCCCTTCTTATGGCTATTTTCTTTAAGGGCATGAATTTTGACGAAACCGCCGCCCTTACCGAACTGATGCTTAAATCCGGTTCGGTGATGAACCTTTCGGGTATTCAGGGCCCTTTTGTAGACAAACATTCCACCGGTGGCGTGGGCGACAAACTTTCGCTGATTCTGGCTCCCATGGCGGCGGCCAGCGGTGCCAAGATACCGATGATGTCCGGCCGGGCACTCGGCCACACCGGCGGTACCCTGGACAAGCTGGAAAGCATTCCCGGCTATACTGTGCAGCTGGACGAGCAGCGTTTCCGCGACTACATACAGAAAGACAACATGGCTATGACCGGCCAGACTTCTTCCATAGTACCGGCCGACAAGAAGCTGTATGCCCTGCGCGACGTTACCGCCACCGTAGAATCGGTGCCGCTTATTACTGCCAGCATTTTGTCCAAAAAAGTGGCGGAAGGCGCCGATGCTCTGGTGTTCGACGTAAAATGCGGTCCCGGCGCTTTTATGAAAACCTTTGAGGACGCCGAGCGTCTGGCCAACAGTCTGGTTAAAACTGGGCAGGTGATGGGCAAAAAAGTGGTGGCAGTTATTACCGACATGACCGAGCCGCTGGGCCGCAAGGTTGGTAACTGGTTCGAGATCGAGGAAACCATGGAAGCCCTGCAGGGCAAAGGTCCGGCTGACGTAATGGAAGTTACCGATCGCCTTACTGCCTGGATGCTGGTGGCCTCCGGTGTCTGCAAGACCCTGGACGAGGCTCTGCTGCAGTGCCGCAAGGTCATTGCCGACGGCAGCGCCTGGCAGTATTTCCTGCGCAATGTGGCCACCCAGGGCGGCGATGTCTCCAGTCTGGATACACTTAACGGCAGCTGCCGGGCAGCCTGTGTGCGCGAACTTAAAGCGCCGTCCGCCGGCTATATTCAGTCGGTAGATGCCTACAAAATCGGCCTGGCCGGCGTGTATCTGGGTGTGGGACGCAACAAAACCACCGATCCGGTATTCGCCGATGTCGGCTTTATTTTTGAAAAGATAAAGGGTGACCAGGTAAAGGCCGGTGACTGTGTGGCCAAGGTGTATGCCCGCGAAGAGGCTGCTCTGGATGCCGCCTGGTCGCTGGTAGAAGCTTCGCTGTCGGTCGGCCCGGACAAGCCTGAATCCAAATCGCTGATACTCAAGGAAATTACCGCATTATGAGATGGCACAAGCGTGATGTCTCTGCTGCCCATATCCGTGAACTGGCTGATCGCCATAAGCTGGATCTGCTAACGGCCGCCATTCTGGCCCGGCGAGGGCATCTGGCAGCCGATTCACTGTTATTTTTCCTCGAAGACGACATGCGCTTTCTGCGTAATCCTTTTATGTTCAAAGATATGGAGGACGCGGTAGACCGCATCCTGCTGGCGGTGGATGAGGAAGAAAAAGTACTCATTTTCGGCGACCGCGACGCCGACGGGGTTACCTCCACCACGCTGCTGTACGAAGCGCTTTCCACCCTGGGACTGGAAGTTTCCTGGCGCTTGCCGTCGGAAGACGAAAAGTACGGCCTCAGCCTCAAGGCCATCGATGAACATGCTGCGGTTTTCGGCAGCCTGATCATTACGGTGGACTGCGGCATCTCTAATCACAAAGAGGTGGAGTACGCGCGCAGTCTGGGTATCGATGTCATTATTCTGGACCATCATGTGCTGCAGTCGGAGGAAGCTCCGGCCGCGCTAGCGGTGATAAACCCGAAACTGCCGGACTCAGGCTACCCCTTTCGCGACCTGTCCGGCTGTGGGGTTGCCTACAAGCTGGCCTGGGCCTTGCGCTTTGCCAAATCGGGCCTGTACAAGCAACAGGTGGCCCTGCTGAACGTCCGGCCGCTCAATGACGCCTACCTTATCGAGGCGGTGCGCTTGTCCAATCTGGTGGAGGTTGGCCGCATCAGCGAGACAGTTGTGCCCGGTATGCTGGATTTGTCGCAGACCAGGCTGGTGCCTTTCCTGCAGGATCGGCAGATTATGGTCTGGGACGGCGAGGTGCAGAAACGCCTGCTGGTAAAAGCCCTGGGTAAGGGTGCCGAGGTCAATTTCTACGACGTGCAGCCGGAGGTGGCGCGGGTAATCCCGCAGGCCGCCGGTGCCAGTCTGCTGCGCTTAACCGAGCTTTCTAAAGTCAGCCGCTATGCCGGCCGTGAGCACAGCGAGCTGGATACCTTTATCAGTCTGTTTACCTCTTTTGCCCTGCGCAAGGCCAACTGTTACTGCGAGGAAGATGCCGATACCCTGCAGTTGGTCGCGCTGTCCACCATTGCCGACATCATGCCGCTCCTGGATGAAAACCGCATACTGGTGCGGCAGGGGCTGGCGGCGCTTAACCGTAAACCGCGGCGTGGGCTCCTGGAACTGATGCAGCGCCAGAATCTGCTGGGCAAGCCCATGAGTTCCGGCGAAGTTTCCTGGCAGCTTACGCCGATTATCAACGCGGCCGGCCGCATGGGCGACCCCGGAGTGGCGGTGCAGCTGTTTCTGGAAGAAGACGCCGTAAAACGCGGGGCCTTGGCCGACCGCCTGCTGGGCATGAACACCGAGCGGCGCAGCCTGGGCGTGGACAACTGGGAGGCCATTTTCCCCGAAGCCTGCGAGCTTGCCGAAGCCAGCGGCCAAAAATACGTTATCATTGCCAGCGAGCGCATCAGCCGCGGCATTACCGGCATCATAGCCAGCCGCCTGGCCGACACCTTTAAGGCTCCGTCTGTGGCCGCTACCTTCATGCCGGACAACACGGTGGTCGGATCAATCCGTTCAGCGCGCAATTATAATGTAAAAAGTCTGCTGGAGCACTGTGCCGAGCTGTTTATTGATTTCGGCGGACACGATGCTGCCGCCGGTTTTTCCATGCCCAAGGAGAACTGGCCGCGCTTTGTGGAACAGGCTGGTCGTTTTCTGTCCGAGGCCGAGATGGAAGAGTATGAGGAAACCATCGAGATAGATGCTGAACTGCCGCACGAATATATGAAACCGGAGCTCACCGAGCTTAGTGCCCGCCTGGAGCCGTATGGCGAGGCACATCAAGCGCTGGTTTTTATGGCTCGTAACGTGCCGGTGGTGCAGACCGAAATAGTAGGTAAAACCGGCAAGAGTCATCTGAAGTTTGTGCTGAATTTCGGTGCGTTCCGTTGGCCGGCCCTGTGGTGGAATGCGGCTGAGCGCATAAATCGCGATTTCCGCCAGGACGAGCCGCTGGATATCGTGTTTCAGGTTAAGAAGAATGTCTGGAACGGTGTTGAAACACCGCAGCTGATGGTGCTGGATGCCTGTCCGGCCGGCAAAGCGCCCCTGATCTGAATCTGCAAGCAGCGGTGCCACTATTGGCGGTGCCAATAGTGGCAGTACCAGAAAGTGGCGGTGCTGCTTTCTGGCGTGACAAAGCCGGATAGACTTGCTATACTGGTAAAAAAGCAGAACACTGTCACGTGCCGGAGCCAGCTTCGGCCGCGGCGCAAAAAAAGGGGAACTTCTATGCCTGAAACTAAAGTACTGGTAAATCTTTCAAACCGCCATATCCATGTATCTAAAGAGGATCTTGCCGCCCTCTTCGGCCCTGACCACGCGCTTACCCGCACCAAGGATCTGATGCAGCCCGGGCAGTTTGCCTGTGAGGAAACTGTAACTATCCGCGGTCCCAAAGGCGCAATCGCCTATGTACGCATCCTTGGTCCGGAACGCAAAGAAACACAATGCGAAATTTTGTCAAGCGATGTGTTCAAGTTGGGCGTTCCCGGTTGTCCGACCCGCGAATCCGGCAAACTGGAGGGGTCTTTTCCCTTCATCATCGAAGGACCTTATGGCACTGTTAACAAAGACAAGGGGCTGATCATCGCCAAGCGGCACATCCACTTTGACCCGGCCAGCGCTGAGGCTTTCGGTGTGGCCGATCTGGAACTGGTGGACCTGCGTATCGACGGAGAGCGCGGCGCTATCTTCAATAATATCGTCTGCCGGGTACATCCAAGTTATGCTTTGGAATGCCACCTCGATTTTGATGAAGGCAACGCAGTTGGTATCGCTTCCGGTGCCTATGGTGAAGTTATTCGCCGGAAATGACCTGCTGACAAAAAAGGCTGTACGGTTCCTGCCGTTACAGCCTTTTTTACAGACCGACCTATACTGAATACCGGAGGATGTCAATGAGCAAAGTAATTCTGAAGGCAAGCGATCTTGATGGTTACCTGGTCGAAACCGACCGTCAGGTGCTCGAGGGTATGGACGGCATGTACGAGAAGGCCATGGCCAATTTTAAAGCACTGGCTTCGGCTCCCGGCGGCGATCTGAACCGCAAACACACCGACGAGCTTATATCCGTGTACAACGACATGGGCGTGCGCATGCAGGAAATATGTGCCGCCGAACCGCGCATTCATGTGTATTCTTTTAAAACCCCGCCGGAAAGCCATGGTGAAGCCAGCCGGCTCATCGCCAAATTGCGCGATATCAACACCCAGCGTAATGAATTCATGTATTACACCCAACGCGCCTACGAATTGCTGTTCAATCTGGCCTTTGGGGGTGCTTATAGCGCCAATAAAAATTACTTGATCGTAAAAACTCCGGTAACCTATCCGGCTCAGAATTTTGCTGTGCATAAAATCCCGAACATCGACGAAGCTATCGAAAACACCGTCATGTGCGTGATGCTGCGCGGCGCTTTGCTGCCTTCCATGATCATGAGCAAGGAGATACAGGAATTCTCCAGCCACGCCTATGTTACACCTTTCGCGCTGTTTAAAATCAAACGCGACGACCGGCGCGACGAAACCAATATGGAATATATCCTTGATCTTGATCGTTCCTATTTCGATCCGGCCAAACTGGACGGCAAAGACCTGGTGTTCGCCGATCCGATGAACGCCACCGGCGGCAGTCTGGTTACAGTAATTAAATATATACTTGAACAGGGAGTCCGTCCCAAGTCGATCAAGTTCTTTACAATTATATCAGCGCTCAAAGGCGCTTTGCGCGTAGTGCGTGCCATCGAGAATATCGACGTGTACACTCTTTGGATGGATCCGGTGCTCAATGAGTCGGCCTATATCATGCCGGGCCTGGGCGATGCCGGCGACCGCATTAACGGTCTGGACCATGAAGAAACACCGCGCGACATGATACAGCTGATTGCCGATTATGGGTCAAATATCGCAAATCTGTACCGCTCCCAGATCCGCGTTATCGAGGACACGGTTCTGCACCGATGAGAAACTTGCATAAAAGGCTGGCGCTTGTTCCGCTGGCCGTGATATTGCTATTCAGCCTGTCGTCTTGCCTAAGTCTGTCGGAGCGGCGCATGCTGGCCCAGTCTTACACCGAGCTAGGGCAGGTTTTCTCGGATAACAATCAGTGGGACAAGGCCGGCGAGGCCTGGTCTCGTGCCCTGGAGCTGGAACCGCGGCAGCAGCTAGCTGCCTATAACCTGATTCGGGCTTTTACCGAATCAGGCCATTATGACAAGGCCCTGGCCCAGGCCGAGCGATTATTGGAACAGGATCCGGAAAACAATTTGGTGCTGGCCGCCAAAGCTTATGCCCTGTATCGCCAAGGGGATGCAGAGGCAGCCCTTGCGCTGTATTCCAGGGTTGTCGAGAATTATAGCGCCGATATAAACAGCAGTTTTAATCTGGCTATTTTGCTGGACATGGCCGGACGCAAGGAAGAATCGTTGGCCTTGTATGTTGATTTACGCAAACGGGCTCCGGATAATCTGGATATACAATATCGTTATGGTGTGCTGATTCTGGAAAGCGGCGATGCCGAGGCCGCGATAGAGCCGCTCGAACGCTACCGCCTGGCCAAAGCTGCCTCAATTCCGGTTCGCACTGCACTATATCGGGCTTACGAACAACTCGGCCGCTACGACAAAGTTGTTGAACTTTTGCTGGAGCTGGTCAGCAAGGTTCCGGCTGAAAGCCTTTATCTATTTCAGCTGGCGCGCATTCGTCTTACCGCGATAGAAGAGGGCAGTCAGGGACTGGTAGATCTGCAGTCCGCGCTAAGCGCCGGGTTCCGCGACGAAGACGCTTTTGCCGCTTTGCTCGCTGACGAAAACCTGGTGGAGCGAGAAGCTGTAGACGCTGCCATCAGGGAAGCTCGCGAACAGGATGCTGCCAAGGAACTGGAAGCTGCCGCAGATCAGCAGGCTGCGGCAGACGGAAATGATGAAAGTGATGAAAGTGACGAAACGGCTAGCGACGAAACAGCCGCTCCATAAAATAAAAACCGGTGCAGCCGCAATAGCCAGCACCGGTTTATACTTTTTGCTTGCTGCAACATCAAGCCCGCTTATTTAATGCAGACATCTACCTCAAACGGCCCAAACGTAGTTGTAAAAGGAATGGCAATAACCGGCGCGATTTTTGGCCAGGCTATGCGGTGATTTTCGCCAAGGATTACTACCGGCGGAGAGATGTCTATAGAGATGTTGTCGAATTTGCTGGAAGCGTTGCCGGAGATAATATTGGTAAGCTCGCCTACCATGCCGTTTACAGTATCTTTACGCTCTTCTTCATTGGCCGATGAAACTCCGGATTTTTCCAGCAGTTTGTCGGCAAGTACACGGGGCAGGCGGAAAGCCAGAATACCCTGGCAGTCGCCGGTTATACCCAGGATGCCGGAAATCTCCCAGCGGTGGCTAAGTTGATCGGCCAGAACATAGGGCTGTCCGGCAGTGGCTTCGATATCAAACATCTCCCGGAAAAGGTCCAGTGATGAACTGAGAAACGGATTAATTATTGCTGCATTCATGAGCAGGTTCCTCCCTGATTTGACTCAGACTGCTGGGCAGTGCTGCGCCTATAAAAATTCTAAGGCATTCCGGCAACTTCGTCCAGATGTAAAGCGCAGATGCTGACTTATTTATCGCCACTCAGTTCCAGAATCAGTTCAACTTCTCCACGTGAAAGTTTGACTGCACGGGCTATTTCGTCGGTTTTCCATCCCTGATGTGCCAGTTTGCGCACTGATTCCTGCACGCTTAAAGGCGGTGCCCCGCTCTTGTCCTTGCCGCGGGCCGGTTCGTCTTTCAGGATATCATTTAATAACTTCAGATGCTCGTTGGTCTTCTTGTTCAGCTCTTCAAAGCGCGTTTCGGCGCGGGCCAGCCATTCGCGTGCTTTCTGCAGCTCGGCAGCCCGCTTTTCCGCTTCAGCCATAATGCCGTTCATGCTGTCCATGCGCTCCAGGCTGGCCTTTACCTGCGGCTGGACAGCGTTTACTTCTTCGATCGACCGCTTTAGCTGGATGATCTGGTCCGGCAGATCGCGGATATCGGCATCCATGGTGCGGATATTGCGTTCCATTTCGCTGACTGCCTGAAAGTTTTTATCTATGGCATCGGCCGTTGCATCCAGAATGGAGGATTTTTTTTCTACACGGTCAAATTTTTCATTGGCCTCGGAGGAGGCTTCCATTAGGCGGCGCATGTCGGCCTGTATCTGTACCAGCTGGTCATTACTGGAGGTAACGCTGGCCAGCTTCTGGTCTACCGCCTGGGAGAGCGAAAGCAGCCGCTTAAAGTCTTCTTCCATCGTATCGATGCGCCGTTTTTCGGCAAAGAAGCGGCTGATTTTTTGGCTTACCTCGTCTTCGGCGCGCTTGATGCGGGCGTACTGGGTTTCCAGCTCGGCCAGCTCGCCGCGTCGTGAATCAGCCCTGGCCAGGTCGGCCTTAAGGCTTTCCATGGACTCGCTTAATGCCAGCTTCATCTCGTCTGCCCGCTCGAAAAGGCGGGTTTGGGTCTGAAAAGCCTTCAGCTGCTTGTCCAGCTCGGCAAAGGTTTTTTCGCGCTCTTTACGCTCTTCTTCCAGGCCCTTTTGCAGTTTTTCGCGGGTTGCTGCATAGGCGGCCTGCAGGTTTTTCTCTTCTTTGGTATATGTTTGCAGTGACTGGTTCATGGCTGCTTCGCTGTCCTGCAGCTTTTTCCCGGCCTCCAGCTGGCGGGTTTCCCAGATGCGGTTAAAGTCGTCCAAGGCCTGTGTACTACGCTGGGCCAGTTCTTGACGCAGCCGGTCCATTTCTTCCGACAAGTTACGCAGTTCCCGGCTAATGCTTTCCCGCTCCGCCTTGCTGCCTTCCACTACCTTGTCGCGCTGCTGTTTCCAGTCTTTGTCAAGCGCAGTTATTGTGGTGTTGAAGCTTCCGCCCAGATTTTCCAAAGCGGCGGAGCTGGTCATTTCGACTTCCTGAAGTTTTACCGAGAAGCTTGTCTGCATCAGTTCCAGCTGTTTGGCCAGTTCTTCACGGCCGGCATCAAAAGCTGCCGACCCGGTCTTTACCAATTCGGCTACCCGGGCGCTTTCAGCCAGCGTCCGCTGCTCCATGCGCTGCAAATTCTCGGCGCTTTCCTGTTTCCAGCGGGCCAATTCGGCCTGAACCCAGGCATTGGCGGCGGTGCGCGCCTCGTCCATGTCGGTTTTTACCGAACCGCGCAGAGCGGTAAGGGCGGCATCGGCTTCGCTGACCCGTTCCGAGATTGCCGCGCGGTGAGCCTCGACATGGGCCGACAGTTTGTCCAATGCATCGCTGACACGTTGCTGGATTTCCCCGGCACGCTTGCGTGATTCTTCCAGCCAGCCGCGCTCGGTTTCGGCCCTGGCGGTATCGGCTTCATGCAGGGCTGCGGCCAGACGCTCGTCCAGACTGCTGCGCCATACTTGCAGCTTGGTGTCGGTATCCTCGCGCCGTTTGCGCAAGTCGTTGAAGAACTCGTCCTCGAATATTTTAAGCTGCTCCGAAACATTGTCGTAGGCATTGGCTTTTAAGGTCTGAAGGTCTTCATCCAGTGCTTTCATTGCATTCTGCAGTTTGGCGGCCTCGGCAGCCAGTTTGGCTTCGAAGGTCTCATGGCGGCCGGTAACGTCCTTGGCAAACAGGGCAAAATCCTCTTCTACCCTGGTTTCTACTCCGGCCATGCTCTGGCGCAGCGCTTTTTCCATCTGCTGCACATCCAGCCGGGAGGCTTCCAGCCGTTCCAGGCCCTGCTCAACCAGCGAGCGCAGGGCATCACTGCGTTTGTCAAAGCCTGCCAGTACCCGGCTTTCCAGATCGGCGCCGCGTGTAATGAATTTGTCATTCAGCGCTTCGAGCGTTTTCATGCTCTGATCTTCGGCATTGGCCAGGGCCGTTTCCATCGATGAAAGGCGTTGGGTCTGTTCCGTAGCTGCCGCCGCCAGCCGCTTCCCGGCATCAGATAGACCGCTTTCAACTTCCTGCTTAAGTTTGTTGGCTTCCTGCCCGGCTTCCAGAATGCTCTGCTTCAGGCCAGCTTTAAGCTCCTGCTGCTGCCTGGTCAGGTCTTCCTGCCAGGCTTTCAGGGTCTCTTTGAATTTATGCTGGATGGCCTGTGCCGTCTCCTGATGTTTCTCTTCGATCTGCTGCAGCCGGGCGGCTGATTCCACGCTGCTGCGGTCGATGGCAGTGTTTGCCTGCGAAATTAGCGGTTCCAGGCGGCCGGCTACCGCTTCCGCCTCCTGGCGGGCTTGCGCCAGAACTTCTTCGGCTTCTTTATGCCAGTCCTGCTTGAAGCTTTTCAGCAGACCCTGGGTTTCCCGTACTTTTTCGCTGGCCTGTTCTTTCAGGGCGGTAAAACGGGTTTCCACGGCATCTTCCAGTTTGCCGCTGCGTTCAGCTGCAAATTGCTCGATATCGTCAAAGCGCTTGGCTACAAGCGTGCTCAGTTTTTCGTCCTGCTTGTCCAGCAGGCTTTGCAGCTCTGCCGCTTTCATTTCCATGTCCTGCTGCAGCGCCGTCGCTATGCGAGCGGTTTCGGCCAGTGCCTGCTCGCGGGTGGCCAGAGTGTGCTGTTCCAGTTCCTGCCGGTTTTTTTCGCTGTTTCCCTGTAGCTGCCGCGCTGTATCCTGCAGAACCTGGCCGAGCTCGGCTCCCCGCTGGTCAATCTGCTGCTTCAGCTGCTGGAAGCTGCTGGCTTCCAGTTTTACCGCCTCGGCACGGGCCTGGTCGAAGGCTGCTGCCAGTTCGTCACGGATACTCGCATAACTCTGCTCGGCTGTTTTGCTGGCAGCCTGCAGTTTCTGGTCAAATTGCTCGGACAGTCCCTGGCTGCTGGCCTGGGCCTGGCGGTGGGCTTCCTCGCGCAGCAGCGGAATCTCTTTGCTGATTTTTTCCAGCTCATTCTTGGAATTATGCAGGGTTTTGGCCAGGGTATCGGCAAAATGGCTTTCTTCGTGAATCGTACGCAGGTTCTCGTCTACCCGCAGGCTCATGGTTTTCAGTTCGGTCAGGGCTTTGTCATATTCGCCAATGCGCTGGGCCATGATGCTGATGCCTTCGGCACGCTTGCCCAGATCCGTCTCGGCTTCCTGCACCTGACGCAGCACCTCTTTGGCAGATTTTTTATGAGTATCAACCTCTATTGCGTAGCCTTTTAGTGCCTGTGCCCGTTCGGTGGCCATGGCATCCAGTTCGTCTTTCAGGCGGTCGGTGTATTTTTTTACCTTCTCAAGCGAGCGATTATCCCTGTCCAGGATGCGGTACGCGATCAGAATGACCAGGACGACGCCCAGGGTAATCAGGTTGCCGGCATCAAACATCGTTGTGTCTCCACCATTTTGGATTGAGGGCGCATCAGCCCGATTGTGGGCATTATATCCCAGTTGGCAGAAATAATAAAGGATAAATGCGGCTCTGGCCATGCATCTGTATACTTATGGATACTTATGGATACTGGACACGGCTTTATGCTACAGTGCGGCATGAACACCACAGCAGCTTTCGATCCGGCATTTTTCTCCATATTGACCCGTCCCTGCAGTTTTTTTATCCTGCGCCACGGCGAGACTGCTGCCAACGCCGACCAGCGCATTCAGGGCCGCAGCGATTACCCCCTCAATGACCGTGGCCGGGTTCAGGCTGCCGCCGCCGCCCCCTGGTTCCGCGAGCGTGAAATCGGCTCGGTTTTCTGCTCGCCGCAGCAGCGGGCGCTGGAAACGGCGCGAATAATCAGCGCCGAGGCTGGACTGCCTGCAGCGCAGAGCCTGCAGGACCTGATGGAGCTGGATACCGGCTGCTTTACCGGGCTTACCCTGCGCGAGGCCGAAAAACGCTATCCTGAAATGTTTGCCGCATTTCGCGGCCGCAGCTGGGCGGCGGTGCCCGATGCCGAAGCGCCGGAAGTACTGTTCGAACGTTCGATACGGGTGTGGCGGCGGCTGCGCCAGGCTGCGCTGGAGCGCGGCGGCAATGTGCTTGCCGTCAGCCATGGCGGCCTTATTCAGTGGCTGGTGCGCTGTACCTTCGGCTGTGCCGGCTGGATGCCGCTGTTAAGCACCGGCAACTGCGGCCTGTTCGAACTGCAGGTGCAGCCGGGCGAGACGGGTCAGCCGGTATTCATGCAATGGAAAGAAATAAACAAGCTGCCCGATGACGGCAGCGAGCGTATTCCTCCGGTATTTTAAGCGGGCAGCTTCAGGAAAAATTCTGCCAGAGCGGTTCGTCATCCGGCGGTTCGGCACAGGCTTTTATGGTTCTCAGGCCTTTTTTACCGTCCGGCAGCTCAAAGGACAGCTCCCTGGCGTGCAGCATTATCAGGCCGTTATGGCTGGAACGGCGGGCTCCGTATTTAAGGTCGCCGCGTACCGGCATGCCGGCTGCGGAAAGCTGGGCCCGGATCTGATGGGTGCGGCCGGTTAGCGGATGGATGGCCAGCAGCCAGTAACGCTCGCTGCTGCCCAGGGTTTCCCAGTTCAGCATAGCATCCTGACCGTCGCGCGGATCATCTACAGCATAGGCTTTGGTGGTATTATTGCGCTTATTGTGTACCAGTTTGTGGTGCAGGGTGCCGCTCGGTGCCGGCGGCTCGTTTTCTACCACAGCCCAGTATATTTTACGGGTTTTTCGGTCATGAAAAGCTTTGGAAAGATCCGCCAGGCTGTGGCGGTTTTTGCAAAAGCTGACCAGCCCCGAAGTTCGCCGGTCCAGCCGGTGGGCCGCCTCGAAAAAGTGGCCGGGACGCAGGGCCATCAGGCTGTCTTTGAGTGAAGTATCACCACTTTTGTCCGGTAGAACCGGCACTGCGGCAATTTTGTTTACGATTAAAACCGAACTGTCTTCATAGACAATGTCAAATATTCCGGACATAAGCCGGATACTATCATACATTGCCGGCTTATTTATAGGGGTTGGCAGCTAT
>JAHIWF010000052.1 GCA_018815555.1 Spirochaetota bacterium | reverse complement strand
CGAAGGCGGAGAGATTCCGGCCATCCTTGGACCACTTGGTAATCCTACCCACATCGAAAACTTCGGCCATGCCGTTTGTGTAGGCGGCGGTATCGGCGTTGCACCTATGCATCCCATCGCCCAAGCGCTGAAAAAAGCCGGTAACAAAGTGACTATCATCATGGGCGCTCGCAGCAAAGAACTGATAATTATGGAAGACGAAATGCGCGCCATAGCCGACGAACTGATTATCGTAACCGACGACGGCTCATACGGACGCAAGGCTCTGGTAACCGAACCGCTTAAGGAACTCTGCGAGCAGACACCAAAGCCGGATATCGCAGTAATTATCGGGCCACCCATCATGATGAAATTCTGTGCCGAGACCACCCGACCCTATCAGGTACGCACTTTGGCCTCGCTGAACACCATCATGATCGACGGCACCGGCATGTGCGGCGGCTGCCGGGTGGAAGTTGGTAACGAGACTAAGTTTGTCTGTGTGGACGGGCCGGAATTCGACGCCCACCTGGTGCACTGGGACAGCATGATGAGCCGCCTGCGCGCCTACAAATCAAGTGAAGACCAGGCCCACGAGGCCGTACATGCCGAAGGCGGCTGCCAGCTAGGACAGGCCATCGCCAGCCAGAAGAAGAGGGATCAGTAATGCAGGACCACGAAAACATACTCCAGAATGTGCAAAAGTTGACTCCGCGTGAGCGTATGGCTATCGAGGTTCAGGAGATGCCCTGCCAGGATCCGCAGGTACGGGCGACCAACATGCAGGAAGTAGCCCTCGGCTATAGCGAAACTCAGGCCCGCCTGGAGGCCGCCCGCTGCCTGCAGTGTAAAACCGCACCCTGCATTGCCGGCTGCCCGGTAAGCATCAATATTCCGGCCTTTATCGGCAAGGTGGCCGAAGCCGATTACGCAGCGGCCGCCGACATCATTAAAGAAAGCAACCTGCTGCCGGCTATCTGCGGCCGGGTCTGCCCCCAGGAGGTGCAGTGCCAGGCGCCCTGCACCCTGGGCAAATCACTAAAATCAGTCGACAAGGCCGTGCAGATCGGCCGCCTGGAACGTTTTGTGGCCGACTGGGAACGCAAGCAGGCGGCTGAGCCGGCACAGGCCGGCGGCGCTGCCGCTACAGACACCGGCCGTAGCGCAGCCCCGGCCGAGGCAGCCGAAGTAGCCATCGCAGCGCCTACCGGGAAACGGGTGGCTGTAGTCGGCTCCGGCCCGGCCGGACTTACCGTAGCCGCCGATGTGCGCAGAGCTGGTCACGAAGTGGTCATCTTTGAAGCCTTCCAGAAACCGGGAGGGGTAATGGTGTACGGAATCCCTGAATTCCGCCTTCCCAAAGCCATTGTACGCGAGGAAGCCGAAAAACTGGAGCGCATGGGCGTGCGTTTCGAGCTGAACACCCTGGTGGGACGCACCCGGCCGCTGCATTCCCTGATCGAACAAGAAGGCTTCGATGCCGTATTCCTCGGTGTCGGCGCCGGACTGCCCAAATTCATGAACATTCCCGGCGAAATCCTTATCGGCGTCTTCAGTGCAAACGAATACCTTACCCGCGCCAACCTGATGAAGGCCTGGGACTCGGCCAAGGCGGCTACCCCGCTGTACCCGTCCAAGAAAGTGGCAGTGCTGGGCGGCGGCAACGTGGCCATGGATGCCGCACGCATGGCGCTCCGGCTGGGGGCCGAAGAAGTGCATGTGCTGTACCGGCGTACCCGCGCCGAAATGCCGGCCCGCGCCGAAGAAGTGGAACATGCCATGGAAGAAGGCATCAAGTTCCAGTTCCTGACCAATCCGGTGGAAATTTACAGCAGTGGCGACGGTCGGGTGGCCGGCGTGGTTGCCCAATCCTACGAACTGGGTGAACCGGACAGCTCGGGCCGGCGCCGCCCGGTGGCCATACCCGGCAGCGAGACCAAAATCGCCTTCGATACCGTAATTGTGGCCCTCGGCAACGAATCCAACCCGCTGCTGGCCAAAACCACCCCGGAACTGAAAGTAGATAAGTGGAGCCACATTCTGGTGGACGGCGAACAGCGCAGCTCGATGGACAGGGTCTGGGCCGGCGGCGATATTGTACTGGGTGCAGCAACAGTAATCCTGGCCATGGGCGAAGGCCGGCGGGCGGCCGCTTCGATTAACGCGGCCCTGGCCGGCAAAGCATAACACAAGAACTATTACGCACAATAATTCGATACTGGGCATTGCGCGCAATGATTTGCTCTTGGCATTGCGCGCAATAATTCTAGCTTAGCCATTGCGCGCAATAATTCTAGCTTAGCCATTGCGCGTAATGATTCTAGCTTAGCCATTGCGCGCAATGATTCTAGCTTAGCCATTGCGCGCTTGCTCCGGCTGTACTACAATGGGCCTATGGCAACATTGCATTATGTAGAAATGCTTCCGAACCGGGAGTCTCAGAGCCGCAGCGACGACAGTGCGGATTATACCTGCCGGGTAAACCTGCGTGGTAATCTGGGCATCGACAATGCTCATGATACAGCCATCCTGATGCGGACCATCATGAATGGCGGCGTATTACGCTTTATACTCAACCTGGAAAACATAAACTATGTCGACTCCACCGGTATCGGCACCATTATCCGCATCAAGAAGGATGTGATTAAGGTAGGTGGCGAGCTGGTACTGTACAATGTCCCCCCGAAGGTGAACGAAGTGT
This sequence comes from Spirochaetota bacterium, assembly GCA_018815555.1. GTDB lineage: Bacteria > Spirochaetota > Spirochaetia > Treponematales > UBA12059 > UBA12059. The sequence continues at coordinate 697 of JAHIWF010000052.1, read as the reverse complement.
TCGAGCTGGTAAACCTGAAGGAATTCGTCAAGATCTTCTATTCCGAGCAGAAAGCTCTGGAATTTCTGCGTACGGGGCAAGCCGAAGACTGACCGGGGCGTCAGTCTGTGTACCCCTACATCAAGCTAACCGGATCCACATCAATTTCGCAGTAACAATCGCCGGGGGGTGACCAAAGCTGCAAGGCGGCGGCCAGCAGACGGCGCAAGGCGGCCAGATGCGGCCCGCGCAGCAGCAACTGCCGGCGGGCGTTGCCGGACATGCGGGCAATGGGACACTCGGCCGGGCCAAGCAGCTCGGCCGAAGCAGTTTCGGGGTCGGCCTGCTGCTGGCGGTACAATTCGGCGGCCAGGGCAGCGGCGGCATTATCGGCCACCTGTTCGTCGCGCGAACGCAGCACCAAGCGAATTAAGCGGGCAAAGGGAGGAAAACCCAGATCGCGGCGCACTGCCAGCTCGTCGGCGTAAAATCCGTTGGCATCATGAGCGGCGGCCCGTTGGATAACATTGCTCTGCGGGCGGTAGGTCTGCACGATCACCCGACCGCCCTTACTGAAGCGCCCGGCCCGGCCGGCTACCTGGGTGACCAGGGCAAAAGCCCGTTCGGCGGCCCGGAAATCCGGCAGATTCAGGGTAGTATCGGCCAAAACCACGCCAACCAACTGCACACCAGGAAAATTAAGCCCCTTGGCCACCAT
>JAHIWF010000380.1 GCA_018815555.1 Spirochaetota bacterium | reverse complement strand
CGGTCGCGGGTGCGTTCCAGCTCGCGGGCATGAATTTCGATGTCGGTCGCCACACCGCGCAGCCCGGACAGCGGCTGATGAATCAGGTAATGCGAATTGGGCAGGGCTATACGCTGCTCTTTGGGAGCGGCCAGAAGTATGAGTGCGCCGGCCGAAGCCACCAGACCCATACCTATCATCCAGACCGGAGCGGACACAAAGCGGGCCATGTCAAAAATGGCATAGCCGGCATCAACATCACCGCCGGGCGAATCGATCATGATCTTGATCGGATCATGGCTCTTGGCTTCCAGCAGCAGCAGCTGGCGGATAACCCGTTCGGCCAGTTCTTTATTAACCTGCCCGCTTAGAATTATAGTGCGGGTTTCCAGGAGGCGCTCAAGCAGGGCCTCGCCATTCTTCGGTGCTTTGGCTTCGTTATCATCATCATCGTCATCATCCAGACGGCCATGCAGCAAACTCTGTATAGACATACTTACTCCTGTGTAAAATTTATAAGGAACGGCCTACAAGCGGCATATTGATACCCCTGAAGCACTTTTCTGCTTCGATTATACTGATTTTTCGGCCGTTCGGCTATGCTCACCTTTAAAAAAGCCCGGCAAGCGGCTGCCCGGCGATTTAACTTGCCAAATCGACATTATACAGGCATACTTAAGCTATGAAAGACTACACCACCATACTCAAAAGTGGCCATGCCGAAGAACTTATCGACCGGCTGGTTCGCTACGTACAAATTGAATCAACCTGCAGCCACAGCTGTGACGCCACCCCATCCACCGACACCCAGTGGAACGTAAACCGCCTGCTGGAGTCCGAGCTGAAGGCTATGGGCATCAAAGAAGTACAGCTTGACGACAAATGCTACCTGATAGCCAAAATCCCGGCCAGCCCGGGCTGCGAAAACAAAGCGGCCATCGGATTTATGGCCCACGTCGATACAGCCGAAGACGTTTCCGGCAAGGACGTAAAACCTAAGGTTTTCCGCAATTACGACGGCAAGGTTCTGCAGCTATCACCGGGCTGGACACTGGATCCGGCCGAATTCCCGGAACTGGCCGGCTATCTGGGAGACACTATAATCACCAGCGACGGCACCACCCTTTTAGGCGCTGACGACAAAGGCGGCGTGGCTATAGTAATGACGGCCATACAATATGTGCTCAAGCATCCGGAACACAAACACGGCCCGCTGTATGCCATTTTTACCCCCGACGAGGAAAAAGGCACCGGCATGAACCTCTTCCCCATCGAACGGGTTCAGGCCAAAGCCTGTTACACCCTGGACGGCGGCAAAGGCGGCGAAATAGAATCTGAATGTTTTAACGCCTACGCGGCTACCATCCGCTGTACCGGTGTTTCATCGCATCCCGGCTACGCCCGCGGCGTAATGGCCAACGCCGCCACCATGGCCGCCCACTTCGCTGCTCTGCTGCCGCGCAGCGAAAGCCCGGAAGCCACCGACGGCTGGTATGGTTATTATCATGTAACCGGAATACAGGGCGGGCTGGAAAAAGCCGAGCTGAGCATCATCCTGCGCGATTTTCAGACCGACGGCATGGAGCGGCGCATTGCCACAGTGCAGGCACTGGCCAAAGCGGTGGAAGCCCAGTTCCCCGGCGGCAAGGTAGAGGTAGAACTGCAGAAGCAGTACCTGAACATGCGGCAAAAACTGGATACCACACCACAGGTGACTGAGTTACTGTTCATGGCCGCCGAACTGGCCGGGGCGCAGCCCTACTCCAAACCGATACGCGGCGGCACCGACGGAGCCAGGCTTACCGAGATGGGTATACCCACTCCGAATGTATTCGCCGGCATGCACAACTTCCATGGCCGGCATGAGTGGGCCAGCGTTGCCGAGATGGTGCAGGCCACCGATACCATACTGAAGCTGATGGAGCTGTGGACACAGGTATGATGCCAGCGGACAGCGGGTTTTTCCTGCGCCTGGCGCGAACAATAGAAACCCGCTGCTCACTGCCGGCACTGTACCGGCACTACCATGAAGTGCTGCTGGAGTACATTCCGGTGCGCAACATGTTCGTGGCCCTGCTGGAACAGGATAATCAGCTTATCTTCCCCTATTATGTTGACGAAATATCGCCAGAAAACGAACTGATCCGCTTTCCCAAAGAGGGGCTGACCGGTTTTACCATCGATCAGGGACGTACCGTACAACTGTCGCGCGAAGGCAGCAGCATACCGCAAGGTCTTCTCATCGGCCCCATGGCCAGCGACTGGGTCGGCGTTCCCCTGCGCAGCCGCGACCGGGCCATTCTGGGTGTGCTGGCCGTACAAACCTATCAAGCAGGAGAAATATACTCCGAAGAGGCAGTAAGGCTTATTGAGTTTGCAGCCTTACAGCTGTCGCTGGCCCTGCAGCTGCATTTCTTCGACCGCGACAAGGCCATTGCCACTCTGGCCGCGGTGGTGGAAGACACAACCGATCTGGATACTCTGTACCGAAACATCCATCAGCTCAGTGCCAGCATAATACCGGCCGCCGGTAAAGATTTGTTTATAGCCAGGGTAGACGAAGACAAAAACGTATTCCGCATGGTCTTCCGCAGTCCGCAGTCAACCATGCCCTATCCGGAGTCCTGGCCGCTGACCCAGGGTGGCAGCGGCTTCATCTATACATCACGCAAAACTTCATTCATCTATGATTATAAAAAACCGCCGGAAAATTTCCCTTTTCTTGTATCCGGGCCACCGGCTTTCTACTGGCTGGGAGCCCCCCTGTTCAGCCGGGACCGCATAATCGGCGTTGTAGTTATTCAAAGCTACCAACAGGATCTGCCCATCAGCCTGGAAGACGAAACCACCCTGAACTGCCTGTGTCCGCATATTGCCCACGCCATACAGCGGCTGGAGTTTTTTGAACGAACCCGCCGGAGTTGAACCCTAAAGTCCTGTACAGCTGAGGCAATTGCCGGAAGACTCTCATTTTTAGCTCATGCTTGCGATCCTTCATAAGATATACTACTATTCAGGTATGAAAACATTGTCGCTCGAATTCAAACTTGTCCTGATAGGTGTGGCCGCGATGCTTACCCTAGGCGCGGCGGCTATACTATATTCGGTCAGGGTAATACAGGCTGAAACAAGTGCTTTATACACCGAGGATTATGCCGAACGTATCCGAAATATTGAATTTGAATACAGCGATCTTGGAGCTGTTGTTGCTGCATCAGCTACAGCTGACGCGTCAGACAGCCCTGCCGAGGCAGCATCAGATGCCGAAACTGGCGCCACCGAATGGACCGAAGCGGAAAATCAGTCAGAAGTGGCAGGTTTGCAGAGCGCCTTGCTTTCCCGTCTGAACAAACGCTTCATCGCCGGTCGGGATTTGCGTGCCCAACCTTTTATCTTCAACGGCGACCATCAGGTGGTACTGTATGCCGGCGAAGAAATCCTGGACGCGCAGCAGTTGATTGACGCAGCTTTCCAGGGAATTGAAGGAACAGTAAGCGGCGAACAGTTGATTAGTGCAGCAGGCAAACAATACTGGGTGATACATTCCTACTATCCGGCCTGGGACTGGTATACCGGCTATGTGATGCAGGAGCAGGTTCGCCAGGCCGGGCTGTATGCTTTTACCCGTAATATTGCAGTAGTCATACTGGTCATGATACTGCTTTTTACTCTTATCTATCTGCAATTCCTGATCCGCACATTAAAACCGCTGCGGGCCATCCCGCCGGCCATGCAGCGCTTTCTGGATGGCGATGTTAATCTGCACTTACAGGTGCGCGGGAAAGATGTAGTAGCGCGTATCGGTAACAGCTTTAATGAATTTGTGGTAAAACTGCGGGAAATCCTGCAGGTGATGAAGCAGGCCAGTGACAGCAACCAGATTATCGAGGCCGATCTGAACCGGCAGGCGGAGATGGCCGCCGGCCGCATACATACCGTCAGCACGAACACAGCGCTCATCAACCAGCGTATCAAGGAGCTCGATGCCCAAAATGACCATTCACTACATCTGGCACAGGATATTGCCGGCAAGAGCAACAGCCTGAAACAATATCTTGATTCACAACTGGCAGCAGTAAACCAGTCCAGCGCCGCCATCGAAGAGATGACCGCATCGCTGGACAATGTAGCCTCGATTACCGCCACCAAGAAACAGAGTGCGATAAGCCTGGCGCAGCGGGCTCGCGAAGGCAGCGAACAGCTGACCCAGCTGCAGGAAGCCATGCAGGCGACAGCAGCCAGTGTCGATGAAATCGGCAGTTTTGTGGACCTGATTAAAAGCATCGCGTCGCAAACCAATCTGCTATCCATGAATGCGGCAATAGAGGCCGCTCATGCCGGTGAATCCGGCAAAGGATTTGCTGTAGTCGCGGACGAAATCCGCAAGCTGGCCAGCGACGCAGGGGAAAACTCCGGGGCTATTGCCACCCTCATCGATGATATTGTAGCCAGAATCCGCCGGACAACCGAACTCAGTATTCAGTCCGGCCGTATCTTCGAAGTACTGGATAGTGAAATACAGCTGGTGGCCGACTCACTGCAGGAGATTGCCGCGGCAACCGACGAACTGGCTTCAGGCAGTACCGAGATTCGCCAATCGATGAACACGTTGAATAGTGTTTCCGCTACGGTTCATGCCGAGTCCGAACAGATGATGCTGGCATCGTCGGGAATAATCCAGGCGATTCAATCAATCGTAACTATTTCATCACAAGTAATTTCTCAAATAACCGCTATAAAAGAAGATACCGAGCAGAATGCCGGAGATCTGGACCGAATCCGGGAGACTGCCGGCACTCTGGCCAAGGGCGTAACAGCGCTGCAAAATATGATCCAGCATTTTAATCTGCAAAGCTAAACCACGCTTCTAGGGCCGGAGGATCTTAAGCAGATTCCCCGGCCTGTTAAGCCAGACCTTAAAGGCGACTTTTTAGATAGTTCCGCAGATTCTGCACTCCTTCACCCAGACTTTTTGTGCTGTCTTTTAGCGGATTGTAATCACCGCCATTCAGATACGCAGTTACCAGACCGCCTTCGCTGCCAGCCTCGGCGGAGCGGTTGCTGCTGCCGGTACCGGTTCCTGATCCTGGGGTTCCGCTGCGGGTTGATTCGCGGGCGGCGAATAATTTATCCGTATACATCAATTGTGCCGGAGTAAGAATATCATCCTCCAGTTGCAGCAGAAACGCTTCGGCTGTTGCCTTGTCCAGCCGGCGGGTATTCAGCACCTGGTCTACAAGCGAGTTCAGATCACGCAGCTGCTGGCTGCTCAAAGCCAGCCGGGCTTCATCAGTTGCCATCTGATGAATATATCCGAGCAGCCGGCCAAGATCATTGGCTACTTCCATCTCGGCCCTGGCTTTGGCGATAGCCGGATCGGTAGAAACCGACTGCGCCGAAACCGCGCCAAAGGCCGCAAATACTAAAATGACCAACATAATAACACTCTTCCGTTTCATATAAACTCCTTTCAATACCCACAAAGAATTATTCATAACGCAAGGCCTCTATCGGATCCAGGCGAGAGGCCCGCCAAGCCGGATAGCCGCCAAAAAACAAACCTGTAGCAAGCGAAAAACCGAAAGCCAGCAAAACCGAGAAGTAATCGGGAACGGCGGCCATATTGCCAACATGTACGGCCAGCCAGGATGCCAAAAGACCAATAAGAACACCCGCGATTCCGCCGGCGATCGACAGGATAATCGATTCTATAAGGAACTGCAGCAGTACATCGCCCGGCCGGGCGCCAAGAGCCATGCGCACGCCGATCTCGCGGGTGCGCTCAGTCACCGATACCAGCATGATGTTCATGATGCCGATACCGCCTACCAGCAGACTGATGGCGGCAATGCCGGCCAGCAATACGGTAAAGGTTCCGGTAACGCCTTGCGCAGTGGCCAAAATATCCAGCTGATTGGCTATATAAAAATCCGCAAAATCCATGGAGGCTATGCCATGATTCTGCAGTAAAACCGATTCGACCCAGAGCTGGGCATCGCGCATGACTTCGGAATTTGCGGCCTGAATATTAATGATGGCATAATCCGCCTCGCCCGATATTGAGCGCTGAAAAGCACTCATTGGGATCAGGATACTGGAATCCTGACTGCTGTTGCCTTTTTCCTGCATAATGCCGACAATCTCGAAGCCGATACCGTTGATACGTACTTTCTGGCCAAGCGGATCTTCACCGGAGGGGAAAAGCTGGCGGTAAACTTCAATGCCTATGACTGCAACCAAAGACCGGCTGGCATACTCCTCCTGGTCAAAAAAGCGTCCATACACCGGAAAAAAATTACGCACCTCCGGATAATACACATCTGTGCCGATAGCCGTGGCAGCCATGTTAAGGTTATTTACCTTTAACTGAACACTGGCACTAGATTCCGGCGCAGCCATGCTGATCAGCCCGCCGGAGAGTTGGCGGGTACTGTCCAGGTCTTCCTGGCTAAGCACCGGTGTTATATTTGTGGTATTACGGCGAACCAGACTGGAACCGCGCGGTTCGCCCGAGTACACGATCAGCAGATTGGAACCAAGAGTCTGCAGGCTGTCGGCCACTGTCGACTTTGCTCCGTTGCCAAGGGCTACCAGGGCGATAACAGCAGCCACACCAATCATGATTCCCAGTACAGTCAAAAAGGCCCGCACCGGATTTCCCACCAGACTGCGCACACTCATCAGAATGCTGTCGATCACCATGGCCGTGTTTTTATCCCGGCTCAGCTTCATGCCGGCTTTTCGGTCCTTGCTCATGACACCAGCTCCTTTTGTGCCGTAGCTGCCGAAAGGGAGGCGGCAGCGACCCGGGCAGTCGAACCGGAAACCTGATGGCCTAGTGTAAAATCCTCTACGCCTACTATCCGACCGTCTTTAAGCCGGATGATGCGTGGAGCTTTATCGGCCAGAACCGGATCGTGAGTAACCAGTACTATGGTTGTTCCTTCCTTATGCAGCTCGGCAAATAGCGCCATTATTTCTTCGCCGGTTCGGGTATCCAGTGCGCCGGTTGGTTCATCAGCCAGCAATACGGCCGGCCGGCCGGCCAGAGCCCTGGCGATAGCCACACGTTGACGCTGGCCGCCGGAGAGCTCGTTCGGCAGATGACGCCCGCGATCAGACAGCCCTACCTTTTCCAGCATTTGCTGGGCAAGCGCTCGCCGGTGGCGGCGGTCTACACCGGCATACACCAGCGGAACCTCGACATTCTCCAGCGCACTCAGCCGTGGCAGCAGATTAAAGGTCTGAAACACAAAGCCGATGGAACGATTGCGTACCTCAGCCAGTTGATTACGGGACAACTTTTCTACAGGCATGCCGTCGAGCACATAAGTACCGCTGCTCGGCGTATCCAGACAGCCGATAAGATTCATTAGGGTCGATTTGCCCGATCCACTCGGACCGATAATCGAAACGAAGTCCCCTTCATCGATACGCAGGCTTACATCATCCAGGGCATGGATCGTATCCGGGCCCATCTGGTAAAACTTACGGATATTGCTCAGTTCGATCATTGACTACCTCCACCACCAGAACCGGGAATTGATACGGGAATAAGTGTGGAAGCTTTATCCGTCGTTGTTGCAACCGGTATCAACCCCGGCAGGCTGGCAGCTTGGGGCAGTACCACCTGATCCTGCTCTTCCAGCCCAGACAGAATGACAATGCGTTTCCCATCATCCGCGCCTGCCTCTACACGGCGAGTTTCCGGCACGCCATCCACCAAAACATCCAGATAACTGCGCCCGCGGATTGTAGTAAGGGCATTGGATGGTACAGTCAGCCCCTGGTCACGGGCAATGATGATAGACATATCAGCCGTCATCCCGGGTCGCAGCAATCCTTCACTGTTGGCAACCAGGGCAGATACCGAGAAAAATGATATATTATTGACTATTTTTGCTACCGGGCTTATTTGATCCAGCCGGGCTGTCAGCGTGCCGATGGCAGCACTGTCGCTTTCTATTTTCACCTGCAGACCGCTGGACAGGCGCATGATATCATACTCGTCCACTTCCGCGCTCATACGCAGGCGGCTCAGGTCACCGACCAGTGCGACACTGGCGTTGGCACTTACATAAGCGCCGGCCGAGCTTTCGACTGACAGTATTGTTCCGGCCACCGGTGCCCGGACTTTCGCCGCCTCAACATTATAGTGGGCCTCTTCGAGAACCAGACCGGCTTTTTCCCGGGCAAGCTCCGACAGGCGAAAGGCTTGTCTGGCAGATTCCAGATTTTCCGTACTGGTAAGCAGCTGCTCGTCGGACGCCGCACCGAGTGCGTGCAGAGCCTGCGTTTCCTGCTGTGAGCGTTCGGCCCTTTTCAGATTAAGTTCTGCCTTCTGCACATTGATGACAGCTTCCTGAACCTGTATCTGGGCCAGCGTCAGCTTGCGCTGGTTTTCT
>JAHIWF010000379.1 GCA_018815555.1 Spirochaetota bacterium | reverse complement strand
TCCCACTTAAAGGCCGGATTGAATTGCCAGCTTAATGCGGTGGAAAAAGGCTTGCGCTGCGGCCGGGCTGGCTGCTTAAGCGGCGGTTCGGGCCGAAAATCCGGTTCTGCCATTATGACGGAACTGTTTCCGGGACTCTGCGCAGCAGTAAAGCCGGACAAGTCCTGCCAGGGGGACACTACGAACGGGAAATCGCTCAGGGGATCGGCAGGCGGCCTTTCGGTCGTGGTCGCAGGAGTTGCCGCCGAAGTCGATCCGGTTGCGGAGGTGGTCGCCGTAAGCGGATACTCAAAAAGCTTGCCGTTGAACCCCATAGCAGCATCCATAATTACAAGGCTGTCCGGCATAAAAAATTCTCTGGAAGGACTCGCTTTCAGCAGTGTTTTTTCGGAATCGGAGAGTTCTGTTGTCGGCATAGCCTTGGCAATCCAGTTCAGCGATGAGGAAAAGCGCGAAAGGCTGATTGGTCCAAGCCAAGGCTTGAGTCCGATAAACGTATACGAGGCGCTGAGATCCAGCTTCTGCAGAAAACTAGCCTGGCGGCCGGGCGGGTTCTCGTCCTCCGGCTGACGCAAAAAAGACAACCAGTCCATATCCTCAGAACGCTGGCCAAAATCCAGTGTAAAAAAGGGATCGGAAAGAAAGCCCAGGGCAGTAGAAAGCGCAAAAGGGCCAAGCTTCAGCGTAAAAGAGAGGTCAAACAGAAACCTGAAGGGCAGTTCCTGCCCCAGTACATTTACTTTGTTCCAGACACTGGCATAGTCGTTTTCGGCAATGAATGGAGTCTGGCCATCAGTGATTTCATATACCGAGCGACTGAAACCCAGCCCCAGCCTGGCCTTCAGATTCTGCACAAAAGCCGCTTTTGCCACCTGCGCTTGCAACATGGCGCTGCCGCCCAGCTGGGTATACACATCGGCCAGTATTTTTACAAAATCAGGGCTGCTGCCGGTCTTGCGCTCCTCGGTATTCTGCAGGAACAGCCCTTCCACCTTGCGCACATAGCGATTGGAGCCTTCAGTCAGATTGAACAGACTGATGGTCTCCTTTTTTTCCGGCTTTTCACCAAGCAGGTAGGTCGTGGTCTGAACAAAACGTCCCTCGCGCTCGCGGTAGCCGAAAACCGGATGAAACACGATCTCCTGACCAGGATAATAAAAAACCGGCAGATACAAAACCGGCAGCTCGCCGACATAGAGTGTGGCATTGGCAATGGCCCATTCCTTGCCACCCAGTATCCAGATACGCGAAGCCCGGATGGAGAAATACGGATGCTCGCTCTGCGATGAGGTAATCCGCCCGTCTTTAAATAATAATACTGACTCGGTTTTTTTTAGAATTTCGTCAGCCTCAAAGACAAACTGCGTACTGGTACTGCCACCTTTGGTATTGCGACCATCCACAAAAATGCCGCTCCAGTCGTCCAGATCGATAGTAAGCATCTCGCCCATGAAAATATCGGTACCATCCGCTCCTACCCGCTCATATTGAACCGAGCCACGGGCAATCATCCGCGAAGCGTCTTTGTTGTACAGAACTTCAGCCGCCTTGATAGTATGCGCCTCATTGCTGACATTGTCGGTAAGTTTTATGACGACCCCGCCGCTCAGGCGTATCAACGAAGTATCTACTTCGGTAGCGCTTATAAACTCGGTGCTGTCGGCCGCTTCGATAACGATGGTACGCTGGGCGGCAGCTGCCGCAGCCGGGGCTGTTACTCCGTAATGTTTGTACAGGGTGCCCCGCAACTCCGCCGCCGTCCCGCCCTCCGGCAACTTAAGCGAACGCACCCAGGACAGCAAGGCATAATAGTCGGCCGTGGCAATATCCAGAGACAGCGACTGCAAAAAGATATCATGCGCTGCGCTTTCCACCGCGGCCCCGTCGGCCCCATCGGCCCCGTCGGCCCCGTCGGCCTCGTCGGCCTCGTCCGTCGACACTGAATCGGCTGCCGGTTCCCCGTCCGTCGACGCTCCGTCAGCCGCCTCGCTGGGGTCTGACCCCACGGTAGACGCTGCCGTAGGCGCGGTCGCGGACTGGGCGAAAAGTGAGAAGGCAAACAGAAGTGTCACTATGAAACAAAGCCGGCGTTGCATAAGCCTACATAATACATGGCCGGCCGCTTCTGGTAAATACACGAAATGCCGCCACGCGCCGCCTTGACCGGTGTGCTGCAAAAAGGTAAGCTGAGAACACTTCCTAATCCTAGTATCCAGAGGCACATATGGCACTTAACTGCGGCATTGTCGGCATTCCCAATGTTGGCAAATCAACGATATTCTCGGCGCTCTCCAGCGCCAAGGCCGAAGCGGCCAACTATCCGTTCTGTACAATAGAACCCAACAAGGGTATCGTTTCAGTACCTGACCCGCGCCTGGACCGCCTGGTAGAGCTGTTCCAGCCCGAACGGCGTATCCCGGCAGTGGTGGAATTTGTGGATATCGCCGGCCTGGTAGCCGGAGCCAGTAAGGGCGAAGGCCTGGGCAACCAGTTTCTGGCCCACATCCGCGAAACCGGCATTATCGCCCAGGTAGTACGCTGTTTCGACGATCCGGACATTGTGCATGTAGCCAACCGGGTAGATCCGCAGAACGATATCGACGTAATCGCCACCGAACTGGCACTAGCCGATCTGGAAACCGTAGACAAGCGTATCGACAAGGCCGAACGCGGCATGCGCGTGCTGGGCGGCGAGGCTAAAAAAGCGGCGGAGCACGAACTGGCCGCCCTGCGTAAAGTAAGGCCGCTGTTGGAAGAAGGAAAGGCTGCACGACTGGCCAGCTTAAGCGACGAAGAAGCGGTGGAGGCCAAAAAATGGTTCCTGCTAACGATGAAGCCGCAAATCTACGTCTGCAACACTGACGAAACAGGCGTGCGCAACGGCAACCAGTATATCGAAACAGTGCGCCGCCACGCCGAGCGCGAAGGCAGCGAAACTGTAGTCATCTGCGGCAAATTCGAAGCCGAACTGGCCGAAATGGACAGTGAAGAAGACAAACTGGCCTTCCTTTCCGAGCTGGGACTCAAGGAATCCGGCCTGTCCGGGCTGATCCATGCAGCCTATAAACTGCTGGGCTTGCGCACCTTCTTTACCTCCGGCAAGGATGAATGCCGGGCCTGGACTTTTCAGGCCGGCGACAAGGCCCCCCAGGCAGCCGGAGTTATCCACACCGATTTTGAAAAAGGTTTTATCAAGGCCGACGTGTACTCCTTCGCCGATATCGACAAATATGAGACCGAAGCCGCCCTGCGCGCCGCCGGAAAAATCCGCATGGAAGGCAAAGAATATGTGGTACAGGACGGTGATGTGATGTTCTTCAAGTTTAACGTATAGCCAATAATAGCGGCCGGGTAATCACAGCCGCGACCGCACCGCGCAATCCGGCCATCGCCGTCCTGGCACGCGTGGATGCGCGCATCCAATACCGCACCGCTTGCGGGCACGCATTGGATGCGCAGACGGCACTGTGATGTTCTTCAAGTTTAACGTATAGCCAGTTTGGCTGAATCGTTCAGGGTGACCAGCTGTGCTCACAGGTCGCCCTGAGTTCCGCTCCGGGTGCATACAGGGTGACCAGCAGTACTTGCGGGTCACCCTGGAACCAGCCCCTAAACGGGTTTGGCCTAAAGCTGATCAGCCATTTTCAGCCAACTGATTTTCTGTCCCAGCCTGGACGTATTAGAGTTTCTGCTGAAATTCCACACATATTTCAAATCAACATGACATTTTCCACCCAGATGTTACACTGCCCCTCTTGACACTTCACTTTTTGGCCTCTACTGTACCTGTGTATAGAATCTATTTCTATAAATGAAACAGTGCTTATTTGCCAATCGGGTAAACGAGCCTGAAAGCGGGGATGCCATGCAACGTCATGTGTTGTCGGCACTGGTCCAGAATCATGCGGGTGTTTTAAGCCGTGTGTCCGGACTGTTCAGCCGACGGGGCTACAACATCGAGAGTCTCACTGTAGGTGAAACGACCGATACCGGCCTGTCCAGGATGACCATAGTCGTACGCGGCGATGAGTCAACTCTGGAACAGATACAAAAGCAGCTTGAAAAACTGGTAGAAGTGCAGGCCGTTCAGCGGCTGCAGAATGATGCCGGTCTGTGCCGCGAACTTGCCTTGATCAAAGTTGACGCGGACAAGAGCAAACGTTCCGAAGTTATCCGCACCGCGGAAATCTTCGACGGCCGGGTACTTGATGCCAGCGCAGAATGCTTGACTATCGAGGCCACCGGCGACCATTACAAAATTGATTCCATTATCCAGCTACTACTACCCTACGGCATCCGCGAACTAGCCCGCACCGGCATTGCAGCCCTGGAGCGCGGCTCTTCTTCTATTTCCCTACTAGTCAGCATTATTTAACTGTCTTCCGACCTTGATTGATCAAGGGACGCAAGGCAGTACCACTCACCAAAACCAGCATGTTCCTTAAAGGAATTTTGCCAACAGGAGGATAAATTTATGGCAAAGATGTATTACCAGCAGGATTGTGACAGTTCGGTACTTGCAGGCAAGACCATTGCAATCATCGGTTACGGCAGCCAGGGGCATGCCCATGCGCTGAATCTGAAAGATTCAGGATTCAAAGTGGTGATTGGCCTGTATGACGGGTCAGCCAGCTGGAAAAAGGCCGAGGCTGCCGGGTTTGCGGTAATGACCGCCGACAAGGCAGCGGCGGCGGCCGACCTGATCATGATTCTGATCAACGACGAAAAACAGGCAGCCTTATACGCAGAAAGCATTGGTCCGCAGCTGAAGGCCGGCAAGACACTGGCTTTCGCTCACGGTTTTAATATTCATTACAAACAAATAACCCCGCCAGCGGGAGTCGATGTAGTCATGATAGCGCCGAAAGGACCTGGACACACGGTACGCAGCCAGTATCAGGAAGGACGCGGCGTGCCCTGTCTGGTGGCAGTGCTGGAAGGCTCCAGCCCCAAGGCTAAACAGCTGGCCCTGGCCTATGCGGCCGGTATCGGCGGAGCCCGTGCCGGCATTCTGGAAACAACGTTCAAAGAAGAAACCGAAACCGACCTCTTCGGCGAACAGGCTGTACTCTGCGGCGGGGTAAGCGCTCTGATGAAAGCCGGCTTCGAGACGCTGGTAGAAGCCGGTTACCAGCCGGAAAGCGCTTATTTTGAATGTGTACACGAAATGAAACTTATCATCGACCTGGTCGTGCAGCAGGGACTTTCTTTTATGCGTTACTCCATCTCGGACACTGCCGAATACGGAGACTACTGCACCGGTCCGCGCATTATTACCGACGAGACCAAGGCCGAGATGAAGAAAGTATTGCGCGAGATCCAGAACGGAACATTTGCCCGCAACTGGATACTGGAAAATCAGGCCCGCCGGCCGTTCTTTAACCGCATGCGCGAGCTTGAGGCCGAACATCAGGTAGAAGAAGTCGGGGCATCGTTGCGCCATATGATGAGCTGGGCACAGAAAAACCAAGATTAGCGGAAGGAGCACACAGCATGGCACGGATAATCAGGATTTTTGATACGACACTTCGTGATGGCGAACAGGCACCGGGATGCAGCATGAACCTCGGCGAGAAGCTTGAGGTTGCCAAGCAGCTTCAGCTGCTTGGAGTGGATATACTGGAAGCCGGCTTTGCAATTGCCAGCCCGGGTGACTTTGCCGCAGTCAAGGAAATAGCCCGGGTAATCCGCGGTCCGGTAATAACCAGTCTGGCCAGAGCGCTGCCCAAAGACATCGATTGCGCATGGCAGGCCATAAAGTCCGCCGAACAGCCGCGTATACATACCTTTATTGCCACCTCGGCGATACATCTTGAGCACAAACTTAAAATGAGCGAGACTCAGGTACTGGAACAAATACGGGCTATGGTAGGCTATGCCCGGAAGCTATGCCCTGATGTAGAGTTTTCGGCCGAAGATGCCAGCCGCTCGGATCCTGATTTTTTGTGCCGTGCCTTTGAAACAGCAATTGCCGCCGGCGCAAGAACCATAAACATCCCGGACACGGTTGGCTATGCCCTGCCGCATGAGTTTGGCGCTTTAGTACGGCAGGTAATGCAAAGGGTTCCGAATATAGATCAGGCAGTCGTCTCGGTGCACTGCCATAATGATTTGGGTTTGGCGGTAGCCAATACTCTGGCGGCAGTCCGGGAAGGAGCCGGACAAGTCGAATGCACCATAAACGGACTTGGTGAACGGGCCGGCAACGCGGCACTTGAAGAAATAATTATGTCACTGCGCACCCGAAGCGAACAGTTTGAGGCTGACTGCAATGTGGACACCCGCCAGCTGCATGCCACTAGCCGGCTGGTATCTACGGTTACCGGCGTAAAGGTGCAGCCGAACAAGGCGATTGTCGGAGCTAACGCGTTCGCCCATGAAGCCGGCATTCATCAGCACGGCATTCTGGCCAACCGGCAGACCTACGAAATAATGACACCGGAATCGATAGGTCTTGCGTCTAGCGAAATGGTATTGGGCAAACATTCAGGGCGACATGCCTTCGAGGAACGGCTGGCACTGCTTGGACTGCGCGTGCCCGAAACTGAAGTTTCTGTGCTGTTCGATAGCTTTAAAGAACTGGCCGACAAGAAAAAACTGGTATCGGACCGCGATATAGAGGCTCTGGCCATGGGCCGGTCGCTGGCTGTACCGGAATTCCACAAGCTGGATTCTTTTGTAAGCAATTCGGGCACCAAATTGGATTCCAGCTGCACCATAAGTCTGCACAGCCAGGATACGGGCAAACGCTCCGAAGCGGCGCTTGGAGACGGCCCCATCGACGCGGCCTTTAAAGCCATAGACCGCCTTACCGGGCGGGAACCGGTTTTGCAAAGTCTGGAACTTAATGCTGTAACTGGCGGCACCGACGCACAGGGCGAAGCCCGCGTGCGCATCAGCTTTAATAACCAGGTCTACAATGGC
This sequence comes from Spirochaetota bacterium, assembly GCA_018815555.1. Lineage (GTDB taxonomy): Bacteria > Spirochaetota > Spirochaetia > Treponematales > UBA12059 > UBA12059. Next base: position 787 of record JAHIWF010000379.1, on the reverse strand, counting down.
CACGGAATTTCCACCGATATTGTCGAAGCCGGCATCAGGGCTTACCTGATGGCCATAAACGCTCTGGAACATGAAGAAGGAGTAGCGGATGCAGCAAGTATATCTGCTTGATTCCACGCTGCGCGACGGAGCCCAGGGAGAAAGCATCAGTTTTTCGATCCGCGACAAACTGGCAATCGTGGAAAGTCTGGACCAGCTGGGAATTGATTTCATAGAGGCCGGCAACCCCGGATCCAATCCCAAGGATCTGGAGTTCTTCCGGGAGGCTGCACGATTGCAGCTGAAACATTCACAGCTGCTGGCTTTTGGCCCAACCCGCAAAAAAAATATCACGCCGCAAAAAGACAGCGGCCTTGCCAGCCTGCTGGATGCTGAAACCGCCACAGTAGTTATCTTCGGCAAAAGCTGGGACTTTCATGTGAGCAGTGTGCTGGGCACCAGCAATAAAGAGAATCTGGCCATGATCCGTGAGACGGTTGACTGGCTGAAGCAGCAGGGCAGAAAAGTCCTCTATGACGCTGAGCATTTTTTTGACGGATATGCGGCCAACCCCGAGTATGCGATGGAAACACTGAGGGCGGCGGCAGAAGCCGGAGCGGACTGTTTAATACTCTGTGATACCAATGGCGGCTGTCTGCCACCGGCGATCAGCGCGGCCACTGCAAGTGTAAAAACCGCCTTCAAGCAGCAGCTTGGGATACATGCCCACAACGACGGTGGACTGGCCGTGGCGAACACGCTGGCAGCAGTAAATGCCGGAGCCGAGCATGTGCAGGGTACCCTGGCC
>JAHIWF010000378.1 GCA_018815555.1 Spirochaetota bacterium | reverse complement strand
TCCCTTGCCCGGCTCAGGCAATGACGCTGTTTTGCTGCCAGGCCGGGTGATTGCGGTATAAACAGCTGATATCCGGACCCCTGCTGCCGGAAGTATATTCCTGCAGAGCGCAGAACCCTGGTTGATCCCAGCTGCTCAACATCGGATCGATCAGCCGCCAGGCCTCCTCGGTTTCGTCAAAACGGATGAACAGCGTGTTGTCACCGTGCAGGGCATCAGCCAGCAGGCGTTCGTACGGCCCCGGTGCCGCGCTGGCCGAATCGCGCAGCGTGCCGACCAGTTCTTCCTGCTCTCGCTCCGCACCGCCCGGAGCGCGGGTATTAAAGCGCATCGAAACCCCTTCTTCCGGCTGGATGCGCAGAATCAAGCGGTTAGCGCCGCGCGCCGCTCCCGGAAAATCTATCGGGCACTGCCGGAAATGTATGGATATTTCGCCATAGCGTTGCGACAGGGCCTTGCCGCTGCGGAGAATGAAAGGAACCCCCTGCCACCGCCAATTATCTACATATAACTTCAATGCCACATAGGTTTCGGTTGTGGATTGCGGATGCACCAGCATTTCCTGCCGGTAGGCGCGGCCATCCGCTATGCCAGGCAGACCTGCCGTGCCATATTGACCGCGTACAAAAGCCGGCAGCTCACGGCTGTGCTGCGGGATGCGGCTGCTGCGCAGCAGTTTTACTTTCTCCTCGCGCAGAGCGGCAGCTGACAGGTTTGCCGGCCTTTCTATGGCGCTCAGGCAGAACAACTGCAGCAGATGGTTCTGCAGCATGTCACGGGCGGCGCCAGCCTGGTCATAATAGCTGCCGCGCCGGCCGATGCCTTCGTTTTCGGCCAGCACAATTTCGATACGGTCGATATATTTACGGTTCCAAAGCGGCTCAAAAATGGTGTTTGTAAAGCGGAAGTATATCAAATTTTGGACAGCATCTTTGCCCAGATAGTGGTCTACCCGGAAAAGATCTGCTTCGTGGTAATAGCGGTGTAACAGGCTGTTCAGTTCACGGGCAGCCTGCAGGTTGGTACCGAAGGGTTTTTCGATCATTAGGCGCCGGAACCCCTGCGCCTGGCTGTCCATCCCGGCCAGGCCGTTTTGAGCCAGCTTTTCTGCAGCAATTCCGAAAAGTTGAGGGCTGCAGGCAAAATAAAACAAGGCATTCTGCCTGCTCCGGCCCAGATAGCTGCTTTTTAACTGTCTGTATACAGTGCTGTCCTGCAGATCGCCGGTCAAAAAGTGCAAGCGGCCGACGAAGTCCGCCGGGCTTAAGCCCGGGTCGGCAGCAAATCCAGGTTCACCTTTCGCCAGTATCGCGTTCAGTGCCAGCTGGCGGTATTCGTCCTGCGTCAGTCGGGTCAGGGCTACCCCGACTATGGTCAGCCTTGCCGGAACTGTTCCGAGTGACCAAAGGGTATACAGCGCCGGCAGAATACGCTGTAGCGCCAGATCGCCGGAGGCACCAAGCACTACGACGCATAGCTCCTGCAGGTTTGCACTTTTGCTGCCAGAATGGGGCACGTCAGTCTGCATACTTCCACCTCTCTGCTTGTTGCTCGTCCGCTTTGCACGCTATACTCCGAAAATAACGGAGGATACCATGCTTCCTGATGATACTATCGACCTTAGATTGACCAGGCTGAACAGCATTCTGGCCGCTCGTCTGCCCGACGCCGACCGGCAGGCCAAAGCCCGCACGCTGTTTTACAAGCGGCTGTCCGTACTTGCCCACGAGTTTTACGGAGGCAAACTGCAGACGGTGCCGCGCTGCGGCCTGTATAGCCCCGACTGGTTCAATGTCTGGTATACCCCCGGTGTTTCGGCCGTTTCTACCAGCATACGCGACGATAACGAGCGATCCTTCGACCTCAGTTCGCGCGGTTCCACTGTTGCGGTTGTCAGCGATTCCACCCGGGTGCTCGGCGATGGCGATTGCACACCACCCGGCGGTCTGGGCGTCATGGAAGGCAAGGCCTTTCTGATGAAGTATCTGGGCGGAGTAGACGCAGTGCCGCTGTGTATCGACAGCCGTGGGCCGGATGGCCTGCCTGATCCAGAGCGCATTATCGACTTTGTGCGTATGGTCCGCCATTCCTTCGGCGCAATAAATCTTGAAGACATCAGTCAGCCCAATTGTTTCCGCGTGCTGGACGGCTTGCGCGATTCCAGCGATATCGCGGTTTGGCATGACGACGCCCAGGGCACCGCCTGCGTAACCTTGGCCGGTTTACTGAATGCGCTGAAACTGGCCGGCAAGGAGCTGGCTCGGGTGCGCATCGTGCTGCTGGGCGCCGGGGCTGCCAACACAACTATTGCCAGATTGCTTATTGCCGATGGCGCAGACCCGGCCAATATCAGCCTGTTTGACCGTCAGGGCGGGCTGCACAGCGGCCGCACTGACCTGGAAGCCAGCCCGGCTGCCGCCAAACAATGGCAGCTGGCCTTGCAGACCAATCCCTGCCACTATGATACTCCAGCCGAGGCTCTCCGGGGGGCGGACGTACTGGTAGCCCTGTCGCAGCCGGGGCCGGACGTGATACGACCTGAATGGGTAGCCGCTATGGCGCCGAAAGCCATCGTATTTGCCTGTGCCAATCCGGTTCCCGAAATCTGGCCGCATGTGGCCAAGCAAGCCGGCGCTTTTATCGTAGCCACCGGCCGCGGCGATTTCCCCAACCAGGTGAATAATTCGGTCTGCTTCCCCGGTATCCTTAAAGGAGTGCTGCTGGTGCGGGCCCGGGCCATTTCTGATACCATGGCCATCCGCTGTGCCCACAGCCTGGCCGATTTTGCTGTAGAGCGCGGCATCAGTCCGGACAGTATCATGCCCACCATGGACGACGAAGCGGTGTTTGCCCGCGAAGCAGCCGATGTAGCCGAACAGGCTGCAAAGGAGGGCCTGGCCCGGGTAGTCATGAGCCCTGATGAAGTGTTCCGCCGCGCCGAAGCGGATATCAGGGCCTCGCGCCGAATGTATAACGACCTTATGGAAAGCGGTCAGATTGCCGCACCTCCCCAGAGCATGCTGCAACAGGCCCTGGATTGGGCTGTAAGCCAATCCTGAAAGTATTTATTATTTTTTATTTCCTGAATGTGGAGGATACATATTGAGTTTTGATGTATTGAATACAGCTTCGGCTGCAGCCGTTGACGAACGGGCCGAGCGGCCGATACGCAGCATGGGCGTGGTTTCTTTTGCGCTTAAGGTAGCACTGCGACCGGTTTTGCGCTCCAGCGCCCTGCTCTGTGTGCGCCATGCCCTGGTCGATTTTTTCGGCGTGCAGTGGCACGAAAGGGTCAGCCCGCGTCGTACCGCCATTTCCTCGGTTGACCACGAACTTGACAGCCTTGTGCCTTTTGCACCCGGCTATGTCGGCATTTACATGGATTTTATACCCTTCTGGATCCGTACTGCCGCCTGGCTGCGTTTCTACTACGGTAAAAAGGCCGACCGCGAAACCGCCGGCTTTGTGCGTGGTATCGCCAGCCTGTACCGGATAGCCGCGAGTGTCTACTATGCGCGCCTGTCCACTACCAAGCGGCCTTTTTATGTAAAGCGACCACGCTTTGCCCTGATTCACCTCACCGATCCGCATTATGCCTGTGTGCCCAGCCTGCACGTCATGATCGTCGTTTACGCATGGCTGTCTTTCCGGGCTATTGTACGCCGCCATGAAGATGATGGACTGTTGCGTCCGCGTATACTGGAATTGCGTGCCGGTGCCATGGCCATTACCGAATCCATCCTGTATGTAAAGCAGCACAGCGTCAATTGCATCTCGGCTGCCTTGTATGTTATTGCCATACTGTTTCCCGGCCTGTTGCCGCAGGAAGAGGCCGAACTGTTTATCAGTGAACTATTCCTTACGCAGCCGAAACCGCTGGCCGCCGACGCTGCTGTTATCCGCGCTCATATCCTGCATCTGTTCCGCCGCTTCATGAACGAAGGCCGGGCAGCCGCCGACTGGCGAAAGCCACTGCTGGATTTCTTGTGCGCGTTGGAAGTACGTCCGGGGCGGCGCAGCAGCACTGCCGGCCTCCTCAAAAAAGTGCCGCGTTTCGGCGAGAAGGAAATGGGCTGAACTTGTGTATAAGGAGAAAAATTTGAAAAGACAAGTAATGTTTCTGAGTTTAGCTGTAGTTAGTCTGTGCAGTGCTTGTATTACAAATAAGCAGGATATCAAAGAAATTCAATTGTTGAACAAGCCGCCGCTAAGTGAATCGAATTATGACGGATTTTGGGCTGCCATTGATGTCAGTGAAACTGATCTTAACGAAATGGCATTAAAAAAGCATATTGCGCTATGTGAAAGAACCGGAGCAGACTCACAACTGGTTGTGTATAAAAATAAAATTGTATCTGAATGGTACTCCGATCGATATGAAGAACCGATTGGCGCGATGTCATCGACCAAGGCCATTGCCAGTATTTTGATAGGGCAATTGGTCGATGACGGTTTGCTGGATTATAGTTCCAAAGTCGCATCAATACTTCCGGAATGGCAAGGCGGATACAGAGACAACGTGGAAATAGTTGATCTACTAACACATACAGCTGGATTTGATCGCAGATACGGAAAAAACGACAGTATTGGTTATGTTGGCAATAAAAGGGAGTTTGTGCTCTCACTCTACCCTGATTTTGAACCAAAGACAGCATTCAGGTACAGCAATGAGGCTGTTCAACTGCTCGAGCCGATAATACTCGAGGTTTCCGGGAAAAATGCCCAGGATTTCGCGCTGGAAAGATTGTTTTCCGTCTTAGGAATGCGTGACACAAGATTTTATGACTATGGCGATTCCCCCTGGCTTTATGCGGAAATGCTCACCACACCAAGGGATTTGGCAAGAATCGGCTTGCTTATGAAAAATAAAGGCATCTGGAATGATGAACAGATTGTCAGTTCGGATTATGTCAGAAGAGCTACTTCAAGTAGTCCATTAAACAAGGAAATGGGTTTTCTTTGGTGGATACTCGATGGTAAAAAAACTGTCTCAGGGTTTTATGCCTCTGGTTATTTGAATACTGATATGTATGTTTTTGCAGATTATGACATTATTGTGGTACGTACCCAGTCTCCGCAAAATGGCTATTCCGGTTCAAATGAATCGGGTAATTATTTCCGTGAAGCCCAAAAGCTGTTTATGCAATTTGTAAATAAGTAAACTTCGGTTTGAAGATAAAGCACCTGGGCTCAATGGCCGCCACTACCGTGGCGCACGCCATTGAGCCCAGGTGCTTCAGGTTTACCTCGTCAGCAAACGATTCATGCTGCTCACAAAGCCTGCCGGGTCTTTCAATGGCCGCCACTACTGTGGCGCCCGCCATTGAGCCCCAGCGCTTCAGCCTTACCTCGTCAGTAACCTGTTCATACTGCTTACAAAGCCCGCCGGGTCTTTCAATGGCGCTCGCCATTGATCCCTG
>JAHIWF010000377.1 GCA_018815555.1 Spirochaetota bacterium | reverse complement strand
CTTTTCCATGTCCACGATAAAGTCGTGGGCACGTACCAACCGGGCGGCTTTCTCCACCTGGGCGTCTGTGGCCTCCAGCTTGCCGTAGCGGATGTTTTCGCGCACTGTACCGGAAAACAGATAGGGCTGCTGCAGCACATAACCTAAATTCCCGTGCAGCCAAGACAAAGGCAGCTCGCGGTAGTCAGTACCATCCACCAGAATGCGGCCGCTGACCGGCTCGTAAAAACGACAGGCTAGATTTACAATAGTGGTCTTGCCGGAGCCGGTCTCGCCAACCAGAGCAACGGTGGTGCCGGGTTCTATGGTCAAACTAAAATCGCTGAGCACTTCCTGCCCTTCCAGATAGGCAAACGACACATGGTCAAACTCCACCCGTCCCTGCAGGCGCGGCACCGGCAGACCGGCAGCCGTCCGGCTTTTTTCACGGGCCAACGCTTCCGGACTGTCCACAATCGAGGGCTTGGCCTCGATCAGACCGACCACCCGTTCGGCCGAAGCCTGAGCATACTGCACGTCGGCGAAAATGCGCGCCAGGTCGGTTACCGGGTCAAAAAACTGCAGGGCACTGAACACAAAGGCCACCAGCGTGCCATAGGTGAGTGAACCTTCCATAACACTGCCGCCACCTTGCCAAAGTGCCAGCGCTGTGCCGATATAACCAAGCACGATGACCACCGGCAGGTAAAAAGCCGACAGCCTGGCCTGCTTCACCGATGAACGGCGCATGCTCATGGACAGCTCGGCAAACTTGTCGTTCTGCACTCCTTCGGCAGCCAGGGTCTTGACTACCCGTGCGCCGCGGATACCTTCGCTGAAAGCCTGGGTAATCTTGGAGTTGGTCTTGCGCACCGCCCGGGATCGTTCCATCAAGGCCCGCTCCACCAGCACCGAAACTACCAGCAGCGGAACAACCACCGACAAAGTAACCAGAGCCAGCTTCCAATCGCGCATGAACATGATGACAGCCATGGCCAGCATCATGGTGCTGCCCCAGACCATGTCCACCGCACCCCAGGCGATGATGTCGGCCAGCTTGCCGATATCACTGGTCAGGCGGGCCATAATCCAGCCGCTGCTGGTCTTGTCGTAATAACTGAAGGACAGTTCCTGCAGCCGGTCAAAAGCCGCCTGGCGTACCGCATAGTTCATGCCCATTTCGATTTTACCGGCCATGCCGATAAACAGGCGGATAACCACTGCCTGCAATGTTACCATGAGGCCGTACAGCAGCAGCGCGCGCGGCAGCAGGTCCAGCCGGCTGGCGATAATTACGTCGTCCAGCACCCAGCCGGTAATAAAAGGCGACAGCGCGTCGATGCCGGCAACCGTCATCATCATTACTACCAGTATGCCGAAACTCTTTTTATACGGAAGGGTATACTTGAGTATTGCCTTCCAGGTAGTCAGCTTGAACGGCTGGCGAAAATCCGTATCTTCCATAATTATATTTCCTTAATACCCTTTCGGGCTGCTCTGTTATTAAAATACCCAGGTTGACCCCGCCAAACCGGCCGCCGCCGGCAGGCGCAAGCCTGCCGGAAACTGCCTGCCGCACGCAGCCTCAGTCCCCATTCGGGCAACCAGAGCGCGCCGGGCTACGGCACTACGAGCCTGCCGCGCGCAGCTTCAGCCCCCATTCGGGCGGCCAGAGCGCGCCGGCCGGCATTGCAGACAGCCTGCCGCGCACAGCGGAAACCCTTTCGGCGATTCCACCGTGCCGGCTGGCCTGCAAGGTAATCAAGTTTGATGGCCGGGCCAGCCCACCGCGCGCCGCCTCAGTCCCCATTCGGGCAGCTGAAGCGGGCCGGCCAAGCAAATATTCTGGCCAAGGTACATCCTCAGGCCACCGCCCCGCCAACCAATACGCTATCTTCCACCCCGCCGGTTTCTTCCGCGCTTTCGGGCAGTTCCAGAACGCCTTCCGGCTCCGGCATAGTGCCGGCAGCTTCCAGGCCGCGCTGAATCTCCCATACTCGCCGGTACAAACCGGGCCGGGCGACCAGTTCTTCATGCGTGCCGGAATCGGACACCAGTCCGTCCTCCAGCACAATAATACGGTCCGCCGCCGCCAGTGTGGTCATGCGGTGCGACACAATAATCGTAGTAACGCCGCCCTGCCGCTTTTTAAGGCTGCTGCGGATAGCGCTGTCGGTTTCGGTGTCCACCGCCGACAAAGAATCATCAAGCACCAGCAGGTCGGGCCGCTTCAGCAGAACCCGGGCTATGGCCGCACGCTGGCGCTGGCCGCCGGAAAGGGTTACACCTTCTTCACCCACCGGCGTTTCCCAGCCCTTTTCAAAGCCGTCGATCACCTTGGCCAGGCCGGCGGTTTCTGCAGCCTGCTGCAGATCTTCCTGCGGCGCTTCGCCGCCTCGTCCCATGGCCAGGTTCTCGGCCAGGGTCCGGCTGAACAGGAAGGGTTCCTGCGGCACCAGTCCGACACGGTCACGCAGATACTGCTTGCTCACGTGCTTAAGGTCCACCCCACCGATACGTACACTGCCCGAATCCGGTTCGGCCAGCCGGGCCAGCAGCTGCACCAGGGCAGTCTTGCCCGAGCCGGTACGGCCCAGAATGGCCACAGTCTCGCCGGCTTCTACCCGGAAGCTCACGCCCTTCAGCACCGGCGCGGCCTGGTCCCAGGCAAAGTGCACATCGTCAAATTCCACCGCGCCTTTTAAATCAGGCTGCAGGCTGCCGTCATTGTCATACTCGGTCGACTCGGATAGCAGGTGGCCGATACGGCCAAGCGCCACCAGAGTTTTGCCCAGGTCGGTTAGCGTGCGCCCCAGCTGCCGTACCGGCCACATCAGGCGGCCGACATAAGCCAGGAACACCACAAAGGTGCCCACCGAGATACGCCCGGAAGCCGCCCACATTGCGCCGACGACCAGTACCGCACCAGTCTGGGCCATACACATCCAGCCGGAGATGGACCAGTACCAGCCAAACAGATCGATCAGCCGGCGGGTAACCCCGGTATACTTGCGGTTTCTGGCGTCAAAACGCTCTCGCTCAAAATCCTGGCGGGCAAAGGCCTTAACCACACGCACACCCTGCAGTATTTCCTGCAAGGTTCCGGAAAGTTCACCTTCGGCTTCGTCCGAAGCCTGGAAGGCTTTCTGTATCTTCAGAAAGAAAAAATACGAAAAAACTGTAACAACCGGTATGATCGGCAGGGCAACCAGGGTCATGCCTACGTCGATCTGCAACATAATAGTAACAGTAAAAGCCAGCAGCGCCAGCGCCCGGCCGATATCCACAAACTGAGTGGCCAGAAAACGCCGCACTGTTTCCACGTCACTGGTACAGCGCTGCACCAGATCGCCGGTGTTGGCCGTGGCAAAGTAGCGGTACGGCAGCACGTTAAGCCGGCCGAACAGCGTATTGCGCAGATTCTGGGCGGTTTTCTCGGCCGCCAGCGCTGCCAGCAGTCCGCGTACGAACATCAATAAACCGTACAAGAGGCCGGCCAGGGCAAAGCCTATGGCGCACAGCCAGATATTCTGCGCCAGCACCGATTCGCCGCCCAGCCGCTGCAGCAGGCCGCCCAGCCATGATGGCAGTTCGGCCGGCTGGCCGCCGATAACCGTATCCAGGGTGTAGCGCAAAATCAGCGGATCCACCAGCGATACCAAAGCCGCCAGGGCAATGGTCAGCGTCGCGCCGGCGAAAAGCAGGCGGCTACCGCGCAGTGCCGCCCAAAGAATGCGCAGCCTGGACTGTTTGTTCTTGTCCTGTTTTTGTTCCTGTGTTTTCATAACCTTTACCTGTCGTTGTCCATGATGACAGCCTTTCGGTACTGTCCATCACCGAGCCGGCAACTGCCCTGCCCGAATCCAGCTGCCTGTAACTTTTTATAAAAAAGTCTGCAGACAGGGCACGGTGCATGCTGCGCCGTGCGCGTTGTATTGTTTCCGCTAAACCACAGTATGCTGCCACCGGAGGCCGCCATGCCCAAAACGGTCCTGAATCGGACCCGAATACAGTCATGCAGCGCGGCTGCCGCGTATACCATGTGCAAATACGGGTAATCCCGTAGCTGCGCGATTCACCGGAATGGTGCCAAATGTAGTGGAGGTGTCGAACCTTTTCCGCGCCGGGGCGGAAAGGGGTTAAAGAAGGGAAACCTGTGGGTAGGGTTCGCTTGTTCTAACGGCCTTTCGCCCGGAGCTGAGCGGCTGCGACGACGACAAATTTACTGTCTGATCTCATCATTACTACTCCTCCGAAACGAAAATTGTTATACACAAAATACACCCAGGCAATATATCGTGTCAAGCTTCTGTTACAGCATTTATTGTCAATACAGGGTGAAACTATTTATAAACCTTTTCTGTACCCTCTGGGCAGATCCTGCCAGCCTGTTTATACTGAAAAAAACTTATGCGGAGGCGCAGGCATGCAAACTTCAATGGAACTTGATATCTGGCTGCTATACGGCGAGCGCGGCAGCGGTAAAACCAGCCTATGCCTGCAGCTGGCACGACATCCAGCTTTCGCGAATGCGCAAGCACCGGCCGGCCGGCGTTCAGGCCACTCCGCAGGCGGCGCACTGTGTCCCGGTATTTTTGACGCGTCCGGCGAGAAACAGGGCTGCGTGCTGCTTGATTGCCGGCAGGCCGGCAGCTTGCGCTATAACAACAGCCACCCTGACTGTAGCAGTCTGCCGCTACTGGGCTCACGCCAGAAAAATCTGGCTGGCCCGCGCTGGCGGGTTTGGTCATTTGACGCAGCCGTATTCAGCCTGGGCAATCAGGCCATCCTCGAGTCACTGCACCATCCAGACGAACTTACTATTATAGACGAAATCGGGCCGCTGGAAACCGAACTGCAACAAGGTTTCCAGCCGGCCTTTCTGGCCGTACTGCAGGCAGCCCGGACGGCCGGCTCCGCGCTGCGGCTACACCACCTGGACGCTGCGGCAATCACCGATCCACCGGCAGAGCTTACCAACAGCAACACTGCCTCCGAAATCGCTAAACCCAAGACCGTACTCATTAGCGTACGCCCGGATCTACTGGACCGCCTGGTCACCATACTGACAAAGCCCTGACTTACGTTGTAGTATGCCGGAATGGTAGCAACTGATAAACTTTCCCGCGATCTGTCCGAATGGACCCGCCAGAGCGGCACCCGCCCGACCAGCAAGGATTTCGAAGCCCTGCGCAGCCGTTTTATCCGGGCAATCGGCAAAATACCGGAGGGCACGGTCAACTCGGTATTCACCACCTTTCTTTCATTGTATGCCTCCAATGGACCACGCGCCGGACAAGGCGCTCTGGACTGGCTGGCGACTGTCGGCTCCCTGCTTTTAATGGACTACGACGGGCAGCCCTTGTCCCGCGAGGAATGGGCCGAAATCCGCGACATCGTCAGCCACGACTCGGACCGCATCGACCTGGATCTGCTTACCTATGTGCTCGGCCAGGTAATGGACCATGGCGG
>JAHIWF010000376.1 GCA_018815555.1 Spirochaetota bacterium | reverse complement strand
CGCCGCGGATGCTTTCAAAGAGCTGGTCGATCCGGACAAAACATCCTGGCAGCTATCCGCCACCTTCCAGGCCTCCGACCTTGGTCTACGCACCCGCAAAAACACCAACGCCATCTTGGCCGCCCGCAACAGCCAGGCTGCGTTAGACCTGCAGACCGCCGAGCAGGCTGTACGTACCCGTTTGGAAGGCTGGCACCAGGATGCCCTGCAGCTGGCCGCAAATCTCGCAGCCCGCCTGGCCGATTATGAAGCCGCCAGCGCCGACCTGGCCGAGGAAGAAACCCGCGCCCAGCAGGGCAGCTCCAACCAGGACCTCCTGCGCCGCCGCCGCCTCTCCGAGTACTCTGCCGCCTTCCGGCTGCTAAGCGTATTGCGCGACGCCGAACTGCTGGTATTGCAGATACAGCAGGCACAATAAGCAACAATAAGTAAAAATAATATAATTGCCCGGCCACTCCACCCAAAAAATGGAGAAGCCGGGCTTTCTGTTCCAAGTCTACAGACAACTCCCCGTCAACATTCAGGTCAACGCTCGCGTTATCCATTCAGGAGTTGCCCATGAAAGAAGGTAAAATAGAAACAGCACGGAATTTAATAAAAATTGGAGTTGAACCGGAAATGATAGCCAAGGCGACTGGGCTAAGCATCGAAGAAATAGCAGCTCTTTAGAACTGTTGCGTGGCATACCCCAGCTCGGGGGAGCCGCGCGATCGCGCCGGCGCAGCCGGGGAAGCGCGCGGCAGGGGGCGTGTCTGACAAGGTAAAGCGGCCGGCGATGGCCTGACGCCCCCCTATAATTTTTATTCACATTGTGTAATATCCTGCTCGTGGGCCATGAGACGGCGGCGCGGACGGAAGTAGGTTTTGGGGGAGTAGTCGTAGAGGTCGGAAACCTGGGTCATGTAGATGCAGGCATAGTCGTCGAGCTGGCCGGCGTAGCGGCTTTCTTCCTGACCGGCGCGCAGCACTTCGCCCCAGTAGGGGTTAAAGCAGCGGCGATGCGCCTGCAGTTTTTCGGAGATTTCAGCGTTGATGCTGTCGGACTCGTCGAAGAGCGCTTCCAGCTGCTTACGGTCGCCGCGGTGGCCTTCGTAGCGCTCCAGATCCATGCGGTTCAGGGTGGCTTCGATCTGACTTTTGCGCTCCATCAGGCGGTCGATATCGGCCTGCAGCCCGCTGGCGGCCTTGAGGTTTTCCAGTTCGCCGCGCAGATCATCCAGCACCAGCGCGGTACGCCAGTCGCAGCGTTTTTTTATCGACACGACGTCACCGTAAATATGGTCTCCCACATACAAGATCTCGCGTCCGTCCAAGCCCAGGTCCTGCTGCAGCGGCTTGAACCAGCCGCCCTGATACAGACCAGTGGCCACGCTGCCTTCGTAATTGCTCATCAGGCCGCTGTCCGCATCAATTTTCAGAAAGCGGCCAGTGCGCTCGAAAAAACGCGGTTTGTCGGCCAGGGTAATAACCACGTCGAACACCTCGCGCCAGCTTGTATGCTTTTTCCAGAAGGGGTTCAGGGCGTAATCCAGCAGGTCGCGGGTGTAGTCGTAATCGGAATTGGTGATGATCATCAGCTTCTTGCCGTAATCCTTGTAGCGTTCCAGCAGGCCGGGCACCAGCGGATCCTGGATCACGTAACGCGGCAGGTCGGCGCGCAGCACCTTTTTGATGGAACCGTTGCGGTGCACCATGTCCACGGCGGCCGCGGTGTCGGCGGCGATGCCCGCAAAGTCCGGCAGCGGCAGACCCTTGTCTTTAAGATCGACCAGCTGACTGAACAACACCCCGGTTGAGATGGCAAACAGGGTATCCAGCGGCATAAAAGCCGGGTCGGACAGCTCCACCGCCACGTTCTCATAGATATGTTTGAGTTCGCGGTATTCCAGAGCCTGCAGACCATGCGTGGCCATTTTTACCTTGCCGTAGCGGCTGAGCTTGAGCAGGTTGCCGTTACGCTTGTCGATAACCAGTCCGACCAAAGCCCGCTGCGGGTCATACTGCAAGTTTGCCACCTCCGCCGGGTAGCCATACTCACTCACCAGCAGGCGGGCGGCATGCCCATGCGAAAGAGCCTCGAAGGCCGCGCTGTCGTAGCGCACCAGGGTATAATCCATATCAAAGCCGATCATGGCAATCTGTTTCAAATTCAGCGAACGGTTCACAAACACACTCATGAGTTCTCCTTGGTTAGTTCCTCGAAAAACATTACGCTAATTCGCCACTCGTTTCAAGTCTGGATGCGTAACAACCCTTGACAAACAATCCCGGTTGAGCAAGCTTTATGGCAAGGGAACAAACATGAAAACAGTAAAAGGCCGCGAAAAAACTGCAATACTGGTCCGTGATTATATTTTTATTTTTCTTGGCGCGGCAACTGCAGCCCTGGGCTGGGCCTCATTTCTGATGCCGGCCCAGATCGTCGGCGGCGGCATCGGCGGACTGGCCGCCCTGGTCTATTATGCCAGCGGCTTCTCGGCTGGCCTGTTCTACCTAGCGGTAAACGTCGTGCTGCTGCTACTGGCAGTACGCATCCTGGGCGCCAGTTTCGGCATGCGCACCATTGTAGGCATGCTGGCAACCTCCGCCGGGCTGGCCCTGTTTCCCTACTTCATCAGCGGCCCCCTCGTAAATGATACCTTCCTGGCCACCATTCTCGGCTCTGCCCTTACCGGCCTGGGCATCGGCATGGCCCTGGCCCACCAGGGCAGCACCGGCGGCACCGAGATAATCGCCATGATTATCAACCATTACCGCAATGTCAGTCCCGGCCGCATCATGCTGTTCATCGACGTTTTTATCATCGGCAGTTCCTTTTTGCTCTTCCGGTCGATAGAAAAAGTAGTCTACGGTTATGTTTCCATGGCAGTAGCCATGTATGTCGTCGATATCTACCTGGATGGCTCGCGGCAGTCAGTACAGCTGCTGATCATCTCCAAAGCGGCGGACGCCATTGCAGTGGCAGTTGACAAGGATGTAGCGCGCGGAATCACCGTTTTCCGAGCCATCGGCTGGCACAGCAAACAAGCGGTCGATCCCCTGATGATCCTGGCCCGCCGCGGCGAACTGACGCACATCATGGAAATAATCAAGGAAAACGATGAACATGCCTTTGTATCCGTGGCCAAGGTCATGGGGGTCTTCGGGAATGGATTTGACCGGATAAAACTATAAAACCGGGCGTTGCCCGCCCTGGCCGAAACATAACAGCCACCTGAACCTGGCAGTCAAAATAGAGCACCGCAACCGGGGCGGGCCGCGCTCTCCGCTGCAATCTTGCCTGCCGGCAAGGATTTCCGCTGCGATCGCTAACGCAGCCTGGCGGCT
>JAHIWF010000051.1 GCA_018815555.1 Spirochaetota bacterium | reverse complement strand
GGCTGGTATCTTCTGCCGCGCCTGGAGCTTTATCTGGCCCCCGGATACTTCATACACCCGTTGGTCTCCATCCCCCAGGAAGTACATCAAAGCCCAGTCTGCCTCGCCGTGCCCATGAGGAGCGGTAAAGTCACCGGGATTCCAGGTCATCACGTGTATTCCACAGCGTTCCGAAGACCAGAGTGTGCTCCTGCCGTAACTGAAACAGGGTTCGTGATCGTATTTAACCCATGCCGAAAGGTCCTCCAGGCTGGGGGTGTTTTGCTTCAGTATGGACCTCAGTACCCCGGCATCCAAACGCTCTGTGGTACTGAGTTCCTGAATCCAGTTTTGCAGAAAGGCCGGGGCAGACTTTTTCACGGGCGTCACTCCTTCAGCATAGATTACAGCTTTGCTTATCTGGATGTACGCTGCCACTTTTGTGTCTATACCAGATCGGCTGTTGCAATGTTGGAATTTCTTTATTCCCACAGTTGATATTACTTTGCCAAGCGTTCTCTTATAGCAGGCCAATTGGCTTCAGCTTTTCTAATGTTTTCCTGCAAATCAGCAAGAAAATTGCGGTGAATGCGTGGATTTAGGTTTAAGTAAAGGGCACCGTCCTCGATATGCCAGGCCTCCGGATCTATGGATGCGGTAGTGCCTCGCGATACTGCCCATGAACAATACCCACCAAAGCGTGGAGCATAGCGGTTGGGGTCCTGAACAAAGAGATCGCGATGACTGCTACTTGCAAAATGCCATGTTGCTTCCATCCATTGGAAACTGATGGTCGGTTCGCCTTTTACTGCCTGCCCGAGCAGGTGGTAGGCGACTGCATCATAGCCCTCGATTGCCACACCATGGCGGTTGCTGTTGATCACGGACCGAGCTGATTGGGACCATGTTGCCGGTAGGATGGCCAAAATCATTATTGCTAAAAGGGTCACATACTGTATTCTCGACTGATTCCTTTCCATGAAATAACTCCCTTCTGCACTCTTCACCAAAATTACTGCCTTCAAAAAACAAAAGCAATATAAAATCAACTTTCTATTCATCTTCTGACAACTTAATAGCAACATGGACTTTTACGGTAGTATAAATTATATTGTCATCAATCTGCTAACGGAAGGTTGAACGGTCGAACGAATGCTCCTGATACGCGCTCGATATTGCCTATTACTAATAGCTGCACTTTTGTCCGCTTCCGTTTGGGGGCAGGCTGCCGTTCTGCATCAGGATAATTTTATATCTATGGATCGCTGGATACATGGTTCTTTCCCCAAGATTGACCAGCATACTGATTACCGGATTGTTATGGTTTACGGGCAGAACGCTTTGCAGGCTTCGGCCGATGCTTCCGCGTCGTACCTTCGCTTTGATACTGTTTACAGCTTGCGCGATTATCCATTGCTGCGCTGGAGCTGGTTGGTAGAATCTGTATATGAAAACGGGGACGGAACCAGAAAATCCGGTGATGATTTCCCTTTGCGGGTGTACGTCATATTTGAGTATGAGCCCGAACAGGCAAAATGGTCTGAGCGTTTACTGTATTCCGCCGCTAGGCTGGTGTATGGTGAGTATCCACCGCATAGCGCCCTAAGTTATGTATGGGAAAGTCGGGGCGCTGTAGGCAGAGTGATTATAAATCCCTATTCTGACAAGGCCAGACAGATTGTCCTGCGCAGCGGCCCGGCAAGCCCGGGAGAATGGCAGGAAGAAGCGGTGAATGTGCTCGAGGATTATCGCCGTGTTTTTGGATCCGAGCCGCCGGAGCGTGCCACTCTGGCCATTATGTCTGATGCCGACAACACGGGGGAGGCAACAGTTGCCTATATCCGGTTTATACAGATTACTGCGGAGTAAGTATGGAAAAAACAATTGCGGTTATTGCCAGCCTGGTGCTTTTTACTGCCTGGGAGTCCCTTCGTCCTTATTATGCTTTCAGCAAGGGGCATACCCTGCGGATAGTAGCCAATGCTGCGATCGGCTTGAGCAATGTGGTTCTGGGCCGTTTATTGTTCTCCGCAGTATATGCCTGGCTGCTGGCTTTTACCCAGACAGGGAATTACGGGCTGTTGAATGTATTGTTCGGATTCTATGTGGTAAAACTGATTGCTGCAATTTTGCTGCTGGATTTGTGGTCGTACTGGTGGCACCGTTTTAATCATACAATTCCTTTTCTCTGGCGCTTCCATCGGGCACATCATACCGATACCGAAATGTGTGCCGTCTCCGCTTACCGCTTTCATCCGGTAGAAATTCTGCTGTCTTCGATTCTGCGCATGCCGCTGATCTTTCTGCTGGGAGTTCCGGTCGAAGCATTGTTGCTATATGAGGTCATTCTGGCAGTATCGACGGCTTTTCATCATGCAAATCTGGGGGTAGGTGCGAGGCTCGATTCGTTGCTGCGACTGGTTATTGTTTCGCCGATCATGCACAAACTGCATCACAGCACCAAAGCGGCCGAGTTTTCATCTAACTATTCTTCGATACTCTCTGTCTGGGACCGTATATTTAAAACCTGGACGGTAAGCGCACAGCCTGAGGCTATTACTCTTGGTTTGTCGATTTATCGTCACCCCTGGTGGCAAGGTTATATTGGTATACTGCTCACGCCTTTTCGGGGCAGTAATTATGCTAACAGCAGACGAGGCGGATGATAATTTTTTGGCAGGTCTATTTGTCAGCCTCTATTGCCCTGATCAGGGCCTGCAGCTCTTCCTTGCATTTTGGACAAGCCAGAAGATGCTGGTAGACGTCCGGCAGCAGTACCCGGGGGTCCTGGCCGAGTACCATCAAATCGGCATACTGGTCCATAAGTTCCCAAACCTTACGGCAATTTATTTTTTTTGCCTTCGGTAAAGCCGGCTTTTTCTTCCCCCATCCGGACTTGACTGAATTAATAATGGATTGCCAAAAATTGGAATTGGAAGGCTTTATCATGGCTATTTGAGGGGATGACTGAGGCATTTCTTACTGGTATTGCTTAATCTTTTGCTTCGCTGAAAAAATCCGCCATTCCTTCTTTCTGCATGCGGATTCTCAGTTTCTTGCGGGCATCATGTAATAATTTGTACAGCGCATTGCGGTTTGTTTCCATTCTGCGGGCAGCTTCCTCGACGGGTATCTCCATAACGACCAGCGCCATCATGGCCATCATTTGCTTTTCGGTGAGTTCTTCGGCCATAATTTGCCGCAGCCAGGTCATGTTCATTTTTTCTATTACAGTGTTTTGCGGCTCCGGCTGTGCATTTTGCAGCAGTGGAGTATCTTGCTCCAGCATCAAGTCAAGCGAACGGTCCAGCCAGCGTTTACGCCGCAATTCAGACAACGCGATGCGTATGCATATTTTATGGGCCCAGGTGGTAAAACGTGAATTGCCTCTAAACGTGCCTATTTTATTCAGAATTTGGATCAAGGCTTCCTGGACAAAATCTTCGGCTAATTCATAGAATTCTTTTTCGCCTTTTACTATCCTGCCTCTGAAGGCTGCCTTTAGTCCGCGCAGCAATAAGGGCCGCAAGTCACGGAGAGCTTGTTCCTGTTCCAGCCTGCTGCCTTGTAGAAGCTGCAGCCAGGTATCATTGTCGTGCGCTTGTATCGGGCTGTTCATCTCACTGTAGATGATACTTTTAAAAGTGTGTAGATACAAGCAGTATTGGTAAGATACTATCGGTATGCGGCATCAGAATTGTACGAGCAAGCAATATGTATATAAACGGAGGTAGCATGAAAATGTCCAAGGTACTGCTTAGAAACATTATTATAGCCGGCAGCCTGGTTATCTTGTTATATTCCTGTTCTCGACCTGGCAAAGACGTCGTTCAGGATAGTGTGTCTGCGGCTGCAGTGCAGCCAGGTGCTGTGGCTGCAGTGCAGTCGGGTGCTG
>JAHIWF010000375.1 GCA_018815555.1 Spirochaetota bacterium | reverse complement strand
TGAAAGCCGGCAGAGTGCTGAACTGCAGGCTGACTGGTTCGACGCGGTTCCGCTGGACCGCTTGGATCTGCCGGAAATGCAAGTGTCCATGCCGACGGCGGCAGAAAGCGGAAGCCCCGGTGGCGGTCCGCGTTTGGCCCGTCTGCACCTGAAACCGGGTACTGACGCCGAAGCCTGCATGCCGGCCATCATGCAAGCGCTGGCCATACACAATATCGGGCTGCGTTCGCTGCGCCATGTGGTTCCCAGTCTGGAAGACATGTATCTTGCTCTTACCGGCGGGGAGGCTGTATGAAAAATAGTAAAAGCAACTTCGGAATTTTATACCGCGATGAGCTGCGTGGTTTCTTTCATTCGCGGGTGATGCTGGTGCTGTGGATAGGCCTGCCATTGGTTAGCCTGTTTTTTCAGCTTCTGCAGCCGGACGTGGACGGCATGCCGCTGCTTACCTTTACCGCCCTGATGATAGGCAGTATCGGCGGTACACTGTCTTCGGTACTCATGGCTACCACCATAACCGGCGAGCGTGTTAATAAAATATATGATCTATTTCTGGTGCGGCCGGTCAGCCGAGCTTTGTTGATGCTGGCCAAGTATTTTGCCGCGCTGAGCTGCCTGTTTCTGGCCGCAGTTCTGGCGCTTGGTCTTGGCCTGGTCGTGGACCTGGCCAAGGGGTTGCCCAGCTTCAGTCTGCTAACCCAGCTTCTGCAGCCTCTGGCTCTGGCCATGGCCGCTATGGCGATAGCTTCGGCCGTTGGCTTGCTGTTCGGCGTGTTGTTCAACTCAGTGGCCGCCTCGGCTATCCTGTCCGTGTATCTGGGAAACCAGCTGTCGGCACTGGCCATCCTGCCGGGCCTGTTCTTCAGCGAGCGCACGGCCCTGCTGCTGGCGGTATCAGGTGGCATCCTGCTGCCCGCCCTGATTCTGAGTGTAGCCATTGGAATATTCAGGAAAAAGGTGCTTTAGGCGAGGGCCTAGACCGGGGACAGTCCCCGGTACTAGAGATAGTAGAGCCTTTTGGGTTTGCGGAATAAGCCAGTAGGGGGACAGTCCCCGGTACTGGAGATAGTAGAGCCTTTTTGAGTTTGCGGAATATGCCGTTCTCGGACGGCATTGGGTGGCTGCCTCGTGGTTGCGGCCGGTTTCCGGCAGCCTGAATGTTTTGCTGCAAGTACTTAATGCCGCTTTGGGAAGGGACGGACCCTGCAGCCGGGCGGCAGCCCGGCGAAGCGGCCGGCCCGGGGGCGCGCGTCTGGCCACATTGACCGGCAGCCGGCACTGTGGCGCGCCCCGATGTATTAGGGTCAGTTAACTTTTATTTAGCGGTATAGTCCGGCGCGGTAGATTTTCAGGTTTGGTTCAAAGTCGAGGTAGGCCGCTACGAGGGCTATGCTCTCCATATATTGCACTCTTGGTGTACGGCGCAGAGCGCTTTCCGGCTTGAAGGCACTCCAGGGCAGGCGCAGGGTCTGCAGGCTTCCGTCCAGTTCCAGCAGAGCGCCATAGTAGCTCCAGGGAAACACATTGTCCTTGGTGCGCAGGAAGGCGTAGTAACTGCCGCCAGGAGGGGCTGAGAGTACCAGCTCGATACCGGCGTAGGCAGTGGCGTCGAAGCGGCCATTTTCATTTTCCAACCGGACCTGGATGAAACCGCCGCCTTTGGTTACTACTTTACCGGCCAGGCGCAAGGCTAGTCCGTCCGGTGTGTTAACGATTCCCGGTTCCACGAGGTCGGAGCGGCCACCCATCACCCGGTCGGCAAAGCCTTGCCAGGTCCAGTCGGGAGCGCTGAATAGTACGGCCTGGAAATCGGCAAGAACGAGATCCTGGGCGTTTAGGGGAAAGGCCATGCTTATGGCCAGTAAACCGATTATATATTTCATATATTGAATATACTAAATACTTGCCGGGAAGTTGTGATAAAATTGTTGGGGGACAGTCCCTGTAGCTGGAGATATTAGAGCCTTTATGTTCCAGGTTTGGGGTAGAAGCCGGGCAGCGAGATATGCCAGGAGGAGCTAGGCGCTAACTTCGAGCGCTTGGGTAGGTTGGCAGGTAGCGGCTTAAGGGCGCGCTTCGTGAATGTGCCAGGATATTAATTTTATTTATCAATTTTTTCAATATGATGGATTTTAAGATGGCATCAAAGTAGTCATGTAAAAAGAGGCGGTTTTGGGGGCTGATAAAGCCGTTGGGCTGTGTCTGAATTTATCTGAAAAATATACTTCCGAGTTGATATCCCATTTTAGATCAACTAGACTATGGTGTCTGCCAAGGAGTGCTGATGAAGAAAATATTTGTTGTGCTAGTTAAGCTTGTCTTTGTGATCATGCATATAATTCTCTGGCTGGGTTTTTTTCTTCCGCCCCTGGCCGGCGATCCTGGAGCCGCTTTCTGGGTCAATCCCTACACCTATGTGTTTATGGTAGTTATGACTATGGCTACAGTAGCTAAATTACTGTTGGTCCGAAAACTTACATTAAGCGGTGGGCAATTTCCACAAATTGCCCAGCAAATTCTGTTTTGGTTTTTCCTGCGGGTGGCTGTGGTCGGATTTTGGGCTGTCTGGGTTGCTTCGAAGGCGACGGAAACTCCAGCAGATAATCCTGGCGGCTTGCTTTTTATTGTATCTGTATTTCTTCTGTGGGGCTATTTTGTCTTTTTAGTACAAGCCAGGAAATTACGCAGGAACGCTCAAAAAGCCATGATAAACGCCGTAACTGTATCGGCAGAGGGGATTGGTAATACAATCTCTGAAAATAATGCTTTGTGGAAGCTGATTACTCAGGCAAGCCAAAAAATTAAAAATTCATCTATTCATGTATGTGTGGAAATTAACGGTGGCACGCATGCTGTTGCCTTGCAAAGTGTCAGCAGCAGTTATAATTATAAAACTGAAAGAGGCGTAGCTACAGATCCTGCCAAAAATTTTGAACAAGCCCGGACTGATTGGTTTTTCATTTTCGCCGGGCAATCAGACAACCCTGGGTATCAAAAAGAAACAATGGTTTTGATCAAGAATCCAGATCAAGTTGAAGTAGCTTTGGAAAAAAAGCGCTTATGGGCCGATTTTTGCCGGACTGAAAAAATAGATTCTCTGCAGCTTGGAAAAGGTTATTACCTGGCAGTATGGAAAGCCAAATTTTCTATAGTATCCTTAGGCTATATCGCTCCTGCTCCGGCAAAACTTAGAGAGCTGGCTGAAAAATTTCATATAATATTTTCCTGATTTTTTGTACGAAATCTTTGTAAGAGTTAATAAGTATTTACAGTGCATGGTGATGTTGCTGTCCGGGCTGACCCAGGGTATGGCTTGGCAGTGTGTTGCCGGATGTGGATTCTCTCTTGATTTGCACATTGGTACTTCGATTGCATCATTACGGGGTGAAAGTGAGCTCCGGTGTTGGGCAGCCTCTTGGATTTGCCGGCCAAAACGGGTAGAATCGGGGTTGGAGTTTGTATGCAGATGCTTTCTGACGATGCGGTCGGGCTGGAAACGGCGGCACGAGCTTTGCGCGAGGGGCGGCTGGTGGCCATTCCTACCGAAACAGTCTACGGTTTGGGGGCTAACGCCCGTGATGAGCAGGCTTTAGCCCGTATTTTTGCTGCCAAGCAGCGGCCTTTTTTTGATCCGCTTATTATTCATGTTGCCGATATGGCGGCGGCCGACGAGGTCGCCGATTTTTCACGTCCCTATGCCCGGCAATTAGCGGAGGCTTTCTGGCCGGGGCCGCTTACTCTGGTGCTGCCCAAGCGCGACTGGGTGCCGGCGCTGGCTACCAGCGATCTGCCGACGGTGGCGGTACGCTGCCCTGGGCTGGAACTCACCCGCCGCCTGATTGCGCTGGCCGGGGTGCCGGTGGCTGCGCCCAGTGCCAATCTGTTCGGTCATCTTTCGCCTACTACCGCCGCTCATGTGGCGGAGGGTTTGGGTAACTCTGTTGACTACATCCTCGACGGCGGCTCTTGCACGCTGGGCGTGGAGAGTACGGTGCTGGATCTGTCGATGGATCCGCCGCTGATTCTGCGTCCGGGGGGCTTGAGTCTGGAGGAGCTGCGGCGGATTGTGCCGACGGTGGAGCTGTTCGACCGGGCTACGACCAGCCCGCGGGCGCCGGGGCAGCTGCCGAATCATTACGCGCCGCGCAAGCCTTTGCGCCTGTTTGCGGCCGGGGAACTGGCTGCACTGGTCGGCGGCAGAGTCGAAGTGGTGGGGCCAGCGGGGACGGATGACCAGGTGCGGACGGTCGCGGATGCTCTTGTGCCCAGGGTAGTGCCACCGTATACGGCGGCTCTGGCTTTCGGCCGGGAAGTCTGCGCAGGTTTGCGCGCGTCCGGTCTGTTCAGCGAGGTGCGCGATTTATCGCCCGGCGCGGATGTGCTGGAGGCCGCAGCCAGTTTGTTTGTTCTTTTGCACGAGTTGGAAGTCGGTGGCTGTGAGCGTATCTGGGCGGAGCGGGTGCCTGAGGTCGGTATCGGCCGGGCGGTGAACGACCGTCTGTTCAAGGCTTCAGACAAGGAAGCGGATACGCATGCCTGATACCTGCGTGCCGCTGATTCTGGTGGCCGATGACGAGCCGGGTATACGCGAGGCTTTGCAGTTCAGTCTGGAACAGGCCGGTTTCCGGGTGCACTGCTGTGCCGACGGGCAGCTGGCGGTGCAGGCTTTTGACGAGTGTCCGCCGGATCTGGCGATTCTGGATATCATGATGCCGCGGCTGGACGGTATTGCCGTGCTGCGCCATATCCGTGCTGCGGCCGAAACCCTGCCGGTACTGTTTCTTACTTCACGCGATGCCGAGTTCGACCGCGTGCTGGGCCTGGAGCTGGGAGCGGACGACTACCTGTGCAAGCCTTTTTCGCTGCGTGAACTGGTGGCCAGGGTGCGGGCGCTGCTGCGGCGACACCCTGCTGGCAGAGCTGCCCGGCAGCACACAGGCACAGCTGCCGAGCAGCCCACAGTCGGGAGTGCCGGGCAATCGCTTAGTACTATGGACGGGCAGGCAGGGAGCGGGACAGTCGGGCCACCCGCTACTGAGCTGCCTGCCGGGACCGAAGGGCCGCTGTGTATCGACCCTCAGTGTTTCTGTGCCCGCTGGGCCGCTACGGTGTTGCCGCTTACGGTGAGCGAGTTCCGCATTCTGCAGGCTTTGTTTGACCATCCTGGTGTGGTGTTCTCGCGTGACCAGATTCTGGCCGCCGCCTATCCGGACGAACGCTTCGTGAACGACCGGGCCGCCGACGGACATATTAAACGCATCCGGCGCAAACTGTCAGCGGCCGGTGCACCGGACAGCCTTATCGAAACTTTGTACGGTGCGGGATACCGGCTGGATAGGGGAGCGTTGCGATGAGCCGCCTATCCGGGAAGAAGCTTGCACTTGCTAAGGTTCCAGCGGTACCGGCCGCCTCGAAAGGGCGCGAAGCCGGTTCCGCTGCACCGGAGCCTGCTGTCAATCGGCCGCGTTGGCCTTACCGCATTGCTGTACGCATTTTTGCTTTTAATCTTCTATTACTGCTGGTGCCGGTGCTGGCCCTGGGCTTTTTTCGCAATTACGAGCAGAGTCTACTGGATGCCCAGGAACATGCTATGACCCAGCAGGGGCGTTTTCTGGCTGCCTGGCTGTCCGCCGGCGAGTCTGCGGTAGACCGAGCTGCGGCCCGCCAGGCTTTGGCCGCCCTTGAACAACGGCATACCGCCCGCTTCCGTATCGTTGCCGCCGATAACAGTCTGCTGGCTGATTCCAGTGTGGCCGGCCGTACTCAGGCGGCCCTAGTGCCGGCCGAAGAAAGCACAATAAAACTGCTGTCGTTACGGAATGCTGATTATACCGAGCCTGCCTCCGTAACTGCCGGCAGCGAGCCTGCAACGGCTGCTGAATCTACCTGGATTTACCGCTTGATGTCGCTGCCGGTGCGGCTCTGGCGCCGTTACATTGCGCGTCCGGCGGTGCCGCTGGAATCAGTCGATTATTACGAGGGTCGGCGCATGCTGGATGGCCCGGAAGTGCAAGCTGCTTTGGCCGGCCGTTACGGTGCAATTACCCGGGTAGCCCCGGCAGGACAGAATTCGGTAACACTGTACACAGCGCTGCCGGTACTGCATGAAGGGCAGGTGGTAGCCGCGGTTTTGGTTTCGCAGTCCACCTATCGTATTCTGGACAATCTGTACAACCTGCGCCTGGATGCCGGCCGCACTTTTCTGGCCGGTCTGGCTTTGGCCGTATTGGGAACCCTGTTGCTTTCTTTTACCATTACCAGGCCGCTGGGTCGGCTGGCTGCACTTGCACGCAAGGCGGTGCGACCGGATGGTACCGTGCAAACCGTGCTGCTGCCGGACAGTCGTCGCCCGGATGAAATCGGCGACCTGCAGCGTTCGCTTAGCTATTTTGCCACTGCTCTACAGGATCAGGCCGGTCGGGCCGAAGCTTTTGCCAGCGATGTTGCCCACGAGCTGAAAAATCCCATTACCAGTGCCCGGGCCTCGCTGGAGGTGCTTGAGACGGTTCGCGACCAGGAACAGGGCCGCCATTTTATCGCCAGTGCCAGGCTGGAACTGGACCGCATGCTTGAGCTGCTGGCCAGTCTGCGACTGCTAGCCACTGCCGAGGCCGGCCGCAGTGCCGCTTCCGTCCCCGGTGCCGGTGTGGATGCTGCCGCCTCGCAGGGTGCCGTCGGACCTACAAGCACCGACAAACGCGATACCGGTGAAAGGTCTTGCGATCCGGCCTTTGTCATCCGGCAGGTGCTGCAGGCCCTGGCGGACAATCCGGCTTTTGTCGGCAAGCTTCCGGAAATCCGTTTCGATAATTTTTTGCCGGCGCTGCCTGGCTACGGTAGGGCCGGGTTACAGGCCGGCATCAGCAGCTCTTCCTTGCGTATCATTGTGCGTAATCTGGTGGAGAATGCCGTGGGATTCACCCCCGCTACCACTCCCTTGCTGCTGGTTCTGCGGCTGCGGTTATCCACCCCGGCCGACCAGACCGCTCCTGGCAATCCCGGCTCTGATATCATAGAGCTGCTGGTCGCCGATAGCGGCCCAGGCGTGCCTCCAGAGCATCGCGAAAAAATATTCACCCGCTTTTTCACCTGGCGTCCGGATCAGGACCGGCGCAGCCATTCCGGACTTGGTCTGTCCATCGCCCGCGGGCTGGCCCGGGCTGTCGACGGGGACGTTGGTTTGCTGGACACGGCGGCAAATGTCCCAGTAGCCGCCGGTCTTGCTGCCGAGCTGCCTGGCGGTGCCTGCTTTTTCGTCCACCTGCCGATATCAGTCTAAAGCCGCATAATGCATACATTTCGAACACAATTTGGCCACAATCGCGCGCTACAGTATGGCTAAGCCAATGGCCTTACCGGTCAGCGTCTTGTCATCCATTTGTAAGGAGCTATTATGATTATGTCACTGCCTTTTAAAATGCGCGCTGGAACCAACTATGGTCTTAAAACCATGATTCTGGTTCTGCTGGTTATTCTGTTTCTGATACCGCAGGGCCTTATTGTGTCTTTGGTAAATGAGCGCGATCGGCTGGCTGAGGAAGCGGTAGAAAGTATGTATCAGCCACTGGGGGGAAGCCCGGCTTGGGCTGGCCCTTTTCTTGAGGTGCCAGCAATCTTTAGCGATCGCGACAGCAAGGGTGAGACGATATTGCGCGAGAGTGCTTTGTACTTTACAACGGTAAGCAGCAGCGCGCGCATCAGTACCAGCCTGGACGAACTGGTGCGCGGCATATACAAAGCGCCGGTGCTTACCGCTGTCACCGATCTGTCTTTCTCGTTTCAACCGGATACAAAACAATTGGCCCTGCTGAATCCGGTATCAGTCGACTGGTCTCGGGCCAGCCTCTTCATCGCCATCCCCGACGCCCGCCTGCTGTCCGGCGAAGCCTATTATGTAGACAGCGATGGCCAACAGCACAAACTCAAGGGCAATCTTGCTCCCATCCGCGGTTACGACCGGGCCCTGTCGCTGGAAGTCGACCTGTCCGGCGCTCAGGAACTGGGCGGCAGCCTGCAGTTTTCGCTGCGCGGCGGCAATAACCTGATGATGGCCGCCGGTGGCGGCGATGTTTCAGTCAGCATCGAGTCGTCCTGGCTGTCCCCCTCCTTCTACGGCTTTGTGCTGCCGGTGGAGCGTGCACTGGATGACTCCGGTTTCAGCGCCCGCTGGTTTCTGCCGGAGAGTGTGAGCCACCTGCCCGCCATTTTCGAGAGTACCGGCTACTTTGACCGGCTGGACAGAGGCAGCTTCGGCGTTGCCTTTATCGAACCGGTGGACGCCAACCGCAAAGCCTACCGAGCCGCCACTTACGCTTTCCTGTTCATCGCCATTCCCTTCTGTGTCTTGTTTCTGTTTGAAGTTTTTACCGGCCTGCGCCTGCATCCTATCCAATATTGTCTGATCGGCTTTGCCAATATGGTGTTCTATTTGCTGCTGCTTTCCATTTCCGAACATGCCGGTTTTGTGGCGGCTTATCTTGTAGCGGCGGCGGCGACCAGCATCGTTGTCGGTTTGTACTTCAAGGCCATATCCGGCGGACACAAAGCCTGGTGGGCCGGTATGGTCAGCATGGTGTCGCTGTATGGGCTCTTGTATGCCATGTTGCTGTCCGAGGATTATGCCCTGCTGATCGGTTCGGTCTGCCTGTTTGCTGCCAGTGCTGCGGTAATGTGGTTTACCCGCAAAATAAACTGGTACGGCAACAAGCCCGGCCAGGCGGCGGAATCCGGGCAGGTGTTTGAGTCTGTGTCCGCACCGCTTCCCGGAAACTCCGGGGACAGCGACCGTGAATAAACGCTAATATCCGGCTCCCGCCCTTCCGATATTGTGAGTAGCCGGATTCCGCAGTGCGGATAATCCGGCTGCAATTCGGCTGATCGTGCTGCCTGCTTCCGGGCAGCGGCGCGTGGGTGGCGGGAGCTATAATGAACACAAATGTATCGAACCATGTGCCTTATTCGTATATTTACGCCAGCAGTGTTTCCGGTCGTATCGGCGTGCCCGTACCGCCGGCCCAGCTGCCCTATTCATATTTCAAGCATGTTGCCGGCGTGGCTTCCAGCACAGCCACTTCGTACAGCCTGGATAAACTGAAAATTCTGGATACGCTGATCGAGCGTCTTAAAAGTGTTAAAAGCAATCCGCTGGAAGCGCGCGAGAGCAGTGCCCATACCGACCCGGAGCGTATCGACGCGCTCATCGAGGAGTATGGCCGGCAGTTGCATACGGCCCTGGTGGCCGATTCGCTGCCCTATGCCAAGCCGCAGGGGGTGACCCCGGGGATGCTGCTGTCGGTAGCCGCCTGAATCCGGCGGCAGTAAACGGATTCAGCAGCCGGGCGACCCCGTCTGTCCCTTTTCTTTATTCGTTAAGCAGGGAGCGCAGGTACTGCGCTCCATTTTTTTCGTCATACAGCACGGCATACTGCACGGCCGCCGATAGTACATTGCGGCCATATTGCCGCGTCTCGGCGTATTCCAGTGTTTCCAGCTGCAGATCCAACGGCAGGTTTCCGGCCGCCAAGCGCCAGCTGCGGTAGCGCCCCGGGCCGGCGTTGTAGGAAAACAGGGCGGGTAGCACCCGGCCGTCATTGGCGTCCAGCAGCCGCTTCAGGTAGGCCGAGCCGATAAGCAGATTGTCGGCTGGATCGCTGCTGTCCCATTCGCTCATGCGCAGCCGGCCGGCCATTTCGGCCGCGGTTGCCGGCATCAGCTGCGACAGTCCGACCGCACCGGCACGCGAAACCACCGCCGGCATGAACAGGCTCTCCGAGCGCACCAGTCCGTACATCAGATTTTCTTCTACAGCGTTGGCGGCCAGAGCTGTGCGCATTTCGCTTAAAAAAGGGCGGGGCCAGACCAGCTGCCGGTCCTGCAGTAGCGGCTGATATCCCGGTCGCGCCAGCAGACGGGCTCCCAGGCGCAAGCTGTTGGCGTAGTCGCCGGAATTGTACAGCCATTCGGCGGTAAAGCGGATGTCGTCCGCTTCCAAATGGGTAAAAAGACTGCTTGCTTCCGGGTACAGGATGGCTTCCAGCTGCCAGTCGGCCAGGCCATGCAGATACTGGCCGTAAAGGCCGCTGTCTTCTGGCAGGGCAGCAAGGGAGGTCTGGTCGGCCATATAGCGCTGCGGCGGTACCTGCAGATCCAGGCGCAGGGCGGCCAGCAGGCGGTACCACGGATCAGCAGCCTGCTCGTAGGCTGCTATATAATTATTGTGTATCCATATTCCCGGGTCAGCCTGTATTGCCGGCAGCTCCTCGGGTTTGATGATGCCGGTCTCTGCGGCCCGGGCAGCAAGGTACTGTAGCCGCGCGCGCATGCCGGGTTCGGCCAGAGGGCTTAGTTCGGCTAGCCGGACCAGCAGCCGGCCATTGCGGTCCAGGAGCAGCCGGCGGCTCAGTGGTTCCAAGAGGTCGTTAAAATAAGCCGGGTCGGTGCTGCCCTGCAGCGCTTCGGCCAGTACCGCTATGGCCGCTTCGGCTGCAGCCGGGATGTAGCTGTCGGCCAGATACCAGAGGGCGGCGGCGCGGTCGGCGGAGCTTGCGGCCTGCTCCACAGCCGCACGTAGATAGGTTCGCGCTTCGGTATTTTTGCCCGATCGCAGCATAAAACGGGCGGCATAGAAGTGGTACAGGTAGGCCAGCTCGGCCGGAAGTGTTCGGTCACCTGCCGGGCTGCTTGCCAGACGGCGGAACAGCCGTTCGCCTTCGACCGGACTAGAGTATAGCCAGGAACGGGCCAAATCGGAGGCCTCCTGAAAACTCAGCTCGGCAAAACGTGCGGCCAACACCGCTTCGGCC
>JAHIWF010000050.1 GCA_018815555.1 Spirochaetota bacterium | reverse complement strand
TCAAATGGACAGCCTGCAAAAAATGTCCGGCCAAGTTCTCGACGGCATCCATCAGATAAGCAGCGGCAGTAAGGAAATTCTGGGCATGACCACAACGCTTACCGAAATCGGTGACCAAACCCGCCAGAGCATCGACACCCTGGCTTTAAAAGTCGCCGCCTTTAAAACGAGCTGAACTGTAGCGTGGATAAAACGGGTGCCCACAAACAGCACCCAGCTTCCGTTGCCCGATGCCGCCTTACTCCCACTTAAACATGAAGGCCGCCAAGGCCAGAAACACAATGGTAAAGCCTCCCAACACCAGAACATGCGGAGCAATCTGCGCCAGCGTCGCGCCGTCGAGCATGATCTTGCGGGCAGCTTCGGTAAAGTGGGTCAGCGGCAGAAAGCGCGAAGCCGTACGCAGAATAGCCGGACTGCCTTCCAGCGAAATAAACACGCCGGAAAGCGCCAGCATCGGCATGGTAACCAAATTCACCAAGCCGCTGGCCAGCTCCTCGCTGCGGATACGTGCCGCGAAAACCAGGCCAAGCGCAATCATGCACAAAATTGCCAGCAGAGCTACCAGCAACAGCGTCAGATAATTGCCCAGCATCATGAAGTTCAAAAATACATCTGCCCCCACAAACACAAAGATCGAAGTCAGAAACACAATAAGCAGGCGGCTGGCGGCCTGTGCGCTCACAAAGTTCAAAGCGCTCACCGGCGTAGCCTTAAAGCGCTTCAGCACACCGTTCTTGCGGTAGCGCACCAGCACAAAGCCGACCCCGAACAGGCTGGAAAACATCATGTTCATGCCGATAACACCGGGTACCAGCCAGTCCACATAGCGCACCCCGCGGCCGGAAACAAGCCGCTCGCTGAAGTCGGCTGCAGCAGCCGTGCTGGCTCCCAAGGCAGCAGAACCAGTTCCAGCCCGAACGCCTGAGCCCCCAGCCGCTCCGGCGGCTAGCTGCGCAACAAAGAGCTCGCGCAACAGCTGCCCCTTACTGGACTCCCCGTTTACCGCAAATTCCGACCGGTCCAAATCCAGCACCATATCCACCTGATGCCGTTCCAGCTTGGCCAAAGCTAAAGCCGCTTCGTCATACGCAATCAGCTGCATTTGCTCCATGGAGGCCAGCGGCACCCCGGTCTGCGCTACACGGGCCAGAGGATCCACTCCGCCCACCACCGCAATCTTGAACATCTTCTGCTCGCCGCCGGAGAAGGCAAACGAAATACCGAAAACCAGAAACAGCGGAAACAGCAGATTCCAGAAAAAAGTGCCGCGGTCGCGCACAAACTCCATCGTTCTGGCCTTTACCATCGCAAAAAATTGTTTTATTAACATGTGCAAATCCTTTATGTGCGCAGCGAAGTGCCGGTAAGCTTGATGAACAAATCTTCCAGATTCGGCTTGTGGATGGACAGCCCTTCCAGATTAACCTTGGCCGCCAGCAAATCCTTCAGGCTGCGGTCAAGCGTTGTGGTCTGCAGCTCAAGAAACCCGTCACCTATCGTCAGCCCTTCAAAACCGGACAACTTATCCGAGCAGCAATCGTCGTAGGGCAGACGGATCAGCACACCGCTGAAATGCTTCGCAAGCAAAGCGTCCACCGTGTCAATCTCCATGATTTTACCTTTGTCCATAATGGCAAGCCGGTCACAGAGCAGCTGGGCCTCGTCCATATAATGAGTCGTTAGCACTATTGTGGTTTTTTCAGCCTTGATTTTGCCGATCAGATCCCAGAAATTGCGGCGGGCCTGCGGATCCAGCCCGGTAGTCGGCTCGTCCAGAAACACGATCTCCGGATGCGGAATAATAGCCAGAGCCAACAACATGCGCTGACGCTGCCCGCCGGAGAGCTTGCGGTTGTCACGATCCAGAATGTCGTCCAGCGCGCACAGCTCCACCAACTCCGCCAGCGGCCGCGGATTCGGATAAAACGCCGAAAACAATTGCAAAGTTTCCTTAACAGTAATGAATTCCGGCAGCGCCGTGCTCTGGAACTGAATACCCACCTTTTTCTTAAAATCCGCTCCGATCGGCCGGTCCCTAAAAAACACCGCGCCCCCAGACGCCGGAGTAATGCCTTCCATAATCTCGATTGTCGTAGTTTTCCCCGCCCCGTTCGGCCCCAGCAGCCCGAAGCAAATCCCCTCCGGAATCTCGAACGAAATATCGTCCACCGCCCTCACCTGGCCGTAATGCTTTACCAGCCGCTCAACCCGCATAATCTGTTTCATTCGTTAAAAATAGTGATTCCCCGGTCAAAAGCCAACCTAATCCATACTAATTGGGTATTAAATTAGGCGTTGCCCGCCCAGCTGGCCACACTACCGCAGCCTGTCATGCTGAAATCAGCTACAAGCAGCTGATGCAGGGGCGGGCCGCGCTCTGCGCTGCAATCTTGCCCCTGCAGGGCTGCAGCTCCCGGCCGGCTGAATGTGCAACTCTCTATTATTTGAAGGCAAGCCTCACCGCTTCATGTGGCGCTGCTCGAAGGACTGTCAGTCAGCTCTACAAGTCTATCAATACTTGTTCTTGTTTCCTTGAACCGAGACGCGTGAACGGTCAAGCTCAACTCTACTGAGTTCATTCGTGTTTCCGGAGATACTTACGGAACCAAGGATAGTCAGGTTTCTAACTCTGTTAGAATTCCCGTTGATCACTACATCGCCCCTGATAATGGTTTTGCCGACCCCAGCGCCGTTTATGCTGGCATTGTTTGCTTCAATAACCAGCCGACCGGTATACGTACCAGCCTGAAGGGTGATTCTATCGTTGTTGCCAACCATGATGGAATCAAGATCGTTGGTCTGGGAGACGCCGCGAGAGCTAGTTGCTCCTACAGGGACGATGCGCAGAGATAAGCATCCGGCAAGGCTGAAGGCAAACAATACCAGGATAGAAATCTTCATAACGCTGTGTCTCATAGTAACCTCTGGTGTTACAGTATATCACAGATGGTACCTACCTGAATGTATCCGGTCCACTTTGCTACGGAGCCTGGAAATAGCTTGCATTGTACTACATTCGCGAAAGCAGAGTTAATAGAAAAGCTTGATCAAAAATCAAAATTTAGTTTTCAGCCTTCTACCTAATTCCCGTCAAATTTCGCTTTTCAACAAAACCCCAACACCCGTATAGTATACATTTTGCCCAACAGACCCACAAAGCCGCCTTGCCCGCAGTTTCTGCTTGCCAGAACAAGACAGGCAGTTTTACGATGCAGCTGGAGCCGCTTCTGATAACCGGCACGACGGTTACAGGATTCCATGGAAAACAACAACAGAAGTTCTCACACCAACAACAGGAGAGATGAATGAAACACTCGTTCATAAAACTGGTAGCATTTTCCATAATCAGCCTTGCTTTACTGGCAGGCTGCCAGTCGCCCAATTTGCCCACCGGAGGCGAAGTCGCCAAGCGGCTGGACTGGAACGATTTCTATGCCGGGGCAGTACAAGAAGCAGAGATCGACGGCCAGACCAAATACCTTATCGAAGGTGACATCCTGGCTTCTTCGCTGAGCGAAGTGCAGGCCTACTACGATTCGCTCAACCTTGATGCAGCCGATGGAAGCCGGGCAACAGTCAACGTAATCCGTATCAACGGTGGCCGCTATGCCGACATCTACAACACGACGGTTCGGGGAAACCTTAAGTACAAGATCGCTGCGGACATCAGCTCAACTGTGCGCTCCGACCTGCAGTGGGCGCTGGCGCAGTGGGAGGCCTACGCCGGAGTCGATTTCATCGACGTCAGCGGCAGCAGTCAGACGGCTGTATTTACCATCCGTAACGCCACCCAGTCTGAAGAAAATGCCCTGCCGGGCGTAATCGCCTCTGCTTTCTTCCCCAGCTACAGCGACAAGACTCTTATTCTGTTCAATGACTTCTACAGTCTGTTCGCCAATGGCAGCTTCTACGGCTGGGACCAGAAAGCGGTCTTGCTGCACGAACTGGGACATGGTCTTGGTTTGCGTCACGAGTTCATCTGGACCAAGAGCTGGTACGGTTCTTCCTGGTACCAGTCGGGTGAAACCAGCGCCGAAGCCTATCTGATGTCGGCCAAGCGTGATGATTACTCTATTATGTACTACCCGCAATATTCTGCCTACAAAGGCAATGGTCGGCTTTCTTCGGAAGACCGCACCTGGATCAAGTGGTTGTATCCGCTAAACTGATTTAATTAGTGGGCTGCTCCGGTTACTGCAATAGCCGGAGCAGTCTGAAAGGACGAGATGATGAACAGGACAAAAACCCTGGGCGACACAGTACTGAAACTGGTACTTGTTAGTGTACTTGGCCTGGTGTTTCAGCTTTCGGTATTTGCCGTTACACCGAAGTCGACTACAAAAGTGGAAGACAAACCCGGGATTGTACTGTATGCCTGGGAAGAGGATGACGAATCCGACGGCAGGCGCTAAAGCTCAGTTCAAATTCCAGCTGTACAGTTCGCCGCTTCTGTGCTACACCTATCCCATAATCTGAGGACTGGATGATAAAGCAGTGGGCAGCATAACCTTGTATAAAACCGCAGAGCCTGCTCTGCGGCTCAGCTCGTACATCCACTCGTACTACAAAATGCAGTACCTGCAAAACCAGGGCATACGCAGTCATAGTCTGCTTCCCGACGGGTTTTCGCATTTGTTTGTATTGCGCTCCGGACTGCTTGGTATTCAATACGGCATGCGCGAAGAACACAGTAGTGGTCCGGTTTTCGCTTTTTCCCAGCTATCCAGGCGAATTTCACTGCGCTTCTATGGCGACAGCATCGTGTACGGTATTGTTTTCAAGCCTTTGGGTATGCGCCAGCTGCTGGATATTGATGTATCAGCCTGCAATGACCTTCTAATTGACGATGCCAGCCTGTTTACAAAGTACGAACCTTTATTCGCCCCGATCATGGAAGGAGCCGCTGATCCCGGGCTGGCTGCCTTTGCTGAACACTGCAACCGATATTTTGACCTGTGTCGTCCTCTTTGTACCGAGCAGCCTCAATGGCTGCATGCTATAGTAAATACACTTCCAAATAGCGGGTGGCTGTATCCGGCAGAAGAATTCTACCGGCAGGCTCCGGTAAGTCCGCGGCGTTTTCAGTCGATTTTCCGCGATCACACCGGGTCAACCCTGAAGACCTATCTGCGCATTTTGCGTTTCAACAATTTTGTAACACGCTGCAAACACGATTCCACCATTCTTTCGCTGGCCGAATATGCCGGTCAATGCGGATATCTTGACCAGGCCCACCTCAGCCACGAGGTAAACGCCATAACCGGCAAGACGCCGTCTTCGTATCTGCGGTCCAGGCTGCTGGTATACGGTATAGAATAAAATACGCCGGCACAAAGCCTGAAACCACCGGGGTCAGGCCTTGTGCTACTACCGGCCGATTTCCCGCTCCAGCCCGTTCAGCAGCGGCTCCAACCCAAAGTCAAGCTGGTGCAGTCCGTCATAACTGCCGTTTATGATCTGCCTGCCCAGTCCGACAAAATGCGGATACCGGCTCTCCGGAATGGACGGCAGGTATGCGGCCGCGGCTTCGCGGTATTCCTCCGCCTTGAACGGGAATTTCAGCTGCTGCAGGGTATACCCATAGATATAACTATCCAAGGCATTCCAGACATGGTCGGCAGCTTCAGGACTAAAGCCAGCCTGCACCAGACAGGCGAGAGTCGCTTCTATGTACGCAAGCATCGCCGGTCCGGCATTTACCCGGGACACGATCGCCAGGGTCGCCCAGGGATGCCGCAGCAGTGCCTGATGGGCAGAATGGGCTCGTTGCCGCATGGCCGCCCGCCAGTCGCACGTGCAATCCGGCACCTGTATTTCACCAATAACCTGATCCACCAGCGCGTCGATAATGTCGTCGCGCTTGGTTATGTGGTTATACAGCGACATCGCCTTGACTCCCAGACTGGTAGCCAGATTGCGCATGGAAAGCTGTTCCAGTCCGCTGCTATCTGCCAAATTCATCGCCGCTGCCAGGATCCGCTGGCGCGACAGGGCTGCCGGCCCGTCAGCTCCAGGTCGTCTGCCTAATCTGTTTGGCTTTCCTCGGCCACTGGTGGCTACCGCGTCAATCTGGCTTTTTTCTGTGTTATCACTTGACATACTTACACTGTATGTTTAACTTACAGTGTAAGTCAAGTACACAGGAGGGTTGATCATGAAAGCGGTGGTAATTGTTTCCGGGAAAACTGTTGAAGGGCTGCAGCTAAAAGAAGTTGCCCAGCCGGTACCCCGGGCCAACGAAGTACTTATCAAGGTGCAGGCCTCCTCGGTCTGCCGCGGCGATATAAATCTGCGCCGCATTCCAAAAATCATACTGGTACCATTGGGACTGCTATTCGGATTCAAGCCAATGAAAATACCCGGCGTAGAGTATGCCGGCGTGGTAGAGACAGTGGGTGGATCAGTTACCCGCTTCAAACCGGGTGATGCCGTGTTCGGAACGGCTACCGGGCTGGCCTTCGGCGGCAACGCCGAATATCTGTGCGTGCCGGAAAAGCGCAAGCTGGGTGTTATCAGCCTGAAACCGGATACTTTGTCCTTTGAGCAGGCTGCCGTGTTGCCGGTAGGCGGCATGACAGCCCTGCAGAACCTGAAGCGCCTTGCTCTGCGCCAGGGCAGCCGCCTGCTGGTCTACGGGGCCTCCGGTTCGGTCGGTTCCTACGCAATACAGCTGGGCCGCCATTACGGAGCGGAGGTTACAGCGGTATGCGGCACTGCCAACCAGAAGCTGGTCGCCGACCTCGGCGCACAACGGGTGCTTGATTACACCAAAGCGGGCTGGCAGGCCGAGGCAGGTCAGTATGACGCGGTTTTCGACGCGGTGGGCAAACTGTCCGGCGCGGACAAAAAGCAACTGCTGGCCGGGGGCGGCAAATACTCCAGCATCAAGGCGCCTACCAGCGAGGTACAGGCAGAGCTGGATTTCCTGGCCGGCCTGGCCGCCGCGGGGCAGCTGAAACCGCTGATCGACCGCAGCTACCCGCTCGAGCAAACTGCCGAAGCTCATGCCTACGTGGAAGGAAAGCACAAACGCGGGAATGTGGTTATCGAGGTGGCGTAAACCAAGCCAGATCGATTAAACGCAACGCAGGAGGGGGTCAGACCCCGTAGCCGTCTGGCTATGGGGTCTGACCCCCTCTTGCGCAAACTCGATAAATCTCCGGGGAAGGGGCAGACCCCGCAGCGGCGTGCTTCCGTCGGGCGGAAGCATGCCGCGAGGAGGCTGACCCGGGGGGACGCGTCTGTACAGGCTGTCCGATCGACCATCGCCTGGCGTCCCCCGGCTCCTAAAACAGCATGGCAGGCTAGCCGTGAACTTCCTGTTGCGTCTTGTCGAACAGCTCGAGGGTTGTTTCGGCCGGCTTTTTGGTCAGCAGACTGACGACCACAATGGCAATAAAGGCAATAATGAAACCGGGCAGCAGCTCGTAAAAATATTCGCCTGGTATTTTAATATAATTTTTAACTACAAAAATGGTAAGAGCACCGGAAACCATGCCGGCCAGAGCGCCCCACCAGGTAGTCTTGCGCCAGACCAGTGCCAGTATTACCAGCGGACCGAAGGCCGCGCCGAAACCGCCCCAGGCATATCCGACCATGTGCAGTATGCTTCCTGAATCGGTAGCGGCGATCAAATAAGCGGCAAGCGCGAAACCGGCTACGCCTATGCGGCTTATCCAGCGCTTTTTACGGTCATCCATTTTCTGGATAAGCGGAATATCTTCGGTGAGTGACGAAGTAAGCACCAGCAACTGCGAATCGGCAGTGGACATGACGGCTGCCAGAACGGCCGCCAGTACAAAACCGGAAAACAGCGGATGGAACAATGCGCTGGTGAGAGCCAGGAAAATACGCTCCGGGTTTCCGCCTTCGCCAGCGATACCGGGCAGCGGGTTGGCAGCATTGTAACCGATACCGATAATGCCGATCAGCGAGGCCAGTATCAGACAGATTACCATCCAGCTAATGCCTATGCGGCGGGCCCGCGGTACGGATTTAACGCTGTCGATGCCGAAGAAACGGGCCAGGATGTGCGGCTGCCCGAAATAACCGAAGCCCCAGGCCATGAGCGAGGCCCCGGTAATCCAGCCGGTAGTAAGCTTGAAGGCTGCCGGATTGACCGCTCCGATATCCACACCATTGCCGGTGATAGCAAAAAATCCCAACAAGGCGCAGAAGACCAGGGCAGTAAGCATCAACAAGCCCTGAATCAAGTCTGTCCAGCAGACGGCAAGATAGCCGCCAAGGAAGGTATAAGACACTACGACGAGTGTCGTTACCAGCAGCGCGATACTTTCAGAAGCGCCGAAGGCATGGGCAAAGAGCAGTGTCCCTCCCTTTAGGCCGGAAGCCACATACAAGGTGAAGAAAACTAAAATTACCAGGGTTGATACGATTTTAAGAATGGACTTTTTGTCGTCGAAGCGCCTGCTGATAAACGACGGCAGGGTTACGGCCTGCATTTTTTCGGACATTACGCGCAGCCGTCCGGCCACAAACAGCCAGTTGAGATAAGCGCCGATGGTAAGGCCGAGCGATATCCACAGGCCTTCGACCAGGCCGCTGGCAAAAACGGCACCTGGCAGGCCGAGCAGCAGCCATCCGGACATATCCGATGCGCCGGCGCTGATGGCCGTAGTGAGCGGCCCAAGGGTCCGTCCTCCGATAATGAACAATTCGTTGCTGCTGGCTTTTTTCATCGAATAGAATCCGATTCCCAGCATCAATGCCAGATACAGGCCAAACTGGACATAAAGCATAGTATGCCTCCCGTTGGGTTAACGACCTTGCGCCGTTTTTTT
>JAHIWF010000374.1 GCA_018815555.1 Spirochaetota bacterium | reverse complement strand
GCAAAATTGAGCTGTTGCCCGTTGCTGATGGCAGCAAGACGCAAAAATGAGGCAAAGTGGGCCAGATTCTGTACCAGAGACTCTGCCATCACCTCTTCTTTGAGGTAGGTGTGAATATACGCATCCAGTTCTTCCTCAGGCTCTTCACTGCCAAAAACCTGCGGTAGGCCGCCATGCAAAAGATACGCCGTCAAATCAAACTGTCCGAGTTCAGCCGAACACAAAGGAAAAAGATTAGCCTGCCAGGCACGGCCAGCAAGCAAGTTTACGCCGGATGATTTCAGCTTTCGCCCGCTTGAACCAGTAAGCACAAAATGCAGGCCAGTACTTTCGATCAGATCATGAACCTCATCCAGCAAATCCGGCAGTTTCTGAATCTCATCGATAACAACCGGCAACCCCGGTTCCGGCATAGCCCGGATGAGTTCCGCCAGCCGACCTGGCTCCTGACTCAAGGGAATATACGTAGAACTACGCAGCAGATTGATGATGCGCTCCGCATGAAACTGCTGCCGAACCAAGGTGGTTTTTCCGGTACTACGCGGCCCAAACAAAAAAAAAGATTTTTTCCCAACCAATGCGGCCAAATTCAGGCTTCTCTTGAACATACTAACAGCATATAGTATTGCCTGCCGCAAATCAACAGCCACTCTGCGGAATTCAGGCAATTTTCAGCAGAACCACCGCCGTTTTGGGGTCAGACCCCCGAAGTCAAGCCTCGGGGGTCTGACCCTCACCCAAGCGCCAGTGGGGTCTGACCCCCATCCGAAGACGCCCCGGGGTCTGCCCAATAATCCTGTCTGTTTTTTACTACCACCAAGCGTTATCAAGGCAGGAGTGCCGCCGTTCGCCTCCCGATTTGCAAGCGCACGGGCAGCACCCTGATTTTTCCTGAAAGGCATGCTATATTCTTCCGGATGACAGAGAACCGGCGCCGGAAGACGGGGCGGTACTGTGGTCACAAAAAAGGAGAACTCATGTACGACTACCTCGTAGTCGGTGCCGGCATGTTCGGCTCGGTGTTTGCCCGCAAGGCGGCAGATGCCGGGAAGAAGGTGCTGGTTATCGACCGCCGGGACCATATCGGCGGCAACTGTTATACAAAACAGCAGGCCGGCATCGACGTCCACTGGTACGGCGCCCATATCTTTCATACGTCAAACGAAGAAGTGTGGCGCTTCATCAACCAGTTCGGCAGTTTCAATAATTTTATCAACGCGCCGGTGGCCCGTTATAAAAACGAACTGTACAACCTGCCCTTTAACATGAATACCTTTCATGCCATGTGGGGCGTAACAACACCGGCCGAAGCTGCCGCCAAGATCGCCGAACAGCGCGCCGCCAGCGGCATAAGCACACCGCGCAACCTGGAAGAACAGGCTATTATGCTGGTGGGGCAGGACATCTACGAAAAACTGATCAAAGGCTACACCGAGAAACAGTGGGGCCGCCCCTGCAGCGAGCTGCCGGCCTTTATTATCCAGCGGCTGCCGGTACGCTTCCGCTACGACAACAATTACTTCAACGACCGCTACCAGGGCATACCCGAGGCCGGCTATACTGCCCTCTTCGAAAAACTGCTGGCCGGCTGTGATGTACAGCTGAATACCGACTACGTTGCCGACCGCCAGCGCCTTTCCAGCCTGGCCGCGAAAATCGTCTACACCGGCATGATCGACCAGTATTACGAATACCGCTATGGTCAACTTGAATACCGCGGGCTGCGTTTCGACCACCAGGAACTGGACGAAGAAAACCACCAAGGTGTCGCCGTGGTCAACTATACCGAGGCCGCAGTACCCTACACCCGGGTTATAGAGCACAAGCACTTCGCCTTCGGCACCCAGAGCAAAACGGTACTCAGCTACGAGTACCCCGAGCAGTGGCAGCCCGGCAAAGAGCCCTACTACCCGGTAAACAACGAAGCCAATAATGCCCTGGCCGAACGCTACCGGCAGCTGGCCCAAGCCGAAAACAAGGTACTGTTTGGCGGCCGCCTGGCCGACTACCGCTACTACGACATGCATCAGGTTATTGCCGCCGCACTGGAGACGGCAGCCAAGGAGCTATCATGAAAGTTGCCCATATCAACGCCGGGGTGCGCGGCGTAGCCAGTTACGCACTGAACATCTACAAATATTTTGAAGCCCACGACAAAAGCGTGGAAAACCTGGTAGTAAGCGCGCGCAAGTGGATCAAACAACCCATCCCGGT
>JAHIWF010000373.1 GCA_018815555.1 Spirochaetota bacterium | reverse complement strand
CTACCGTACCGGAAAGCAATTCGGTATTCACTCAGGCTCCTTGACAGCTGGCTCTGTGCACCCCGCGCTTTACCATCGGGGCCAGGTATTCTATACTATTGCTGGAGTATACATGAGACATAACCTGCCGCACAACAATGCTGAGCTCATCTGGTCTACCTGGGGCATTCCCGAGAGTTGCGGCACTGCGGCCGCCCGCACGCACCGCATCGGCGCAGGCACTATCCGCACGGCTATCTGGAAAACCGGCAGCAATACCCTGCTGGCTATTAGCAACCAGATTGACGCTCCGACCTGGACCATGCCGGGATTCCCCGGCACCGCAACGCCACGGCTGTGTTTCCCGGCCGAAAGCGCTCTCGACGAACAGGGCTTCCCGGAACTGGGCGGCCCCGGCTGGATGTACGCCTGGCTGGGCAAGGAACGACGCTATGCCCTGCTGCCGGCCTATCCGGAACTGCCGGTCTGTGTGCGCCTGCGCCATCCGGTAATGCTGCCGCCAATGACTAATATTCAGGGCATTCTAGCCTCGTATGTCCAGGCCGAGCTGCATATTGGTTCACATAAGGCTGCCACCCTGCCGCTGCAAGCCTTACAAAAAACCCTCTACGGTTCCACTACCAGCGGCCTGGTCTGTTATGTTGTCGACGGTAGTTTTATCCCCGACGACCTGCTCGACGACAACGGCGGCCTAAAACAGGCAGACCAGGATTTTGATGCCTCGCGTATTCTGCATCCAGTGCGCATACGCAATAATACCAGTGAAGTGGTACACATCCAAGACTTATGTGTGTACGGTTCGCAGCTTTCCATTTTCCGCAAAGGGCGACAGCTGTTCAGTGAAAAAATCCAGTTTGCGTTCGGCCCGTCCAGAGTACGCATGAGCATTGAAAGCTCGCCACGACGCAGTTCCGACACAGTAATCCTGGCGGAAGCACAGACCAGCGGCGAAGATACCGTTATTGAACGCAGCATCGAAATGCTGCGGGCCATAACCAGGATGTAATGATGATGAAAAACCTAAAAAATAGAGATTTTCGCGGCGTCCCCCGGCTTTGGACCGCCATAGTACTGATGCTGCTGTGGACAGCCGCTCCGGCCCTACTTCGCGCCCAGAATGGTACCGAAACTCCGACAGCGGTAATGGAAGATTCGGCTGTGCCGGCCCAAGTTGACCAGGCCACCCCGCAAAACACGGCAGCAGTAGCCGAAGAACACCCGAACGCCGGCGTGGTGGTGGACATTCCCCTACTGGACAGCCTGAAGAATTTCTTCCTGAACCCGGAGCTGCTAGGCCGCATATTGAATGTCGGCCTGACCATCCTGGTGGGCATTGTGCTCATCAGCCTGCTTATCGGTGTGCTCAAGCGTATTGCCCACAAGCGCCTGGATCCGCGTTCCAGCGATCTGATCATAAAAATAATCCAGTGGGCCGGGGTTGCCCTCATCGTCA
This sequence comes from Spirochaetota bacterium, assembly GCA_018815555.1. Taxonomy (GTDB): domain Bacteria; phylum Spirochaetota; class Spirochaetia; order Treponematales; family UBA12059; genus UBA12059. The sequence goes on along the minus strand of JAHIWF010000373.1, from coordinate 1,875 downwards.
TCAATGCGCTTAAGGCCGCCAAAGTGGATCTGAATCCGCTGTTAGGCGCAGCCGGTATCGTCGGTATTGCCCTGGGTTTTGCCGCCCAGACCTCGGTGTCCAACTTTATCAGCGGCTTTTTTCTGGTATCGGAAAAAGCCTTTACAGTGGGCGACATTCTTACCATCGACAACCTTACCGGCGTGGTTTTCTCGATAGACACCCTGTCCATCAAGCTGCGCGCCTTCGATAACCGGCTGATCCGCATTCCCAACGAAACGCTGATAAAAGCCAACATGATCAACCTAACGCGCTTTCCGGTACGGCGGTTGAACATTACGCTTACGGTGCCTTACGACACTGACGTGGAACAAGCCAAGAACCTGCTGCTGGATATTGCCGACCGCCACCCCACGGTGCTGCGCAACCCTGAACCCTTTTTCATGATTCAAAGCTTCGGCAAAGAAGGTGTCGACCTGTTCCTCGGAGTCTGGTTCGTACAGAGTGATTGGGAACCGACCAACAACGGCATGTTCATGGCCATCAAGCAACGTTTCGACGAGGCCGGCATCCGCTTCGCCTACCCCACCTTCAACCTGGCCACCCAGGAAGACAGTCGCAGCGCACTCCGGCAGCAGGCTGTCTCCGGCCCGGCGGGCAGTTCAACTTAGGCGACAAAAACGTTTTTCAATTGACGTTGTAGTGCTTATGCCGTATTCTTGTGTACAAGGTTTCAGACGACAGCACAGTGCTGCCGTCGCATACTGCCTACCCAATTTGCAGGAGATATACATGGATAAGGAACAATTACTGGCCGGCGTTAGCCTGTTTGCCAATCTGCAGCCCAGACACCTGAAGGGCATTGCACAGATCTGTACCGAGCGCAGCTATAAAGCCGGTGACGCGCTGATCAAACAGGGCGAAGAAGGCATCGGTCTGTTCATCATCACCAAAGGCCGGGTAAAGATCGAAAAAACCAATCCTAACGGCCAGAGTGTCGAGATTGCCAGCAACGGCGCCGGTGATATTTTGGGTGAAATGGCTGTTTTGGACGGAGCTCCACGCACCGCCACTGTTACCGCCATCGAAAATACCGATGTACTGATCCTGGCTTCCTGGGAATTCAACTCGTTCCTGAAAACCCATCCGGAAGTGGCCATCGACATTCTGCCCATCGTGGTAAAACGCTTCCGCGAGACCAACGACGCACTTATCGGCATCCGCATGTAATATGCGGCAGCCGCAGCCCCTAAAGCCACTGTGCAAGCCCTGATCCGGGCTTTCCGCAGTGGCTTTTTTTCATTACTATGCAGATATGAGCACAATAGAACCCAAGCAGGATCAGCTGGCAGCGGCGGCAGCCCTGGCCCAGGCCATCCAGAACGAAGCAATTGATGCAAAGCTGCGCCTCAATGAAGCTATGGCCGGCCATACCAGCTTCCAGATAGGCGGACCAGCCGATCTCTGGGTGCAGCCGCGCTCGGTATTGGCGCTGCGTCAGGTTCTGGAACTGGCCGAAAGGTACCGGATCCCGGCACAGATCCTGGGCGGAGGCGCTAATCTGCTGGTAGCCGACAGCGGTATCCGCGGCCTGGTGCTCTGCACTGCCGGTTTGTCCCGCCATATCATGTTCGAAACCGACACTACCCTATATGCCGGAGCCGGAATGCCGGCAGACCGGCTATGTTCGCTGGCGGCCGGCCTGAGCCTTAGCGGTCTCGAATTCATCTCAGCCCTGCCCGGTTCGGTCGGCGGCGCGGTATTCATGAACGCCCGCTGCTACGAACGCGAAATCGCCGATGCAGCAGTCACTATTGATTATCTGGATGTAAGCAAGCACTGTTGCGACAACCTGCAGGTAGCTCCCGCCGAATGGGCCTATAAACGGACGCCCTT
>JAHIWF010000372.1 GCA_018815555.1 Spirochaetota bacterium | reverse complement strand
GCATGGGGGGCTGCCGGTTTTTCTTGACAAGTCCTGAAATCCGGCTTTATCCTAGTACTAGTTGTGCCGGCTCCGGCAGGCTCGGATGATGGCATGATGAAAACTCCCTTGTTGTTGGACAAGAGAAAGCTCAGAATTTTCTGTAAGGAGTGGGTATGTCGTATACGACCGATCTTATCAGGAATGTGGCCCTTGCGGGCCATGGTAGTACCGGAAAAACCAGTTTGATGGAGCATCTGCTGTTTTCCGCCGGGGCTATCGCCAAGCCGGAAACCGTGGAAAACGGCAAAACTGTCAGTGACTATAACGATGAGGAGATTGCGCGCAAGATTTCGGTGCATACCAGTCTTGCCTATGCCGAATACAAAGGTAAAAAGTTAAATTTTCTTGACACTCCCGGATCCGCCGACTTTATCGGAGAGGTTATACTTTCCTTGCGTTCTACCGAGGCCGCGCTGGTGCTGCTGGACGGCCGCTCGGGCGTGCAGATTGAAACCATAAAAACCTGGCGGAATCTGGAAACCCGCAAGAAACCGCGTATGTTTTTTGTTAACCGCCTGGACGAGGAACGCGCGTCTTTTACGGCGTCGGTGGCCGATATTACCGACAAGTTCAGTGTGCATCCGGTGGCTATTTCCATTCCGATGGGCGAGGGTTCTTCTTTCGCCGGTGTTATCGATGTGCTTAACCAGAAGGCGTATGCCCTTCCTAAATCCCATGAGCAGAAAGAAAGTGCCGGAGACATTCCGGCTGAATATAAGGATGCTGTTGCCGAGGCCCGGGCGGCTTTGTCTGAAGCTGCTGCCGATGGCGATGACGAACTTATGGAGAAATACCTGACTGACGGCACGCTGTCGCAGGACGAGATTGTTAAAGGCCTGCAGGAAGCCCTGGCCGAGAACCGCATTATTCCGGTGTTCGCCGGTGCTGCCCTGAAAAACTCCGGCTGTCTGGCCCTGCTCGACTTTATTGCCGAGGTTGCCCCGGATCCGTCGCATCATTCGGTCGAAAATGTAACCATGCCGGACGACTCAAAGGCCGAGCTTAAGATTTCCGATAGCGGTACGCTGGCTGCTCTGGTTATTAAAACCCAGATTGACCAGTTCTCCGGCCGGCTTTCGTACGTGAAGATCATCCGCGGTGTACTTACTTCGGATACGGAATTCCTGAACGTAAACGACAACAAAAAAGAAAAACCGTCCAAGCTGTATATTCTGGTGGGCAAGAAACTGGTAGAGGTTAAAGAACTGCATGCCGGCGACATTGGGGTGATTGCCAAGAGCGCCAGTCTTAAGACCAACGAGACTATCACCACGCCGGATGCTGCGCTGCGCTTTAATCCGCTGCGTCTGCCCCAGCCGGTACATGCGGTGGCGGTTACTGCGGCCAGCAAAAAGGAAGAAGACAAGTTGTCCGAGATTCTGCACAAGGCGGCTGAGGAAGACCACACCTTTACGGTCCGTTTTGACGCCGAAACCCACGAGACGGTTATTGCCGGCATGGGCGAGCTGCAGATAAACATGATTCTGGAAAAGATCAAGCACAATCAGAAGATTGAGGTGGAAACGCGTATTCCGCGCATCGCCTACCGCGAAACCATCCAGAAGAAGGCCAGCGGCGAGCATACGCACAAGAAGCAGTCCGGCGGCCATGGACAGTACGGCAAGGTGGTGCTGGAGGTAGAGCCGCTGGAACGTGGTTCTGGTTACGGCTTCGAGAACAAGGTGTTTGGCGGCGCGGTGTCCAAGGGGTTTGTGCCCGGTATCGAAAAGGGTATCCACCAGGCTATGGAGCGCGGTATTGTTGCCGGCTATCCGGTGGTGGACGTTAAATCCAGCCTGATGGACGGCAAGGAGCACCCGGTAGACTCGTCGGAAATGGCCTTCAAGATTGCCGCCCGCGGTGCCTTCCGCGAGGCCTGCAAGAACGCCAGCCCCACCCTGCTGGAACCGATCATGAACCTTACGGTATTTGTGGAGGAAAAATACCTGGGCGATGTGATGAGCGATTTGTCCAGCCGGCGCGGCCGTATTTCCGGCCAGAATCCGATCGGCGGCGGCATTATCGAGATCAAGGGCCAGGTACCTCAGGCCGAGCTTTTGCGTTATTCGATAGACCTGCGTGCCAAGACTTCGGGCACCGGCAGTTTCGAGATCGAGTTTGACCATTACTCGCCGATCTCCGGCAAGATTGCCGAAGATGTGGCCAAGGCGGCCGAGGCCTTCCGCACCCAGGAGGCAGAGGAAGACTAAATCTGATGCGGCCGTTCCCGGGCATCATGCAGCAGGTGCGGCCGCTTGTATTGTTTATGTTAGTATTACAAGGCGCGGAACTGAGCTTTCAGTCCTGCGCCTGTTTTTTTGCGGCCTTGCGGTAGCGCAGCCAGGAGCCGCCGACAACTACCAGGGCGGTAAGGATGTAGGGGATGGCTGCCAGTATTTCAGCCGGCACCGTCAGGTAGGATTGGGCACGGTTTGCGGCCGACAGGAGGAAACTAAAGCCCAGGCTGGCCAGCAGTACGCCGCCCAGCCGGCGGCCGCCTAAATATACGGCTACCAGGGCTATCCAGCCGCGACCGGCACTGATGTTGGGCACCCAGGCGCCGATGGAGGCAGCCAGGGCTATGCCGGAAAAGGCGGCCAGCACTCCGGAAGCGATATAGGCGTTGCGCCGGACCGATTCTGGCCGGATGCCGGCCATGCGCACGGCATCGGCGCTCATGCCCAGGGCACGGGTGCGCAGGCCGAAGCGTGTCTGGGTAAGCAGAAAGGCCACCAGGGCTATGGCGGCAAAGGCGGCCAGGTCGCTGTAGCGCAGGTTAAGCGCGGCCAGCAGCCGGGGCGACTGCAGGGTCTGTACGGCTACTATGCCTTTGGTACCGAACTGGGCCTGCGACAGTAGGGACACCAGGCCGGGAATAAGCAGGTTAAGACCCAGCCCGGCCACGAATGAATCGGCTCCGCTGCGCCGGCACCACAGGTCGGTAGTATAGGCCAGGAAGGCGCTTACCAACAGGGCGGCGGCCATGCCGGCCAGCGGGCCGAAGAGGCTGCCAACGGCGATGTAGGTAAAGGCGGCGGCCATGATCAGGCCTTCGAGCGCTATATTAAGATAACCGGTCTGCTCGGTAAGCAGGCCGCCCAGGGCGGCCGGTGCCAGGGCGGCCAGTCCGGCCGGCAGCTCGGCCAGCAGAAACCACCAGCCGCTCATAACTGCTCCCCGGCAAAGCGCTTGCCGCGCAGACTCTGCCACAGGGGCCGGGCGGTGATGCCGATGATTACCACGGCTTTGATAACCAGGCTGATGTCGGCCGGTATGTCGGCCCAGACCGAGGCCTGTCGTGCTCCGGCATCCAGCCAGGCAAACAGCAGGGTGGCCAGCGGCAGGGCGGCCGGTTTGTTGCTGGCAATCAGGGCTACGCCGATGGCGCTCCACCCGAGGCCGCCGCTCATGCCGCGGATGGCGGTGCCGTTTATGCCCTGCACCAGAAAAGCGCCAGCCAGGCCGTGCAGGGCGCCGGCGGCCAGAATCGGATAGAAGGCCAGCTTGCGCACCGGATAGCCCATCAGGCGGGCAAAGCTGCGGTTTTTTCCGTACAGGGTAAGCATGCGGCCGGAGCGGCTGCGTTCCATGAACAGCCACAGGGCGGCGCACACAGCAAGGGCGATGAACGGAGCTATGGTGAGCACCGAGGGCCGGGCCAGGCGGGGCAGCCGGGCGGCGGCGCTGATCGGCACCATGGCCACCAGATTGTTGGCGGTATCGCGCAGGGCTCCGCCGATCAGGTTGTCCACGATCAGGATTGCGGCCTGCGACAGCAGAAAACTGGTAAGCAGGATATCGGCTCCGGCAAAGCGGCGGCCGAGCGCCGGCAGCAGGGCTACCAAGAGGCCGCCGGCCATGCCGGCCAGCAGGCACAAGAGCGGAAAGGCCATGGCGGCGGCCAGCTGGAGGCCAGGGCTGAGGCCCCCTGTGCCGGGGTTGGCTCCGGACAGGGTGGCCAGAGCAGCCTGAGCGGCCGGGCCGGCAGCTACTCCGGAACCAGGCAGCGCGCCAGCGGCTAAAGCCGGCAGCCAGTCGGCCAGGGCCGCTCCGGCCAGGGCGGAGAAAAAG
>JAHIWF010000371.1 GCA_018815555.1 Spirochaetota bacterium | reverse complement strand
GGCTGCTTCGAGCACATTCGGCCAGCGGAACCACATGGACTGCAGGGGCCGGTTTTTTTGCCATTCGCGGAAACTATGGTGGCGCAGGCGGCTGCGGACAGTCTGGCCGCGGGAAGCCGCCGCCGGGATAGCCGCTTCTTTGCTGCGAAAGCTGTTTTGGATGCCCTGCCGAACCGCACTGAAAGAATCCGTGCTGATGGCCCCGGTCCAGCTTTGCTCCCACAGGAAATTGGCGGTATCGGCACTGTTGCCCTGCAGTTTAGTCTGCAGGTCGAAGAAGTCGTATTTTATCAGGGCTGTGGGAAACAGTTGTTCCAGTGCGGGCTTGCTTTTGGTTTGTTCCGGCCAGAGCAGGCTACTGTTCTCGCTAAATAAAAGCGATAGCTTATGCTTGCCGGTGGCGCGCCAGCAGAGTGCCCCTTCGGCCATTGTACTGTCCAGCATGTTTTGGCGGTAATCCCGAATCCGCGTTGGCAGCAGACTCTCTTCCCAGGCTTCGGCCTTGGCCGGCCAGCCTTCCAGCAGGCTGACTGCTTCCAGGACGTCCATCGATGCAGTCAGGCCGCCCAGGCGGGCGCGCAGCCAGGTAAGATCCTGCGGGGTATAGATATTGTTGCTGTATTTCTCTCTGTTGCGACGGAGCCGTAATAGACGTTCAAGGTTTTCGCTGTCGCAGAGTTCCGGCGCGCCAGAGCCTTCGCTGAGCAGGTCGACAATAATCCGGCCGCTTTCCTGCAGGTCCTCAAGGACATTGTCGCTGGCCAGGCAGCCGAGAACTGGATGGTTTTTCAGCCATGCCAGCGGCAGTGGGCCGTAGAAGGCCAGCCACTGTGCCAGGACCTCGATACCTTCTACGGCCGGGGCTGTCGTGCCTGAACGCAGCTGTACTTCCTGGCCGGGCAGAAGGGTGCGGCCGCCGAACTGCACTGAATGGAACGTGACTGGTTCACGATCCGAGGCGGCTGCTGGTACCTTGAGGGCTTCTGCCGTTTGAGCTGCCTGCAACAGCCGCCGGCCCTGGTCTATGCTGCACAGCCAGTTGCGGTTACCGGACCTGGCAAAACAAAGCCGCTGGTCGAGTTCCGGCCACCACTGCTCAAGTATGGTTTCGCTGCCGGCGGCTCGGTTCAAGGTCAGCAACAGTATTTCCAGTTCCTCCGGTTCGGTAATTATTCTATCACGGGTCAGCTGGATGAATTCGGCCGGGCTGCCGGGCTCATAGCCATCAGTGCTGCCCTGCAAACGGGCCTGCAGGGCGGTACTCAGTTCGGCCGGGATGAGGGGGCGCAGTTCGCTGTGCTGCAGGGTGTCGGCCACCGGGTCGCCGGAATAGGCTGCGCCTTGGCTGTTCTCCGGAGCGTCATCTTCATACATGTAGCGGTTGGTCTGTTGCCAGACCATGTCCGCGCCAAAAGGCGAAACGCTTTCGGTTTCCACAGTACTGACGTGAATGGTGCCTGCTTCGACTTCACCCAGCAGTAGCCGCAGGCTTGCCAGGTCGAATTCGTCATTCAGGATACTGCGCCAGGTTTCCAGAAGGATCGGAAAATCCGGCCGCGGTTTTACCGCTTCCCAGAGGCGTTTAGAACGCAGACGGGTCATCCAGAATGGCTGGCGCACGCCAAAGCCGCGTCGTGGCAACAGGATGGCCCGGCCGGCATTCTCGCGGAAGCGTGAGCCGAAAAAGGCCGTAGCCTCCAAACTGTCGCGCAGCAGCTGTTCCAGCGGCCAATCACCAAGCAGGGCGAAAAAACCCTGGCCGTCGAACGGCTGGTCGACCGAAAGATAGATACTGTCGTTGTTGGCAAACACATCGGGTATTTTATTATAACGATGCTGCCAGGCGGCGGCGAAGGCGAAAGCCAGGGGCTGGTTGACTCGCTGGCCCCATAAGGTATGCAGCAGATACTGAAAGAGTCCGTCGCTCTTGCTGTCGGCGGACGGCTGCTGCCTGTTTTTGCCTTCGCGTTCGTTTTCGCCGTGCAGTTGACAGCTTTCGAAAACCAGATGATGCCGGTGTGGCCAGCAGACGGCTGTAGCCTTGGCCTGCCGGCGCAGCAGCTCCGGCAAGTCGGCCAGGTTCTGCTGCGCTTCGGCGTAGGCTTCTAACTGCAGTCCGATGCGTTCGCACAAGCTGAAATCACGACTGCGCCGGTCGGCCTTCCAGAATGGCGTAAGTCCGGCGGCGTTTGCGGCTGGTGCCACTTGCACATGATTGTGGTCAATACTCTCGATCTTCCAAGCACGGCCACCCAGGGCAAAGCTGTCGCCAACCTTGCGTTCCCAGACGAATTCCTCGTCCAGCTCGCCTAGCGTTACGGACCCTTCACTGGTGCGCAGGGCAAAGTAGCCGCGGTCGGGAATGGTGCCGCCGTTCATGTATAAAAGCAGTTCGGTGCCGGAAGCGGCAGAGTAGCGGCCGGTGTGCGGGTCCAGAAAAAGTCGCGGAGAAAGTTCGCGCAGGCGGGTGTCGGCCCAGTTGCCGCAGAGCAGATCCAAAACCAGCCGGAAGTGCCGGAGCTCCAGTCGGTAGTAGGGGCTGATGCAGCGGACAAAGTTATATAATTGTTCTAGCTTGTAGCTGCCGCGGGCGCAGACCGACAAAAGCAGCTGGGCCAGCACATCCAGCGGTGCTTGGGGAATGTTCAGTGCTTCGATGTTTCCTTCATATATAAGCTGCCTGAGGACAGCGGCTTCCAGTTCTTCTTTTTCATGCAAAGGATAAAGGATTCCGCGACTGAGCTGGCCAACTCCGTGTCCAGCCCGGCCCAGCCGCTGCATGGCCGAGCTGACTGCGTCGGGAACGCCGACCTGCAGCACCAAGTCCAGGTCGCCGATGTCGATACCCAGCTCCAGCGAGCCGGTGGCCACGATACCGCGCAATCGCCCGGTTTTAAGCCGCTCCTCCACCTCCAGCCGGATCTCGCGCGAGAGGCTGCCGTGATGGCTGTACACCAGCGGTTCCGGATTGTTGTGGCGGTCGTTGATAAACCGGGTTAGCCGTTCGGCCATGCGCCGGCTCTGCACAAAGACAAGCGTAGAGTGGTGGCGCAGTATCTGTTCGTACAAGTGCTCGGTAAGTTTTTCCCACAAAGGCTGGCCCGGAGTGACGATGTCGAGTTCGATCTGTTTGCGGATGCCGGATTGCAGGATACGGATGGGGCGGGGCAGGTACTCATCAAGCGCTGCCAAAGGCGTGGTGGCTGCCTCTAGCCCTTGTAGCCTGTCAACGGCCGCCTGCTTGAACTCCGTTGTCTCGCCAGAAGGCGGCGGCGCAGCCGAGTGGTCAAGCTGTTCTACAAAACTATCGGGGCCTGGGTCGCTTGCCAGAGTAGCGATACTGCCTGTCCCAGGGAGCGTGTAGCCGGCCACAAAACGGGCCAGTTCCTGCACCGGATTAACAGTAGCCGATAGTGCAATACGCTGGATTTCGCCGGAAAGACCCACCAGGCGCTCTACATTGGCCATCAGGGCGGTGCCGCGTTTGCTGCCGGCAACAGCGTGAATCTCGTCCAGAATCACCGCTGCCAGACTGCCCAGCATATGTGTGCCACTGTTGCTGGTCAGCATGATGGCCAGAGATTCCGGTGTGCAGATAAATATTTCCGGTGGATGGCGCAGCATGGAGCGGCGCTCGGACTGAGGGGTATCGCCGGAGCGAACCATGCTGCGGATAGCCGGAACCATAATGCCGGCGGCCGCAAAAGCCTGCTGCAGTTCGGTTAGTGGCCCCAGCAGATTCTTTCGTATATCGTTGTTCAGCGCTTTCAGTGGCGAGATATACAACAGTCGGGTTGTACCGGCCGGCCAGGCCCCGCTAAGCAGCTGGTTGAGCCCCCATAAAAAAGCCGTAAGCGTCTTGCCGCTGCCGGTGGGGGCTAGCGCGAAAACATGCTCCCCGCTGGCGATCAGCGGCCAGGCTTTTTCCTGGATGTCGGTCGGCCGGCCAAACTTGGCAGCAAACCAGTCGCGGATTACCGGGTGAAAACAATCGGGCAGGGACGTGGTGTTTTGCGGTTTCGGTGAATCAGCGGCATTCATGGTGGCAGTATAATGCCGGAGAGCTGTGCCGACAAGACGCATTTCCGAACGGATATCCGAAAGCGCTATTATCTCCAAGGGCGGGGACTGTCCCCAGGCGTCTCTGTCGGATTCGTTTCCGAAGCGGATGGAAATGGCTAATATCTCCAGGTGCGGGGACTGTCCCCAGCTGTCTTCCTCAGCCGTTCGTCGCGGTTGATCCACATAGTCGGGTTTGCTTTGCGTCGGTAAACAGCGTATATTCAATATGTTGTATGACTTTGATGAAAGGAAAACGTATGAAGAAAAGTATAATTGTGCTCGTAGTACTGCTGGCCCTATCGGTTTTTTATGCCTGCACCCCCAAGGAAAGCGGCGGCGGCAAGGGGCCGGTAACAGTCGCATCGATGATAGATTCCGAAGGCGCTGTGCTGGGCAACATGATTATTCAGCTGCTCGAGGCGAATGGTTTTCAGGTGACCGACAAGACTGAATTCGGCACTCCGGATATACTGCGCAAAGCGCTTGAGGCCGGCGAGCTGGATATCGTGGTCGACTATACCGGCTCGGGCCAGTATTATCATGAGGGGTTTGATCCGGCCATCTGGTCTGATCCGGTGCGCGGTTACGAGCAGACCCGCGAGCTGGACAAAACCCGCAAGAATCTTATATGGCTGACGCCGGCACCGGCCAACAATACCGAAATGCTGGCGCTTCGTCGCGATTTCGCCGCGGCCAACAATCTGCGCGACATGCGCGATTTTGCAGCCTTCGTAAATGCTGGCGGCAAGGTGCGTCTGATAGCGGCCCAGAGTTTTGCCGACAATCCTATGGGGCTGGCCGGCTATGAGGCGGCTTACGGTTTTAAACTTAAGGAAGACCAGCTGATACTGCTGTCCACAGGCAATACCGCCGAGATGCTTAAGGCGCTGGCTGAGGGTATTAATGAAGTTAATGTATCGCTGGTGTACGGTACTGACGGTGCGCTGGACAAACTCGGGCTGGCGGTGCTTGACGATCCGCTGCAGGTGCCGCCAGTGTATCTGCCTGCTCCGGTTATCCGCGGCCCGGTTCTGGAGGCGTACCCGGAGATCGAAACTTTACTAAAACCGGCTTTTATGTCGCTGGATCTGCTTAGCCTGCAGCGTCTGAATGCTAAGGTGGCCTACGACGGATTGGACGCCGGTGCGGTAGCGCGTGACTATTTGATAACGGCCGGCTTGCTTTCTGAATGAAGCTGTCGGCTCGATGGCAGCTTGACCCGGTGCTCTCGACCGGCGTTTTACTGACTATTCTGGCAGTGTCCGCCTTCCCCCTGCTGAGTTTGCGGCCTAATCGCATGCTTAGCGGCCGAGCTGTTTACCTGGCTGTGGAAGCTCCGCCTTGGTTGCTGACTATGCTGGCTATAGCCGGAGCAGTATTGTTTTTGTCACGCAGGCGGACTGGCAGCGCTTACTTCCCGGCGCCAGTCGCTGTCAGGCCTGGGCATGCACAGCTGATCTGGCAGGCAGGCGCAGGCCTGCTGCTTTTATATGGGCTATTTGCCGTTGCCGGTGGTCTGGCCGCCATTCAGGTTGCCGAAGGTGGCCGGGCTTCGCTCGGTTCAGGCTTTTGGCTGGCCCTGCCGGGAATCTACGTGATTCTGCATGACGCCGCCGGGCGTTTGGGTCGGCGGCGCGGCTTTCTGGTCTGGCTGCTGGCTGCTGCCGGGCTTGTTCTGATGCTGGCTGGCGGTGGCCTGTCCAGTCTGTCGGTACTTATAGAATTTTCCAACCGTCGTGACAGTTTTATTGCCAGTCTTGCCGAGCATCTTTTTCTGGCCGGTTTTTCCACTCTGCTGGCTTTCGTTACTGGTTTCGTGCTTGCCTTGCTGGCCAGGGCCGGCACTTGGCTGGAGCGCATCATTTTTGCCGTGATGAATACTGCCCAGACTATTCCGACGCTGTCGTTGCTTGGTTTACTGATATTACCTTTATCGCTTTTGGCTGAGCGTTACCCTGCACTTGCCGCCGCCGGCCTGCGCGGAATCGGGCCGACGCCGGCCATCATCGCGCTGTTCCTTTATGCCCTGCTGCCGATCGCCGGTAATATACTGGCCGGATTGCGGTCGGTGGATGCCTCCGTGCGCGAGGCCGCTGCCGCCATGGGGATGACAGCCACTCAGATTTTTCTGCGGGTAGAGCTGCCTCTTGCGCTGCCCCTCATTGTCGGCGGCGTACGTACAGCCCTTACGCAATCCATCGGAAACGCCATTCTGGCCGGGCTTATCGGCGGTGGCGGACTTGGCGCTCTGATTTTTCTAGGCTTGGCCCAGGCAGCGCCTGATCTGGTGCTGCTTGGTGCCTTACCGGTAGCGGCGCTGGCACTGGCCGCCGACCGACTGCTCGGCCTGCTTGCGCGTTACCTGGGCCGCCGTACTGCTGATTCCGGAGTGTACCAAGGAGCTGCCATAGCATGATCAGCATCAGGAATGTTACTAAATCATTCGGTACAGCCAAGGCTGTTGATGATCTGAGCCTGGAAATTGGGCAGGGTGAACTCTGCGTACTGCTCGGCCCATCCGGCTGCGGCAAGTCGACTACCCTGCGGCTGGTTAACCGTCTGCTTGAGCCGGACTCCGGCAGTGTGCTGGTCGGCGGCGAGAATACCTCTTTCCTGCCGCCGCATGAGCTGCGCCGGCGTATCGGATACGTGATTCAGTCGATAGGGCTGTTTCCGCATCTATCCGTGCATGACAACATTGCCACTGTGCCGCGCTTGTTGGGATGGCCGCGCGCGCGCATCGGGGAGCGGGTGGCGGAGTTGCTGGCCCTGGTCGGCCTGCCAGACTATTTTGCCAAGCGCTGGCCGCGCCAGCTTTCCGGCGGCGAAGCTCAGCGGGTAGGTGTAGCACGTGCCCTGGCCGCTGATCCGCCGGTGCTGTTGATGGACGAACCCTTCGGTGCCCTGGATCCGCTTACCCGGGTGCGGCTGCAGGTGGAGTTTGCCGCGCTGCAGAAACGGCTGGGCACTACCGTACTTTTTGTTACCCATGATGTAGGCGAAGCCCTGCGGCTGGGCGGCACCATGGTGCTGATGCGCGGCGGACAGATCGAACAGCTGGGCCGGCCGGAAGATTTTGCCCACCAGCCGGCGTCGGCCTTTGTAAGCGAGTTCCTCGGCCCGGAGTACGGTCTGGAGCTGCTCGGCCGCTATCCGGTAATGGAACGCCTCCGTCCGCTATCTGCATTATCTTCGCGGGGTGCAGTCGATTCAGCGTCTGCAGCACAATCCGGCGAACTGAGTCTGCCGCGGATCGCCTCCACCGCCAACCTTAAGGAAGCGCTCTCTGCCATGGTGGCTGGTGGCAACCTGGTCGCCCTGGTGTGTGATGATAGCGGAGCTGTACTCGGAGAAATCAGTTTCGAGGACGCTGCCTGTCTGGATAAAGAAGGAGAGCAGCGATGCGTCTGAAGGCCGTAGCCGGATTGTCCGGTTGCCGCTGGTTTTCCAGCGTACTGTTGGCTGGCCTGTTCATCCTCTTGCTCTATCGCTTCGACCTGATCGAGAGCGCACTCTCGCCCTGGCTGCGCGGCCGCAGCAATCTGGTAAACCGCGCATCGCTGCCGCAGCTGGCCCTGCAGCATATTTTTATGGTTGGACTTTCCAGCGGGCTGTCTCTGGTATTGGGCCTGGGTGCCGGAATCGCCGTCAGTTCCGGTCGAGGGCGGCAGCTGCGTTCACTGATCCTGGATTTGGTCTCTGTAGCGGAGACCCTGCCTTCGGCCGCCGTCATCGCGCTGGCCGTTCCACTGATCGGCTACGGCTACTGGCCGACCGTGCTGGCACTGGTGCTGTACGGCACCCTGCCCATCCTGCGCAATACCCTCATTGGCCTGGATCAGACTGACCCGGCCCTGCTCGAGGCTGCCGTCGGCATGGGGATGAAAACCCTACAGGTATTTTTTCGTGTTCGTCTGCCGCTGGCTTTCCCGGCCATAATATCCGGCTTCCGCACCAGCCTGATTATCAATACTAGTGCGGCCACCCTGGGTGCCGCGGTTGGTGCCGGCGGATTCGGAGTACCCATCGTTTCCGGCCTGCGGGCGATGGATACCATAACCATCCTGCGTGGCGCACTTCCGGTTACCGTGCTGGCCCTGCTGCTTGATTCGGTAGTGGTTTCGCTGCAGCAGGCCGGTGTGCGTCGCCTCTGGATTAGCGCGACAACCCGCACCTAATGTTGCACGGCTGCCGGGCGAGGAGGCAGACGCTAGAGAGCGTGTCTGACAGCCCGAAACTGGTTTTGAACTGCCCCCCATTCATCGGACTCTAGGAGGGCGATACTGTGATCGGTAAGGACCGGCATCATTGCATCGTCACACTCGTTGAAAAGAGGACTGGCTTCGTTATCATCAAGAAGATCAAGTCGCGGACAGTATAAGATGTCTACAAGGCCTGCACTGCGGTTATCTGTCGCAGATCGATAGCCTGCGCCGGGCACCCAAAGACTTGCATGATTATTTCCACACGCCGGTCAAGCGCAAAATCGACAAAGACCGTACAGTGGTACTTTGGGGACGTTTGTATGAAGCCCCGGTTGGTTTGATTGGCACAACCGTTACGTTATTATACCATGAGCGTGATTTGAACCAGATTGAAATCTATGACGACTGGAAATCAGCCGGTGTTCTGATCCCTTTAGATATGGGTATTAATAGCAAAGTACAGCACCAGTCACATGGCAGAACGGAATTGGTCCCAAACCATTCAGATCTTCCTGCACCCCAAATACAGCAGCCAAAGAACGGCAGCTTGTTTAGTGACATTCAGTAATCGCCTTGGCACTTGC
>JAHIWF010000370.1 GCA_018815555.1 Spirochaetota bacterium | reverse complement strand
TTTCAATATCCATATAGAAACGCTTGAGTTCCTTGATAACCGCAATATCATATTTGGAGGGTTCCCGGTATAGTTCGGCAATTGCATCAAGTGGAGCCATAGCCGGAGAATAGCCACGATCAGTTATCATCGCATCATAGGCATCCACGACAGCCAAAATACGCGATTCCTGTAGAATATATTGAGCTGTCAGCCTGTCCGGGTAACCGGAACCATCCAGTCTTTCGTGATGCTGACCGATTATTTTAGCTATACGCTGGCAATCTATGGTCTTTTCATGGTCCGAGAATACTTCGAGGAAAATATCCTGGGAATACTGGACATGCTGCTTGATTACCTGGTATTCCTCAGGATTTAGACGGATCGGTTTTTTAAGAATGGAATCTGGTATGCGTAATTTACCAAGATCATGAAAATAGGCTGCAAAATTTAATTCTGTAAGGGCAGATGAACTTAGATTAAAGCGCTCGCCAATCTTTTTGCATAAATAGCTGGTACGCCGCAGATGCACATCCATAGGCCCATCTTTGGATTTTATTTGGGCGACCAGCTGTTTAATCCTGTCGTTCCGCTGCGCGAAAGCATCATAAATACCGGCATTAGTAAATATTAGCATTGTCGAATCCTGGTATGCGGTAAATCGCAGGTGCTCTTCAAGCAGCGAAAAATACACAAATTCGCCTGTTGTCAAATCCCGCTCGCCAGAGTCACTGGACATTCGAACCTGTCCTGACTGCAAAGCTAAAAATATAAAATCATCACTTGATTGACCCGCTTGGGCTTTGGGAAACGATATTGGCTGTCCGCGTGACATCCGGTATAATATCACTTCCGCCTTATTTTCTCCCAGCAGCCTGTCAATGCCCGCTCCGGGAAAAAACGTACTGGAGCCACCAAAAAGACCTTTGGTCATACACAATCCTTTCCGGGTCATACCTGCACAACAGAAAAGCATGCACTTCAGAGAACACCCAAAATGCAAAGTACTAACAGTGTAGCGCACTGTATGCAAAATTTCAAAAACAAATGGTATGACCTTCCCATGGATGAAGAAATTTGACCTTTCTGGAATTATCCTTAACAGAGCTGCGCGAAAAAGAAACAGAGAAAGACTCCGCTCATAGAGCTATTAGAGCTTTCAGTCGACCGGCTTGCCATCTCTATAAAAAAAACCGCCCCGGCTTCAAGTACCGGGGCGGTGATAAGACACAAAAAATTACTATCAGCGGATCACAAAGTTCACCAGCTTATTCGGCACGACAATAGTTTTCACCACCTCGTGGCCCTGTAAATATTCCTGTACCTTGGGCAAGGCCAGCGCCAGCTTCTCCAGCTCTTCCTTGGCCGTATCCTTGCCGCTCACGAAGTCAGCCCGCAGTTTGCCGTTAATCTGCACCACGATAGTAAGTTCGTCGCTCTCGCACAGGCCGGGGTCGTAGCTCGGCCAGGCTTCGGCGGATAGGGACTGGCTGTGGCCCAGCTTCTGCCACAGTTCTTCGGCCAGATGCGGCGCGTACGGCGCTACCAGGCGCAGCAGAACGGTCCACAGCTGCTTCGACACGGTTTCAGCCTTGTTGGCCTCGCCGGACAGCACCATCATGGCCGATATGGCCGTATTAAAATTCAGGCTACCGGTATCGTCGCTCACCTTGCGGATAGTGCGGTGCATCAGGCGCAACAGTTCGCCTTCAGGCGCGGCCTCAGTCAACGGCTTTTCGCTCATCGCCCACAGGCGCTCCAGAAAGCGGGATGATCCAACTATGCCAGTTGTAGACCAAGGCTTACTGACTTCCAGCGGTCCCATGAACATTTCATATACCCGCAGGGCATCCGCGCCGTGTTCAGCAATAATGTCATCAGGATTTACAACATTTCCTCGGCTTTTCGACATTTTCTGATTATCTTCGCCAAGCATCATGCCTTGATTTACCAAACGCTGGAACGGTTCATCAGTATTTACCACTCCAATGTCAAACAGCACCTTGTGCCAGAAACGGGCATACAGGAGATGCAGCACAGCGTGCTCGGTACCGCCGACATACAGGTCTACCGGCATCCAGTAATCGATCTTGGCGCGGTCGGCGAAGGCGACGGAGTTCTTCGGGTCAATATAACGCAGATAATACCAGCAGGAGCCGGCCCATTGCGGCATGGTATTAGTTTCGCGTTTGGCCTTGCCGCCGCAGACCGGACATTCGGTATTCACCCAACTGTCGATCAGTGCCAGCGGCGACTCACCATTACCGCTGGGAGCATAGCTCTGTACTTCCGGCAAGGTCAATGGCAGCTGGTCTTCGGGGACCGGTACGATGCCGCACTTGGGGCAATGCACCAGCGGGATAGGCTCGCCCCAGTAGCGCTGGCGGCTGAACAGCCAGTCACGTAATTTATAATTAACCGCCTTGCG
Source organism: Spirochaetota bacterium (assembly GCA_018815555.1). Taxonomy (GTDB): domain Bacteria; phylum Spirochaetota; class Spirochaetia; order Treponematales; family UBA12059; genus UBA12059. The sequence continues at coordinate 2,921 of JAHIWF010000370.1, read as the reverse complement.
GCCGTGTCCGTTCTTTTCCAGCCAGTCCGAAATGGCCTGCTTGAAGGCGGCCGTTGGCGTGCCGTTCCAGTTGCCGGAATTGATGGCAATGCCTTCCTCGGCAAAGCATTCATCCGGGTCGCCGCAGGTACCGATACGTGCGGCCTCGCTGCCCTCTTTGGCCACCACCTGGATGATCGGCAAATTGAATTTGCGGGCAAAATCCCAGTCACGCTCGTCGTGGGCTGGCACGGCCATGATAGCGCCAGTACCATAGCTGATGAGCACATAATCGGAAATCCAGATCGGTACTTTTTTGCCGTTCACCGGGTTTATGCCGTAAGCCCCGGTAAAACAGCCGCTCTTATCCTTGGCCAAATCGGTGCGCTCCAGATCGCTCTTACGGGCGGCGGCATCCACATAAGCCTCCACCGCCGCTTTCTGCGCGCCTGTGGTCAAAGTGGCAACCAAGGGATGTTCGGGAGCGATCACCATGTAAGTAGCGCCGAACAGGGTGTCGGGGCGAGTGGTGTACACTTCCAGCTTTTCGCTGCTGCCGTCGATGCCGAAGAACACGCTGGCGCCTTCAGAACGGCCGATCCAGTTACGCTGCATGGCCTTTACCGGCTCCGGCCAGTCCACTTTATCCAAATCACTCAGCAGGCGATCGGCATAAGCTGTAATCTTGAGCACCCATTGGCGAATGCGCTTGCGCGTTACCTTGGTTTGGCAGCGGTCACACTCGCCGTCTTTTACTTCCTCGTTAGCCAGACCGGTCTGGCAGGACGGGCACCAGTTGATCGGCGCGTCCGATTCGTAAGCCAAGCCTTTTTTGAACAGCTGAATAAAAATCCACTGCGTCCATTTGTAATAATCGGCGGTACAAGTACTTACTTCGCGGTCCCAGTCATAGGAAAGACCAAGAATCGCAATCTGCTTCTTAAAGCGTTCAACATTTGCAAAAGTAGTTACCGCTGGATGGGTGCCGGTCTGGATCGCGTAGTTTTCAGCCGGCAGGCCAAAGGCGTCAAACCCCATGGGATGCAGAACATTGTACCCGTTCATACGCAGGTAGCGACAGTAAATATCCGTGGCTATGTAGCCAAGCGGATGCCCTACATGCAGCCCGGCTCCGGACGGGTACGGGAACATGTCCAGCACATAGCGGCGCTTTTCTTTCGGAAAAGCCGGGTCTTCCACCGCCCGGAAGGTCTTGTGTTCGTCCCAATATTTCTGCCATTTCGGCTCTATTTCGGAAAAAGGATATTTCGCCATCATTGACTCCATTGTGTTTTTGTAAGATACAGTTTGACCAGAGGGTCAGGAAATCAGGCTGCCATTCTCAAGGCTGCCGCTGCGCAAACCGGACCGCGCCCAGTTTGCCGGAACAGCGGTCCCTGGCGGCCGCCCCGGCAGACTCAGTCGTCCAGTACGCCTTCCATAACAGTTTCCAGCTGGCTGCGTCTTTCGGCAACCAGAGCGCGATCCTGAGCGGCCAGCTGCCCGCCGATGGTATCCACCAGTTCGATCATTTCTTCTGAGCCGTACACCTTCAGGACTTCCTCCAGATCGGCATACATCATGGAAAAGGCAACTGTTATCAACACATCCCAAAAGCCGGCATCCCAGCCATATTGCTTCAGCACCGCCAGAACCGCCGGATGCGAACCGGCGGATTTAATGTATGTACGAATGCCGTCGACTTCGTAGGGTTCAAACTCGTCGCCAACCTGCGACAGATCAACCTCAGCTAGCACTTCCTCATCCAGATTCTGTAGTGCTTCCTGTAGCGGCGCATAGGTGGCTAGAAATTTATCCAATAGCTGCGGGCTTAGATACTTTACCGGCTGGGCAGCAAGTGGCAGAACCACACACGATACTAAGGCCGTTAACAGAACAACATACTTGATCTTCATGAGTACTCCTTGCAGTCTTCTATAGTATCACCATGTTGCCGGCTTTTTCAATCAGCCGGCAGGAGGATACAACTTAAGCTTGACCACTGGCTGGAGGCAATTCAGGGGCGGAAACGCGGCAGCACCGGCACAGTAATCATGCTGGTAGCCCCCCGTCCGGCCAAAAAGTGGTCCTGCCAGACAGTCAGATGGGTGCGCGAACGGATTCCAGTAGCTGGATCGAACATATACGAGGTCTGCCAATTAACGGCCGGCGCGGCAGCCTGCAGCCGCTCGCGGAAAACGGCATTGTCCGGCAGGGCGGCTTCGCTGTCTTCCAACAGCCAGGCAGCCAGGGCTTGTTCCACCGCCCAGGTCTGGGCTACCTGCGGCAGCAGTACCCGGCCAGCTGCACCGGCGGGCAGTAAATCCTGGTCAATTCGCTCCACCAAAGTACTCTGTCCAGGCTGTGCACCGTCTGTATCCGCCATTCCGGCAGTAGCGCTGCCAAGACCGCTAAACAGGGCTTCCAAACCAGCAGCAGGCAGACCGGCAAGGAAAAACCCCTGCTCCAGCACCAGCGGCAGCAAAAGCTGTGCCGAGGCGCGGTCGGCAGGCAGGAGCGCCGGCATACGGTCCGGCACCGGCGGGTCGGCCAATGGCAGCGGATGGCGGTCAGGCAGCTGCAGGAACCAGACTGGCGACAGCAAACCAGCCCGCAGATGGCCGGAAAACAGAGCTTTTGGCACACTGGTGTCCGGTCCGGCTGCCGTAACCGGATCATAGATTGCTGCTAATTCCTGTGCAGACAATTTATTACGCTCGGCACGGCCCCGTATCGAGGCGCTGGTACTGCTGTAACTGCTGGCACTAACCGGCACCAGACTGCTTTCGGTATTCAGAATGGTCGACTTCAGTGCGGCCAGGGTACCTTCCCGGGGAGCCTCTTCGCTGAACAGCACCAGATGCTGGTAGCCCTGCAGATAGGCTGCCTGCAGGGCCATGCGCACCGCGGCCAGCGGATCCTGGCTGATTACCAACTCAGCC
>JAHIWF010000369.1 GCA_018815555.1 Spirochaetota bacterium | reverse complement strand
CTACGCTTACCCTCTGGCCATAGCCAGGCTGGTCGATTTGGCAGAAGCTGGTAAAGCTGGATCATTTGAACATGTCCGACATCCGGCCAAGGCAGCGCGTACTTTGCACAATCCGCTGTTTGCGGTGAACTACTATGACCGTGAGCTGCGCAAGGATATTGCCGCCTTTCGCCGGGAGAGTACCTGCTTTACCCGTAATCCATCGAACGGTATGGCTCGCTTTATCCTGCATATGGTATGGCACAACTACCAGAAACCGCATCGGGTGCGTGTTTCCAGGCTTAAGAAGGTTCATGCCGAGGCAGCTGGCATACCGGAAACGGCGATACAAGATGAATTGACCAAGGTGTTTGAGTGGCGACCATTTCTATCGAAATGCCAGCTAACTCTAGATGAGCAATTGATTTGGCTCAAGAAAACGATTACTCCCGGGATCAAGAAACGCAATTATATACCTAAATATGCTATGGCTTGTTGAGTGGGGAAGGTTTTTGGAGGATATGAACAAGTTTCGATGAACTATCAAAGGTTTTGATGCGCAGTACATGGGTGCTGACCGTAATTCCTGTCACCAGCAGCAGCAGGCGTACCCACCACAGGCGTGCGGGTACGCCCCACAGGGCCGACGCGCCCAGACTCAGCCATAAAACCACGACAGTCCAAATTTTAAAGCTCAACGGCAGGCCCTTGCCTTCGCGATAATTGCGCAGGTATCGGCCGAAGACCCGGTTATTCAGCAGCCAGCGGTAGAGCCGCCGCGAACTGCGCAGGTAGCAGGCCGCAGCCAGCAGCAGAAAAGGTGTGGTAGGTAGAACTGGGAGGAACACCCCCAGGATGGCCAGGCCGACACTGAGATTGCCGGCGCTGACCATGAGGATGCGCAGAACTTTTGCCCGCAGCTCGGGCAGACTTGGGTTGAGCGTTGCAGTTGTGGCTGCGGGCAGGCTGCTGCTATGGCTGGATTCCATGGTGCCTTATTGTATAACAGCTTTGGCTGCCGCGATACCCAGGGCTTTAGCTACGCCGCGGCCGTACTCTGGGTCTGCTTTGAAACTGTTGCCTATATGCCGGATTTTTATTTCTTCCGGAGCGTCTCCCATAGCCCGGGCAGTATTGCCGAACAATGCTTCCCTCTGACTACTGTTCATCATGCGGAACAGGTTCCCGGCCTGTGAGTAGTAATCGTCATTGTCTTCGCGGTGGTTCCAGTGGTCGGCCGCACCTTCCAGCGAAAGCGGTGGTTCTGAAAAATCCGGCTGCTCCTGCCATTCGCCATAACTGTTAGGTTCATAACCGAGTGTGCCGCCATAGTTTCCATCTACCCGCATCTGGCCGTCGCGGTGGAAGGCGTGGTAGGGGTAGCGCGGGGCGTTTACCGGTATCTGGTGGTGGTTTACTCCCAGGCGGTAGCGCTGGGCGTCACCATACGAGAATAAACGTCCCTGCAGCATCTTGTCGGGAGAAAAGCCCAGGCCGGGAACGATGTTGGACGGATTAAAAGCCGATTGCTCTACCTCGGCGAAGTAGTTTTCCGGGTTGCGGTTCAGTTCCATGACGCCGACTTCGTGCAGCGGGTAGTCGGCATGCGGCCAGACTTTGGTAAGATCGAAGGGATTGAAGGGGAACTTGGCTGCATCTTTTTCGGGAACTACCTGGATGTACATGGTCCAGCGGGGATAGTCTTTGTTCTCGATCGCATCGAACAGATCGCGCTGATGGCTTTCGCGACATTTGCCGATAACGGCTTCGGCTTCGGCATCTGTCAGGTTTTTAATGCCCTGCTGGGTTTTCAGATGGTATTTTACCCAGAAACGTTCGTTCTTGGCGTTGATCATGCTGTAGGTGTGGCTGCCATAGCCGTTCATGTGGCGGTAGCTGGCCGGAATACCGCGTTCGCTCATAGTGATGGTCACCTGGTGCAGGGCTTCCGGCAGCGAGGTCCAGAAGTCCCAATTGTTTCTGGCGCTGCGCAGGTTGGTGCGCGGATCACGCTTTACCGCATGGTTGAGATCCGGGAATTTTTTGGGGTCTTTGAGGAAAAATACCGGGGTGTTATTACCCACCAAATCCCAGTTGCCTTCTTCGGTATAGAATTTGACGGCAAAGCCGCGGATATCGCGCTCGGCATCGGCCGCGCCGCGTTCGCCGGCCACGGTGGAGAAGCGGGCGAAAAGTTCGGTTTTCTTGCCGACGGCCGAGAACAGTTTTGCCCGGGTGTAGCGTGAAATATCGTGTGTGACGGTAAAGGTACCGAAAGCACCCGAGCCCTTGGCATGCATGCGGCGCTCGGGAATTACTTCACGGTCGAAGTGAGCCAATTTTTCCTGAAACCAGACATCCTGCAGCAGGGCCGGTCCGCGCGGTCCGGCTGTCATGATGTTCTGATTGTCCACTACCGGTGCTCCGGCTGCGGTGGTCAGTTTTTTCATTTCTGCCATGTTCCTTCTCCTTCTGCCTTGCGGCTGTATCGCGTCCGTCGTTAGCGGCGGGCTTTTACTGATCAGTTCCGGTTTCGCATTTTTTGCAGATGCCGCGAACTTCTACCTGGCTGGAAATAAAAGCACCGAAGTCCTGGACTTCTTCGGCTACATCCAGCCTGTCCAGCTGCGGGCTGTAAAAATCCTGGATAGACCCACAGCGTATGCAAACAAAATGATGATGCCGGCTGAGATTAACGTCGAAACGGACGGCTTCGTGGCGCTGTCCTACTGTGCTTACTAGTCCCAGCTCGGCAAGCAGCCACAGGCTGCGGTATACGGTGTCTATTGAAAGTGACGGACAGGATTCTTTGAGCTCGCGATACAGCGTTTCGGCATCCGGATGTTGTTCACTGGCGGCAATTGCCCGGAAGATGGCCATTCGCTGGGAGGTCAGTTTTATGCCGGCATCACGCAGGCGCTGCGTGAATAAATCCAGACGGCGCTCAATTTCCTTAGGTCCCACTGTGCGGCTCCTGTTGCGACTTATTCTTATTTAGAAGTATATCGTAGATTATTAGGCTGTCAAGCAAGGTGCGGCTTTAATATCATGAAATATCAGTTGATCCGGCACCTAGGTGCCTACTGCCGGAACCTTGGGCTGAGCGTTTCAGTTGTGGCTGCGGGCAGGTGTCCGCTTTGGCTGATTTCGTCGCTCAGGGCAGGGTTCCAATTTCGCTTATGCAGGTATCCTGCCAGGCCGAGCCGGGATATACCGACAGAATCTGGATGGCTACAAACCATTTTACGGTGAGGTCGGCCGGATCGAAGCCGGGTGCACGGGTAGGCGGAGCGTTGGCTGACGGTAGTGGCAGCGGCTGCCAGCCCTGGCGGTCGGCCAGTTCGGTTTCCAGCGAAGCCAGCGCTTTTACGTTGTAATACAGGTCGTCAAACTGGCCAAAATCCATGCTCTCAGCGGCCATGAGCCAGACACGTACCCGGCGGGGGCGGGCATTCTTGGCATAGAGGCTGGCGCTGCGTTGAAAGCCGTTCATAATGCCGATATTTTTATTGTCCGGTACGCGGGCGATTACTACTTCGCCGATGCCGTTACCGGCAACACCTTCCGACCAGCCGCTGGCGGTGTCGCCGTCGGTCAGACTGCGCGCCGAGTACATGGTGTTCCAGTCGGCTACTTCCGAGCTGTAATATGAAGCCTCTTCCATGTCGCTGTCTTCGTCGCCGGTCCACTCCGGGGGAGCCGGTTCTTCGCCGGAGGGTTCCAGGAAGGAGGATGACCAGGCATCCCAGGCTGCGCCTTCGCCATACACGAGTTGTGGAATAACGTAGCCCTGGCGGATATTTTTAAGATCGGCGGTGCCGAAACTGGAGGGCTGCTCCACCGTGCGGAACTGTGCCAGGGCCGGTGCTGCTAATATTAATAGAGCCCAGATCAGGGTGGCCGGGTGTCTGTTCCAGGAATACTGTGCTTTTAGTGTAATATCAAAAAACTGCATGCGTTCCTCTCTGTACGTAAGTATATATTGTTTTGCTCCAATTGTCGTGTGCCGTATTTGAAGCAGCCGGTATGGCCGGGCTTGGCCTCGTATCGTACGGCCATAGCTGCGGCCGGAGTACTTGACAGAATGCCAGCGTCAGGTTAGCTTGCACATATCATGACTACAAAATTTGCTTTCAGTGCAGTTCTCAATAATAACGGCTCCCCAGCATCGGGTGCCGCGTAGTCGTGTAGGCGAACATAGTCGTTTACTGCAGACGGTACCTTCGGGTGCCGTCTTTTTTTTAATCCGGAGGCCGGCCCGGGCTGAGGCTGGCTGTGGTGCCGTGAGGCTGCTGGCTTTGGTCTGAGGTCGACCGGCTTCGATCCGTTAAAGTGTTGCCGCGCTGGTGCTGCGGCGGTATCCAATTTTTGAACAAGGAGGATGGGATGACTGTAAAGACTATAAGCAACTGTAAGAGCGCTATTAGGGCGCTGGTAAATAATACTAATAATTCTCATCCACCGGTCTGAGCAGTTTTGCTGTATCTGTATCAGACCGGCCTTGGTGCCGGTCTTATTTTTTTTATAAGGGGTCTATATGTTTACCACAAGTGACCGTCTGGGCGGAATGCCCGGGCAGAAAGTAGCTCTGCGCGGCTGGCTGGCGGCACGGCAGGACCGCGGACGGCTGGTTTTTGTTACCCTGCGTGACGGCCAGGGGCAGGTTCAGCTGGTTGCTTCGAAACAGCAGCTGGGTGAAGAAGAATTAATCGCCCTGCGTCATGCGCCGCTGGAAAGTGCGCTACGGGTATGGGGTACCGTCGGCAGTGTGCCGGGAGGGGATACCGTAGAGCTGCAGCTGGAGCGGGTGGAGATTTTGCCGTCGGCTGATGGTTTTCCGATCGGGCGCAAGGAACATGGGCCGGAGTTTTTGATGGAGCAGCGGCATTTGTGGCTGCGCTCGCCGCGACAGGCGGCAATTATGCGGGTGCGCAGTTCGCTGGAACAGGCCTGCTGCAGCTTTTTGCACAGCGAGGGCTTTTTTCGCTTTGATGCCCCTTTGATGACGCCGACTGCCTGCGAGGGGACGACCGAGCTGTTCGAGCTGGATTATTTTGGTCTGCCGGCTTACCTGTCTCAGAGTGCCCAGCTGTATTCGGAGGCCGGTATTGCCGCATTGGAAAAGGTATACAGCTTCGGCCCCTGCTTCCGGGCGGAAAAATCGAACACCCGGAGGCACCTTACTGAATTCTGGGGTGTTGAGCCGGAAATGGCCTGGGTGGAGGCTGAAGAGAACATGCGTTTTCAGGAACGTTTTATCCGGGCCATTCTGGCTGCGGTGGCCGAAGAGCGGGCTGATGATCTGCGCCTGCTGGAACAGGACCCGGCCAAACTTATGCTGCCTGCTGGCGGGTTTGAAGTGCTGCTGTACGGGGAAGCCCTGCGCCGGCTGGCCGGAAAGGGCCGCGTGCTGTCCTGGGGCAAGGATTTGTCGGTTGAGGATGAAGAAGCTTTGTCGGCTGATTTTGACCGGCCCTTCTTTATTTATAAATATCCGGTGCAGTGCCGGGCTTTTTACATCGAGCCGGATGCCCGGCAGCCCGAGCTGGCCTTGTCCAGCGACTGCCTGATGCACGGTGGTTTCGGTGAGATTATTACCGGCGGACAGCGCGCGGCGGATGCTGATTTTTTGCTGGCGCGTATTCGCGAACATGGTCTGGACGAGACAGTATTTTCCTGGTATCTGGATCTGCGCCGTTATGGCGGCGTGCCGCATTCCGGTTTTGGTATGGGAATCGAGCGCATGCTGCGCTGGATCTGCGGTCTGCACCACATCCGCGAGACGATACCCTTTGCCAGGACACCACAGCGCTGCCGGCCATGAGCGGCTTCAGGCGGATAGAGCCAAGCACTATGCTTGGTTATAATATGTTTGCAATAAGCAGGATGGTGTGGGGGCAGGCCGGGATCGTCCGGGGCGCGAAATCTATTGCCTGGAGGGCCGCTGCGGCCCTCCAGGCCTGGGGGCTGGTTATACCAGACCCCAGGAACATTGCTGCCTGGCGGGCCGGAAAGCCTGGCCGGGGGGGAGCTGCCGGGGATATGTGCATACTGTTTGCGGGCTGGCGTGAGCGGCATGTTTTACAGTTGCTCCCCCTTTTGCCTTGTCAGCACCTGCCTTCCGGGGGTATGCTTGCGGCATGAAGCGAAAATCGAAAGATGTGGCCCGCCTGCATTGCACAACGATGCTGGCCGGCTTGCATAAAGAGCTGGATGGGCCTGTTGAACCGGCTGTGACCGCAAGTGCGGCACTGCTGCGTACACAGTTTCAGGCCATGGAACTAAAACGCTTGTACCGGCAGGGCTGGCTGAAACGGGGTGTTGCCGAGGGCGAGACCGAATCGGTGGCGGATCATGTGTTCGGCACGGCGATACTGGCTTTGCTGCTGGCCGGTCATGGTGACTATGCCGGACTGGACCGCGACAAGGTGCTGCGCATGGTGCTGGTGCACGAACTGGGAGAGGTATATACCGGTGACATTACACCGGTGGACGGGGTGAGCCCGGAGGAAAAGCATCGCCTGGAACTGGATTCGCTGGAAAAAGTGTTGGGTGATACTCAGGCGGCGTTTGAGTTGCGCGCGCTTTGGCAGGAGTTTGAGGACGGCAGCAGTGCTGAAGCCCGCTTTGTGCGCGAGCTGGACCGGCTGGAGATGGGTTTGCAGGCGGCGGTGTATCAGGCTGATGGTTCGACGCGCATGGAAGAGTTTTATGACAGTGCCCGGCGGACAGTACAAGCGCCCGGCCTGCGCGGAATTCTGGAACTGGCCATAGCCGGGGCCGGAGCCTGCGGCTGAGGGCTGCTTTGCGCCGCCGATTGTATCTGGCGCAGGGGCGGTTTATCGTTTATTATTATCCGTATGAAAGAAAGTTATACTGTTAAAACCGGCAGCCCCCGGCCCTTTGGCGCTACGGTTGTTCCCGGAGGCGTCAATTTCGCCATTTTTTCGCGTAACGCCTCCTGTATGCATCTTTGTATTTACGACAAGGCTGACGACGGGCTGGCCTCGTTTGAGGTTAGTCTGTGTCCAGTGATGCACCGTACCGGTGATATCTGGCATATCGAGATCCTGGGGCTATCGGCCGGTGCCTTGTATGCCTGGCGGGCCGATGGTCCGTTTCTGCCTCAGGAGGGCTATCGCTTTAATCGGCATAAAATACTGATTGATCCTTATGCCAAGGCCATTACCGGCGATTTTATCTGGGAAGTGGACGCAGCCCTGGGTTATGTGCCGGGACATGCGGACGGGGATATGTCGTTCTGTACCGAGGATGACGCCGCGCTTATGCCGAAGTGCATTGTGGTTGATGATGAAGCCTTCGACTGGCAGGGCGACCGTCCTTTGAATCTGCCGCTGCGCCATGCGGTGTTGTACGAGGCTCACGTGCGCGGTCTTTCGGCGCATCCTTCTTCCGGCGCCAAGCATCCGGGTACCTACCAGGGTGTTGTGGAGATGATTCCTTATCTGCGCGAATTGGGCATTACCAGCCTTGAGCTGCTGCCGGTGCACGAGTTTGACTATTTTGAGAACAAGCGGACCAATCCGGAAACCGGTGAGCGGCTGAAGCAGTACTGGGGTTACAGTACGCTGGCGTTCATGGCGCCCAAGGGCAGTTACGCGGCCTCCGGCGCTTTAGGGCAGCAGGTGACCGAGTTTAAAACCATGGTGCGCGAGCTGCACAAGGCCGGCATCGAGGTGATTCTGGATGTGGTCTTTAACCATACCGGGGAGGGCAACGAATGGGGGCCGACCATTTCGTTCCGCGGCCTGGACAATCCCATCTGGTACATGCTGGAAGACAACAAGCGTTATTATAAAAACTTTTCCGGCTGCGGCAATACGCTGAACTGCAACCACCCGGTGGTGCGCGGCTTTATTCTGGACTGTCTGCATTACTGGGTGGTGGACATGCATGTGGACGGCTTCCGCTTCGACCTGGGCTCTATCTTGGGCCGTGACCAGCGTGGGCACCTTTTGGAGAATCCGCCGGTGATCGAGCAGATTGCCGAGGATCCCATTCTGCGCAATACCAAGATTATTGCCGAGGCCTGGGATGCCGGCGGGGCTTATCAGGTTGGCTGGTTCCCGGGCGGACGCTGGGCTGAATGGAACGACCGCTACCGTGACGACCTGCGGCGCTTCTGGCGGGGTGACGACGGCATGGTGGGGGCCTTGAGTACCCGGCTTACCGGCTCCAGCGACTTGTATCTGCGCGACGGCCGCAAGCCTTTCCATTCAATTAACTACATCACCAGCCATGACGGCTTTACCCTGCGCGACCTGGTGTCGTACAACGAAAAGCATAATGAAGCCAACGGCGAGAATAACCAGGACGGGCATCCGGCGAATTTTGGCTGGAACTGCGGGGTGGAGGGGCCGGTCGCCGATAAAAATGTAGAGAAGCTGCGATTGCGCCAGAGCAAGAATTTTCTGGCTTCATTGTTGCTTTCCTTGGGCACGCCTATGCTGACAGCCGGCGACGAGATCGGCCGGACCCAGCGCGGTAATAATAACGCCTGGTGCCAAGATAATGAGCTCAGCTGGATGGATTACGCGCTTAAAGACCGCAACAGCGAACTGTTCCGCTTTGCCCGGCTGCTTATTAATCTGCGCAAGACCCATACTACTTTCCGCCGGCCGGACTTTTTTACCGGCAAGGGGCGTAGCTACAATAGCAAACCGGATATCAGTTGGTATGACGAGAAGGGGAGGGTGCCGGAGTGGGGCAAGCTGAATCATCAATTAGCCGCACGCATCGACGGTACCAGGGCTGATATAGCAGCTGACCGGGACGACAGTGATTTTTTTATTATGTTTAACTCCGGGAGTACGGCCAGCTCGTTTATACTTGGTCCGTCGGCTGAAGGCAAGGAGTGGTACCGTCTGATTGATACCGGCCGGGACAGTCCGGCCGATTTTATGGAGAGCGGTCAGGAGGCTGATCTGGTGAGCCAGCGAGAATATACAGTCGGGCCGCATTGTCTGGTGCTGCTGGTGTTGCGCCCGCACCGCTGTTCTTTTTGTGCTGAAGACTGAATCTTATAATTACTACCGGCAAAGTGTAGTATTGGCTTGCTCCCGGCTGCTTTTGTCCGTATATTTTCTATATTGGCTTGTGTGAACAAGTTCTTTATTGCGGACAAGGAGGAAGCTATGGCGAATAAAGTTTGGCATTGTGCCGATTGTGGTCATGAAATCATTCAGGACGAAAATCTGCAGCCGCCGGAGTGCTGCGGTAGTACCATGAGCGGTCTGCCGCCCTGTGACAAGCCCCATGTGGCGGAGGCTGCCCGGCAGGAGGATCCGGATGAGGCCTGCGATGACGGTGTGCACTGATCTGGTTTATTTTTTTTGGAAGGCTGCCCGGCTTCAGGTTCGGGCAGCCTTTTTTTATTGCTTTGTCGGGCGGATTATGGCGCTTACACGTGTATGGCTCTGCCCAAAACGCCGCGGGCGGCTTCCATAACCCCTTCGGAAAGGGTGGGGTGGGCATGCATGAGATCGGCGATTTCTTCGATGGTTAGCTCGTTTTGCCTGGCCAGCAGCAGTTCGTGAATGAGCTCGGTGGCCTGTTCGCCGGCGATGGCCGCGCCCAGCAGCTCGCCGGTTTCGGCATCAGCTGTCAGTTTTATAAAGCCGTCGGCTTTTTCGGTGGCCACGGCCTTGCCTATGCCGCGGTAGGGAAAGCTGAAACTGCTGACCTTGTGGCCGGCGGCCTTGGCCTGCTCTTCGGTAAAGCCGAAGCTGCCCACTTCGGGCTTGCAGTAGATTGCCGACGGAACGGTATCGCGCTGGATGTTGCTCATGGCCGGCAGTGCTGTTCCCTTCAGAACGTGGGCGATGTGTTCGGCGGCCAGTTCACCTTCTTTGCTGGCGACATGGGCCAAGAGTGGGGTATTTACCAGGTCGCCGATGGCATAGATGCCCTGGGCGGCTGTCTGGCACCAGGCTCCGGTTTCTACAAAGCCGCGCTGGCTGCGGATGCCCAGTTGTTCCAGGCCGAGGTTTTCGCTGTTGGGGACGCGGCCGACTGCGACCAGGACGGCGTCAATTTCCAGGCTGTCCGGGGTACCTGGTACGGTCGGGGACGCAGAAGGATCTGCCGAAGCAGCG
>JAHIWF010000368.1 GCA_018815555.1 Spirochaetota bacterium | reverse complement strand
ATGTCCATCAGCTGGAGGGTCAAATGAAACACTATATAAAGTTCCATAAGGCCTTCCTGCCAGCCGCTTTTATTTCTGTAGCCTTCATTATTTTTTCGCTGGTTGGTGTTTTTACCCGCGGTCTGAACATGGGTGTGGATTTCCGCGCCGGTGTTAACCAGTATGTGCGCCTGGCCTTCCCGGCCGGTACTATTGCCTACTCTGGCAGCGGTCTGCCCCTGCTCAGCATTACCGAAGATACCCTGACTGTGGTGTTTACCGGCGCTGACGTGCAGAGCCGCACAGTTGCCTGGGATCTGGCGACTGTCGGTACTATGTCGCAGCTGGGTGGTGTATTGGCCGCCGAGAATATCACCCTGCAGCCTGATGCTGCTGTGGCCAATCTTCCGGCATTGCTGCTGGTTCCTACCTATAAAGGTGAGTTTATCCTGCGCGATGCAGCGCAGACTCTGCACCGGGCGCCGCGCGATGCCAACGAAATGTTCGGCAGTCTCGAAGAAGTGCGGACGGCTACCGCATCGATAGATCAAGTAGCGGTCAAGAATTTCGGCAAGGCTGATTCAATGCAGTATGTCATCCGTGTTTCCGATGACGGCACCGACAAGAATTTTGCCGAAAACATTACTAAAAAACTGAGCATGTTGCTGGGCGAAGCCTTTGGTGCAGATCATTACGTATTCATGCAGACAGATTATGTCGGCGCCCGCTTCTCCAAGGATCTTGGAAACAGCGCCTGGCAGCTGGTTCTGGGTACGGTATTGCTGATTTTACTGTATGCTGCCATCCGCTTTAAGCCGCAGTATGGTGTGGCCGCGGTTCTGGCCGTGCTGCATGACGGTATAATCATGCTCGGGTTTATGGTCTGGTCTAATATGGAGTTCAACACTATCTCCATCGCGGCAATTCTTACGATACTCGGTTATTCGATCAACGATACTATCGTTATCTTCGACCGCATTCGTGAAGACCGCAAGCTGGCTCCAACCGACAGTATTACTACTATTCTCGATCGCTCGGTTAATGAGACTCTGGGGCGTACCGTTATCACTACAGTAACTACCCTGCTGGCAGTGTTTGCGCTGTTCTTCTTTACTACCGGCAGCATTCACGATTTTGCCCTGGCGCTTATTGTTGGTCTGTTGGTCGGAACCTACTCCACGATCTTCATCGCCACTGCCTTTGTTCGCCTGTGGGATTATCTGCGCTTGCGCCGGACCCCGGAAGCTGTGGCGAAGCACATGGCTGATGTAAAACCGGCAAACTGATTCCAATATTTTTAAGGCTATTTGCACTATAAGGCTGCCCGTCTCGTCGGGCAGCCTTTTTTCATGTACAGCCGGTTGTCATCCTTGATATTTCAATAATTATATACAGATATAAAACGTTTTGATAATTGATATTTCAGAGTGTATTTTGTTTCAACTTTTGCAATTAGCGTTGTAGTCAATGATCCGGACATTGTTATTTATTAGCATTTGATGAAAAAAAACTTGACCCCCGATACAAGAGCCTATAGAATGGTGTGAACATCTATTACTGTGTGCTGGGTTAGACCGGCAGGCATGATGATGTTGTGTAAAACCATTCCCCTTTTGGGGGATGTACTTTGTCAGGAGGATATCGAATGAACAAGAAAGCACTTCTCTTGCTTGCCTTGGGCTTTGTCCTGGTTTTGTCTGCTTTTGCCGAAGGGCAGAAAGACACCGCCGCGGCCATGAGTACCCGTTTCATGAACTGGAACGTAGGTGCCGATCCCAAAACCCTTGATCCCTGTCTGAACGGCGCCAGTGACGGCGGCGATGTTATCAATCAGACTTTCGAAGGTCTGGTCCGCGAAAAAAGCGGAAAGATCTTCCCCGGTATCGCCAAGGAATGGAGCTTCTCCGCTGACGGCAAGACCCTTACCTTTAAGCTGCGCGAATCCAAGTGGTCCGACGGTACTCCGCTGACCGCCCACGACTTCGTATACTCCTGGAAGCGCGGTATGGATCCGGCTACTGCTTCCGAATATGCCTGGATCTGGGAATACACCAATATCGTCGGCGCTTACGCTGCTGTTGATGGTGGATCTCTGGACGCCGTTGGTATCCGCGCCGTTGACGACCTGACTCTCGAAGTTAAGCTGATGAACCCCACCGATTATATCGTGTCGTTGCTCAGCTTCTACCACTTCATGCCCACCAAGAAATCCGCTGTTGAAAAAGGCGCTGACGGTATCTGGGCAAAAGATCCGGCCGCTGTTGTCTGCAATGGCCCCTTCATGCTCACATCTTACAAGATTGGCGAAGGCCTAACCCTGGTAAAGAACCCCAACTACTGGAATGCCGCCGCGGTTAAGCTGCCCGGTATTAATGGCAAGTTCATCGACGCCGAATCCACCGCCTATCAGGCCTTCCTGGCCGGCGAATTTGACGCCATCCCCAATGTTCCTACCGCTGAAGTTCCCCGCCTGATAGCTGAAGATTCCCGCTTCTATGTCTTCCCGTTGCTGGGTACCTACTATTATAACTTCAACATGAATCTGCCCATGTTCAAAGACGTGCGCGTTCGCAAGGCTCTTAACCTGGCCGTCGATCGTGAACTGATCACTGAAACCATGGCTTCTGGCCAGGTTCCCGCTGTCGGTTTTGTACCGCCCGGATTCCTTGATCATAATGGTAAAGATTTCTTCAAGACTGCCGGTACCTACGGTTTCGCCGCTGACGACAGTCAGGTTGCCGAAGCCAAGCGCTTGCTGGCTGCCGCCGGCTACCCCAATGGCGCCGGCTTCCCCGAATTTACCATCATGTACAACACCTCCGAGGGCCATAAGCTGGTTGCCGAGCTGGTTCAGGAAATGCTGCTGAAGAATCTGGGTATCCGTACCAAACTGGAAAACCAGGAATGGGCCGTATTCCAGGATACCCGCAAGGAAGGCAACTATGAACTCTCCCGCGGTGGCTGGCTGACAGACTTTATGGATCCGAGCGGCCTGCTCTCGATCTTTACCACCGGCAATGCCTACAATGATCCCAAGTTCAACAACGCCGAGTATGATCGTCTGCTGACCCTGTCTACCCAGACCCGTGGCAAGGATCATTTCGATGCCCTGTACAAGGCTCAGGCCATTCTGATGACCGAGCTTCCGATTATTCCTATCTACCACTACACCGACACCATCTTCGTTCAGAGCAATCTGAAGGGTTGGGATCGCTCTGTTCTGGGTACCGTTGATTTCAGCGGCGCCTGGCTCGAATAAGTTCTGAAGCCGGCAATGTTGCGTATGTGTGATTGCCGGTTTTCTGGCTTACATTGTCCTCGGCCGTTCGCGGCCGGGGGCTTTTCATGACGGTTATTTAAATATAATAGCAGCCGGGTTTTTCATCCACGCCAGCACAGTTTTTCTTGACAGTTAACCGTTCATGCCCTATCATTCCGCGAGGAGTTTATCCATGAAATCTTACTTTTTGCAGCGGATTGTGTCCATGCTGGTGACGATTGTGCTTATCACCATGCTGACATTCATCATGATGCATTCTATTCCCGGTGGCCCATTTACCAGGGAAAAGGCAGTGCCCGAAGAAATTCTAAAGCACCTAAACGCCAAATACAATCTTGATGATCCTATCCCGGTACAGTATCTGAAGTATATGAAGGGTTTATTAACCTTTGATCTTGGTCCGTCTTTTTCCAAGGTTGGTACTTCCGTAAATGACATTATTGCCGGAGGTCTGCCCGCTTCTGCCAAGATTGGTTTGCTAGCCAGTCTGGTTATCATCATCTTGGGAATTCCGCTTGGTGTCATATCAGCACTTAAACAGAATAAGCCTATTGACTATTTTGTTATGTTTATGGCCACGCTAGGCATTACGGTGCCCAGTTTTGTGGTGGCTACTCTCATTATTTATTTCTTTGCCGGCAAATTAGGTTGGCTTCCCAGTTACGGTCTGGCCAGTCCGCTTGGCTATGTAGGTCCGGTTATTGCCCTTTCCGGGTACTCGCTTTCGTTTGTGTCCCGCCTTACCCGCTCCAGTATGCTGGAAGTACTGCGGCAGGATTATATCCGCACAGCCCGGGCTAACGGCATCCGTGAATATTCGGTAATCGGTCTGCATGCCATCAAGAATGCGCTTATTCCTGTCGTAACCTACCTCGGCCCGATGATAGCAGCTATCCTTACCGGATCCTTTGTTATCGAGAAGATTTTCGCCATACCCGGTATCGGCCGCTATTATGTTGACAGCGTTAGCAACCGCGATTATACCACCATTATGGGTGTTACCGTATTCTACGCGGTCTTCTATATGATCATGGTGCTGCTGGTGGATATCGCCTATTCGCTGATAGATCCGCGCATTAAATTCGGAGGCGAGAAGTAACAATCATGAGTGACAATAAATTTGAATTACTTGGCAATACCTATGATGATGTCGAAACAGCCCGCCCCAGCTTAACCTACTGGCAGGATGCCTGGCGTCGCCTGAAGAAAAACAAGTCATCGATGATCGGCCTGGTTGTAATCGTCTTTATCGTGTTGTTTGGAATTGCTGGTCCATGGTTCAGTCCATATAAATATTCGGACCAGATTAACAAATACAAGAATCTGCCGCCGGTGCTGGACATGTACCAGCTTGATGATTTGTATGTGTATGTTTCCAACGATTACAACATGTTTGCAGTTGCACCGAACGGCCGAATGATTGACCGTATCGAACTGGATAAACGTGATGTTGTAAAGAAGGTATATACCTATCTGTATAACGGGGAAGAAGTGGTACTGGACTTCTCGTTTAAAGTGGCCAACCAGAACCTGGCCAAAGAAGACCAGCATGTATATAATTTTACAGTTAGCTATAGAGGTGAAACTGCCTACTCCAATGAGCCGACTACAAAAAAGATCAACAAGCTGTTCCCCTTTGGTACTGACGATCTTGGTCGTGATTTATTAACCCGTGTAATGTACGGTGCACGTATTTCGCTGCTGGTGGCTTTCATCGCCACCATAGTAAACCTGTTTATCGGCGTTATCTACGGAAGCATTTCCGGATTTGAAGGCGGGCGGGTAGACGATATCATGATGCGCATCGTGGATATTATCAACTCTGTACCACTGGTATTGTACGTGATTTTGCTGATGGTCTGGTTCCGCGGCGGCGGCCTCGTGAATATCATTATTGCCCTGTCCAGTGTGTATTGGGTGTCTATGGCCCGTCTGGTGCGTGGTCAGATCCTTTCGCTTAAGGAACAGGAGTTTATTTTGGCGGCCAAGGTAATCGGCGTACCGCGCTTTAAAATCATCGCCAAGCATCTGATACCCAATGCTATTGGTCCGATCATCGTGTCCATGGCCATGATGATTCCGAGTGCAGTGTTTACCGAGTCCTTCCTGAGTTTTATTGGTTTGGGTGTTTCCGCTCCGATGGCCTCCTGGGGTACTCTGGCCAACAATGCGCTGTCCGGCCTGACCACCTATCCGTATCAGTTGTTCTTCCCGGCTATGGCTATTGCCTTTACTATGCTGGCATTCAACTTCATCGGTGACGGCCTGCGTGACGCGCTTGACCCGCGTCTGCGCAAATAAGGTGCAATCAGTATGCCACAAACCAGCAAAGAGGAAACCATGAGTGAAACCATACTTGAGGTTAAAGATTTAAGAACCTCATTCTTTACCCATCTTGGTGAAGTTCAGGCAGTACGCGGTCTGAGTTTTACCATGCATAAAGGCGATATTCTGGGCATCGTAGGCGAATCCGGCTCCGGCAAGAGCGTTTCCGCCCTGTCCATCATGAAGCTGATCGATTCTCCTGGTAAAATCAAGGACGGTCATATTCTGTTTAACGGCAAAGATCTTGCCGAGTATAACAATCGTGACATGTCCGATGTGCGTGGCAACGATATTGCCATGATCTTCCAGGATCCAATGACCTCGCTGAATCCGGTGATTAGCATCAAGAACCAGATGATCGAAGTTATCCGCCGCCACCAGCAGGTAGACCGCAAGCAGGCGCTGGAGATAGCCATCAAGATGCTCAAACTGGTCGGTATTCCCGAGCCGGAAAAACGCATCCATGCCTACCCCCACCAATTCTCCGGCGGTATGCGCCAGCGTGCCATGATTGCCACGGCCCTGTCCTGCAATCCCAAGCTGCTGATTGCTGACGAGCCGACGACCGCACTTGATGTGACCATTCAGGCCCAGATCATCGATATCATGAAAGATATCTCCGAAAAGCTTGGAACGTCCATCATCCTTATTACCCATGACCTGGGTGTTATTGCCGAACTCTGCTCCAAGATTATCGTCATGTACGGCGGTATGGCCATGGAGAAGGGCAGTATCGACGATATTTTCTACGCACCCAGCCACCCTTATACCAAAGGCTTGCTGAAATCGCTGCCGCGTGTTGACGAAAAAACCCACGGCCGCCTGAATCCCATCAAGGGCTCACCGCCTGACCTGATGAAGCCGCCTACCGGCTGTCCTTTTGCCCCGCGTTGTCCTCATGTCATGCAGATTTGCAAAGAAGAAGCTCCGGCTCTCTATGATCTGGGCAATGCACATCAATCTGCCTGCTGGCTCATGGATAAACGGGCACCGGCCGTTGAAGGCTACAGCAAGGGAGGAAGCAGCAATGCCTGAGAAAAAACCTGATCTGCTTCGGGTTACCAACCTGAAGCGTTATTTTACCATGAAGAACACCTTCCTTAAAAAGAACCGCCAGTATCTTACGGCGGTGGATGGTGTTACCTTTAGCATCAAGCGGGGCGAAACCTTCGGCCTGGTAGGCGAATCCGGTTGCGGCAAGTCCACCATCGGACGCACTATTATCCGTTTGTACGAGCCGACCGGCGGCCGGATTCATTTCGATGATCATGACCTGACCGAAATGAAGCAGAACGAATTGTTTCCGTTCCGCAAGCGTATGCAGATGATCTTCCAGGATCCTTACGCGTCATTGAATACCCGCATGACCGTAGCCGAGATTATCGGCGAGGGTATGGAAACTCATGGTCTGGCCAGCGGTGCCAAACGAGTAGAACGCATTCAGTATCTGCTGAATACGGTTGGTCTTAAAAAAGAACATGCCAACCGCTATCCGCACGAGTTTTCCGGCGGTCAGCGCCAGCGCATCGGCATCGCCCGCGCTTTAGCGGTGGAACCGGAACTTATCATCTGTGATGAGCCGATCTCGGCGCTGGATGTATCTATCCAGGCCCAGGTGGTCAATATGCTGGAGGATCTGCAGGAGAAAATGGGGCTGACCTACCTGTTCATCGCCCATGACTTGTCGATGGTAAAGCATATTTCCGACCGTATCGGTGTAATGTATCTGGGTAAACTCATGGAAGTGTGTGCCAGCAACGAGCTGTACGATAATCCTCTGCATCCGTATACCCAGGCGCTGTTGTCATCCATTCCGGTGCCGGATCCGCGGCTGAATAAGGTAAGCAAGCGCATTATCCTGCAGGGTGATGTAAAGAGTCCGATAAACCCGCCTCCGGGTTGTCGTTTTAATTCACGCTGCCGCCTGTGTCAGGATATCTGTAATCGGGAAACACCAGAACTGATCGAAGTCAAGCCCGACCACTTTGTCGCCTGCCATCTCGTAAAGAAGGCCTAAATAGCGCATAGGTAATTATTGAATCATACAAGAAGGGGCTGTCCGGGAATTAAACCCCCGGGCAGCCCCTTTTTATTTATTTTGCCGTTTCGACCAGGATAGACCGGCCGAAGACTTCGCGCTGCCTATCAGTTCGTATTAAAGGTTGCCAGCAACTCAGCCATCATCTTGTGGCCACGGCGTACCGCCACATCGTAAGCGCTCTCGCCGGCCACGTTAATCAGTTTCGGGTTGCTGCCCAGCCCAAGCAGTACGGTGGCTGCGCTGTCCTGGCCGGCTGCGGCCGCATAATGCAAAGCGGTATCGCCCTGCGGGTCGCTTAGGTTCGGATTGCCGGCAAAGAGGCTGTTGATAGCCTGTTCTCCGGCGGCCAAAGCCAGGGTGGCCGGACTGCGGCCCTGAGCGTCGCGCATGAAGGGGTCGGCACCGGATTTAGCTAGCAGGCTGATTATGGTCCACTGTTGCTTGCCTACTGCCAGATGCAGTGGCGAGCGGCCGTTAGCATCACGGTCGTCCACCGGAGCGCCTTTAGCCAAAACCATGGAGACAGTTTCGGCAGTGGCGCCTGCATCTACACATACCCGCAGCACCGAGCGGCCTTCGGCATCACTGTTGAGTATGGTGGTGCTGTTAAGAATGGCTTCCAGCAGCAAGGGGTCGCGTTTCAAAGCCAGGCCCAGCGGGCTTTCGCCACTGGCATCCCGGGCATGAATGGATGCCCCATTTCTGGCCAGCAGGGTTATGGTCGCTTTGTTTTCGGAGTACATCGCCCGCAACAGCGGTGTAGTGCCGGAATCATCACGTATGTCCAGCCGCCGGGTTTTTTCCAGCATTTTTTGCAGCAGCCTGGCATCACTGTTACGGGCGGCAGCATGCAGTGGAGTTTCTCCGCTTACATCGCGGGCGTAAGGGTTTGCGCTGGAATCCATCAGCAGCTGCGTGATGGAAAGGTTCCCCTGGTCAATAGCTTCACGCAAGGGGGTCTTGCCGGTAAAATCGCGCGGATCTATGGTGGCGGCTACCTGTACCAGTGTTTTCAGGCTTTCCAGGGCAGACCAGTATACGGCCAGGTGCAGCGGCGTAGCTCCGCTGCCGTCACGCGCCAAAGGATCGGCGTCGAGGGCTAGCAGGCTGCGCACCGTCTCTGCTGAATCATTACGCAGGGCGGACATGAGCGGCGTCCGGCCGTCATTATTGCGGGCCGTAACATCGCCGCCTTTGTTTACCAAAAAGACGATGCCTTCGGCCAGTCCGGCCCGCGCAGCATGATGCATGACGGTATCACCGGCGCTGTCTGTCATGGTCATTATATAGGGAGTGAAAAACCAGCTTAGCGGTTCTTTACCCTGCCCGAGCGCAAGGGAGAGGGCGGATACGCCGGCCATATTCAGGATAAAGGGATTTGCGCCAATCTCGATGAGCAGGGTGCCGGCCTTTTCCATCTTCAGTTGGCAGGCCAGATGTAGGGCCGTGTCGCCTTCGGCATTGCGCAGGGAAGGGTCAAAACCCAGTTCTGTCAGTATCAATATGTTTTCGGCCGGAGCATTGGCACGTATGGCAAAATGATAGGGGGTCTCGCCCTTGTCGTCGCGAATGTCGTGGCTCGCCGAGCTAAGCAGCAGTCTGATGGCTTCCGGACCGGCCGTAAACGCCAGGCTGAGCGGCGTAAGGCCGCTGGTATTGCGCACAAAGACGCTGGCACCGGCTTTTACCAGTACTTCGACTAGGCTGCTGTGATTATGACGGACTGCCAGCAGCAAAGCGCTGTCGCCCTCATTGTTGGTGCTGTCCAGTGTTACCGCTTTGTCGATAAAAGCTTGTATCATGGCCGGAGCTTGTCCTGTTCGTACGGCCAAATGCAGGGCAGTGTTGCCGTTTTTGTCTTTAATTGACGGATTGGCACCTTTGGCCAGCAGCAGGTTTACCGCTTCGCGGGAGTTGGCTGAGGCTATGGCCAGATGCAGGGCAGTGTTACCGGCGTTGTCGATGGAGTTGCTGTCGGCCTGACGATTAAGCAGTATCTGAGCCGCTTCCAGGCGGTTAAGGCGCATGGCATCATGTAGGGCAGTAGCACCCAGGGTATTGCGGGTGTCTACCGCTACGGCTTTGTCCAGGAAAAAATGCAGGTAGCCGCGATGATCATAGCGAACGGCCTCATGCAATACGCTTGCTCCATCAGTAAAGCGCACCCGGGCGGGATTGGTATCGCGGATAGCACGGATAAAATAGCTGAAATCATCATAGCTGCTAGGTGCATTGGCCAGAACCAGTTGTTCGGCTATAGCTGCGCTGGCCGGATTATTTGGATACAGAAAGGCAGTATCCAGAGCTGTCTTGTTTTCGTTGTCCAGCTCGCTGAGGCCTGGATTATGGCGCAGAATGGTCTTTACCGAATTGAGCGACATTCTTTCCACGGCCACATGCAGTGCTGTCTGGCCGGCTTTGTTGCGGCTGTTCAGATTGGCGGCAGTGAGTATGGCCTCTACGCTTTCTCTGGCTATGGCAATATCCAGCGGACTGACCTTAGTGTTGTCTTCGAGAAATATATTGGCGTTTTTGGCCGCCAGTACAGCCGCAATTTCAGCTGACTGCCGGTCGAGCGCCAGGCGAAGCGGTGTTTTGCCTTCGGTATCGAGCGGATCAGGATCCGCTCCCATGGCCAGGAGTATTTCCACCATCTGCTTCGACCCTTGGATGACAGCGCTGTGCAACGGGTACGATCCGTTTGCGGCTTTGGTGTTTACCAGCTCACGGCCCTTGAACAGTGCCTGCAGACCGGCTGCGTCATTTGCCTGTATGAGCTGCATGATATCCGGTTCTGGAGCAACAGCTGCCGGAGCCGGGCTTGCCGGCGCTGGGTTGGTCGGTTCGGGGCTTGGTCCTGTCGAAAGACAGGCACTGAGCAACAGGCTGAACGCCACAATGGTTACGATGCTGTTTTTCATGTATCCTTCCTCAATCAGCACAGAAATATGACTTGGCTTGCACATATCAACTGAACTGGTTTTGCATATCGTCTTGAATATCGGTAGCCTGGGACCTACACTTGCGTGAAATGCCAATTGTACGCACAATTAGAACAATATCGCAGGCGGGAGGAAACGACATGCGAGTAGGTTTTTGTGTCCCGGAGAATGATCTTTGGAAAAGTGCTGCAGACGAGCTGCGTACGGCCGTCGGAATCGAAGTGGTTCATGGTATCGAAGAGTGCCGCGCCCAGATTGACACTTTT
>JAHIWF010000367.1 GCA_018815555.1 Spirochaetota bacterium | reverse complement strand
TTGCGTGGAGAAGCGGCCCTGGTTTTCGTTTCGTCAATTTTACTCAATAATTACAGCGCCATAGCGGTGATTCAGACCCTCGAATTCACCGGCCGCGAAGTAAGCATCATGGCCGTCATGTGCCTGATAGCGCATAACATGGTAGTAGAAACCGCCGTAATGAAAAAAGCCGGCTCGTCGGTTCTGAAAATGGTAACACTCAGGATAGGTATGGCCATCACGGCAGCCTTTATCTTGAATCTGATAATGCCGGCTACCATTGAGCTGGCCTATCAGACCACTGTGGCGGCAGCCGAAACCAGCTTTCTGCCTTTTCTGCTGAACTGGCTGCTTGATACCGGTTTGCTGGTGTTAAAAATTGTTATTTTTGTATTCGGACTGATGCTGCTGCAGCGGGCCCTGGACGAATTCCGCATAACCCATATGCTGTCTCGTTTCTTTGCGCCTCTCATGCGGGTATTTGGTTTATCTAAAGATAGCAGCCTCTTGTGGATTGTAATTAACACTCTGGGCTATGCTTATGGCGCTGCGGTTATTATGGATCAGGTGCAGGGTGGCGGCATGAAAAAACAGGATGCAGATCTATTTAACCACCATGCTGCCGTATCGCACAGCCTGCTTGAGGATACGCTGCTTTGGCTGGCCATGGGGGTTTCGATTCTATGGCTGGTACCCCCGCGTTTGATTTTAGCTCTGGTGGTCGTGTGGTTCGAAAAGTTCCGGCGCAGTCATTTCCGCCAGTCTTTCCGGGCGGGCACTTTGTAAGCAGGGCTGCCTGCCAGTGCCGGAACCCGGCTCCATTAATCTTCACTTTCTGCTTGTCCACTGCAAATATATTGTTTACCTTATATTTGCCAGGAGGATTTATGAGTAACTTGAAAAAATATATGACGCTGTCAATGCTCTTTATCGCCACGCTCGGCATGGCAGCACAGCAAGCTTTGCCGCTTCAAGCTGGATCTATTCAGGTAAACGGCATTGCCGCGGCCGGGGAGTACAACTACTTCAGCTCGGACAAGAATATCGATCTGTCTTTACGCCGGCTGGACGCAACCCGGCTGGCTTTCAACCTAAAGGTAAAAACTACAGGCTGGGTGGCAATTGGTTTCGGTTCCCAGCGCATGAACGGAGCGCATATTCTCATTGGTTACTACGATTCCAAACCAGTGTATGAAGAACATGTTGGAGTTTTTAATCTGCACCGTAAGACCACCGACAAAGTGCTAATAGAATCGGTGATGCTGGAAGCCGACGGTTTTACCAATTGGGAAGGAATCATAGACAGCACTCGCTTTACTTCCAGCGGCAAGCTGGAGTTGATACTGGCCTATGGATCCAGGGACAATCTTACTTCAAAACATCAGGCCTACCGCAGTCTGGTTTTGAATCTGCCATAATGTGAATAAATATTACTATTGACCAGTTCCAGCCCGTACTGCCGCGCCTCCAGAGCAGTACGGGCTTTTTATTTTTGGCTGCCCGGCCAGACCTTCCGTTTTAGAAAAGCTTGCCATTCTTGAACCTGTAGTCCGGCCCGGCTGGCAGCTTCCAGCAGGCCAAAATCCTGACTGACGATTAGATCGCAGGAGCGGGCTGCAGCAATTATGTGCGTGTCATGCTGGTGCTTTTCCGGACTGTTTGGAGTGTCGTCCGGATTGGCCCTGATTTGTACGCAGAGCAACTGTGCCAGCTGCAGCAGTGCTGCCGCGCGGGCGGGGTCAGGTATAGCCTGCAGTTCCTGCAGTTGAATCTGGCTGAGATATAGGCGAAGGTCGCGGCGGTTCTGCAGTTCGGCTGCTGTTTCCGGATCGGCCGCCAGTGCGTCGATGCAGTTGGTGTCCAGCATCACCCGCAGCGTCCGTTTCATGTGCGCCTGGGATCGGGCCGCCGGCTGCGCAAGCCAGGTGCCGGTTTGGTACTGCGCGGAGTGCGGTCTGCCGCCGCGCCGCGTGCCGCTGTGCTGCCACCCCGCTGGTAGGGTCTGCCTGGCTCGGTGGTTCGAATCGGTGCGCGGCTGTCCTGCCGGTCACGCCTGGGTTCGGCAGGTACTTCGCTGGACAGGCGGTCGGCTGCCGCCAGTTCGTAGAGGAAAATCGAGGCTGTCTGCGACACATTCAGGCTTTCTACCTTGCCGGCGCCGCGGATGCGCACCAATACATCGCAGGCCGCACGGGCGTCCATCGACAGTCCTTTTTCTTCATTACCCAGAATCAGCATCACCGCGCTGCGCGAGCCTTGTTCGTTAGTGTAGCGCCAGGCAAAACTGCGTATGTCAGTTGCCCCGCGGTGATCCGCGCCGGCAGTCATAACCTTGCCCTTGCATAATTCAATGGCGTCCTTTGCGCTGGCCGCACTGTAGCTCTTTATGAATTCCAGTCCGCCGCGGGCTACCCGGTAAGCGCTGGTGGATAGCCCCGCCGCACCGGGCTGGCGGCAGATAACCAGGGCATCATAGCCGAAAAAAGCGGCGGTGCGCGCAATGGAGCCCAGATTGTGGTCGTCGCCGATGCGGTCCAGGAGTATGATTCTGGCTCCGCTGGCTGCCCAGCTCTCCACCACTGCTTCGCTAAGCTCTTCCGGACCGGGATCGTCGATCATGGCCACCACCCCCTGATGGTGTACCGAGCCGGAAAGACGCTCCAGCTCGGCGGGCTCGGCAATGCGGTACAATCGCTTGTTGGTGGCCAGGCAGGCGCACAGTTCGCCGAAAGCCGGTGCTTGTTCAGCGGTAAAAAAAAGCCGTTTTACAACGTCCGGCCTGATGTCGCCCAGGGAACGGACAGCCTGGCGGCCGCATACTGGAACTTCGCGTTTTCGGGTTGTGCTCATAAGCCAAGCTTAGTCTTTTGCCGGTTTTTGGGCAAGGGTATCCGAATCTTCAGCTGGTCACTATTAATGCATTAATGAATATATTTAAAAATATAGATATTTAGATATCCATATTGACTTTATTCTAATTACGTGTAAAATGGTAGTGTCTGACCGCAGCTTTGCGCCACCAGACGAATGTCATTTCTGGAGGAGATACCATGAAAAAGCTTTTGCTTATTCCGTTGGCCCTTTTGCTCGTCGTGTCCTGCGCCAAACCGCTGCAGAACGCTACTGCCACCAAATACTTTGTTGCACATCAGGGCGGCTACATCGGTGAAGCCACTGTTACCGTAGATAAAGACCAGAACGTGGTTCAGGCCAGTTTCGCCGAATGGCAGGGACCGGGCGGATGGGCCGAATATAATTCCGAAGATGGAAAATCAGTTGTCGATGGCGCTGTTGTACGTGTTCCGGATCCGCTGGCCAACACCGGCAACTCCGACCCGGCCATCAAGGGTTATATGTTCTATGTTTACAACGTCAACAATGGCGTTGGAGTTTGGTCACAGTTTACCCCCGGTGCCAACGGTTTTACCCGTCCCACCCGCCAGTACGAGCGCGACTTCGAAGGTCTGATGGGTAACCCCATCCGCGCCGCCGCCTATGCCGAAGCTGCCAAGACCGACAAGCTGGTAAATGTAAAGATCGACGGCCTTACCGTTACCGTAGGCAAGCCGGCTTCCCAGACCGTGCACTACGGCCACATGAACAAGGCTGATCCCCGTTCTACCTACATGGCTCTCGGAGCTTCCGGTATCGGTTATCGCTATAACTACAAGGCTACTATTGACTTCTTCAAGGCTAACCCGGCTGTAGACTACACCGCTGCCACCACCAAGAAGGCCAAGATTGTGCTTACCGAAGACAAGACCGTCGACGCAAACGCCAGCATCTCCGCTTACACTGCGGCTGACGACAATGTGTTTGCTGTAGCTGACGCTATTTCCGGTGCTACCTACTCTGACTTCCCGCATTATTCTCTCGAGCTGCAGGCTGCCTACAAGATGGCCATCGCCGCCCAGCTGGTGGATTTCTGAGACTGAGCTGATTTGACGCGCTGTCATTCTGGCAGCGTTGATTGCGGCAGCAGGAGGCTTTAATGCTTTCGGCTGCCGTTTTTTTTTGCTATACTTCCGGCGTGGGGGACACAGCATGAAGGTGATTCGCAATTCGGTTCGTAATTGGAGCACGCTGGAGCTGACACTGTTGCTGGCTGTACTGGTTCTGACCTCCTGTATTAGCGGTGGCACCCGTCCGGTACTGGCGCAAAATGACAGCAGCCTGGATTACAGCCTGGTCAATCTGCCGGGTCCGGATTCGGCACGCAGCCTTGGTTCGGACCAGGCTGACTGGTACAAGGATGCGGTGTTTTACCATGTCTGGGTAAATGCTTTTAATGATTCTGACGGCGACGGGGTGGGCGACCTTAACGGCATACGGCAGCGCCTGGATTACCTCCAGCAATTGGGGGTAAACGCGCTCTGGTTGTCACCCTTTTTCGCCTCTTCCAGCGAGCCGATTAATCTGCATATGTATGATACCACTGACCACTATACGGTAGATCCACGCTTCGGCACCAACGACGATATGGACGCGCTGCTGGCCGAAGCTCACGAGCGCGGTATTAGGCTTATTTTCGACTGGGTGCCCAATCATGTGTCTTCTGAGCATCCCTGGTTTTTGGATTCCGCGGCCGGTCTGGAAGGTAAAAAAGACTGGTTTGTCTGGCGGAATCCGGCTGGCAGCCAGAATGGTCCCTGGGGTCAGCGGGTATGGCATGGTCATGCCAACGGCAGCTACTATTATGGTGTCTTCTGGAGTGGCATGCCGGATATCAATTTCCGTAATGCCGAAGCCCGGGCCGCTATGGTCAATGTGGCCAGCTACTGGCTGGATCGCGGCTTCGACGGCCTGCGTATAGACGCGGTAAAGTACCTGTACGAGGATCCGGCTGCCCAGCGCGGCAGCTATATGGACCAGGCCGATACCTACGATTTTTTCCACTCGCTGCGCACAACCATTCTGGATGCCTATGCCGATTTTAGCGACAGCTCCGGCCGGCCGCTGCACAAATTCATGATAGCCGAAAACTGGACCGACAACCGTTCCAATCTGCAACGTTACATGATCAACGACGGCAAGCCGGCTTTTCAGGTCACACTGGATTTTCCTTTCGTGAAACTGGCCAACGATCGCGACCTTGCCGGCCTCGACCGGCACTGGACTTGGCAGACTGCCGAACTGGATGCATCAGCCTGGATGGGTACCTTCCTGTCCAATCATGACGAAGCGGCCTTGCGACCGTACAGCCGTCATCGCGAAACACTGGTGCGGGCGGTAACGGCCTTGCAGTTACTGGGGCCGGGTACGCCTTTTGTGTATTACGGCAACGAGGTGGGTATGCAGGATTCGCCGCAGTTTGCCGGTCAGAGCCATGCTGACCGCCGGCATCGCCAGCCTCTGCCCTGGACAGCCGCCCTGCGGCAGCTACCGGATGAAAGCAGCCTGTTTAATTTTTACCGCGAGCTGATTGGCCTGCGGCAGGAGCGGACAAGCCTGCGCCGCGGCGGGTATGAACTGCTGCAGCTGGATGGAAAATTCTATGCGTTCGTGCGCCGCGAGGCGGCCGAGCTGACTCTGGTTCTGGTCAATATGGGTGAAACTGAGCAAATATTCGAACTGCTGCCGCCTGACGGCAGCGAAACCGAAACCCTTAAGCTGTTGTATGTGCATGCGGCATCCGAAGTGCGGGTAGATGATGGTCTTCTTCAGGGAACATTAGCTGGCGGCGGGGTGCTGGTACTGGGAAATTGAGCATAAAAAGGCCGCCCGGGTCCGAAACCCCGGGCGGCCGGTTTTTTAGAGAGCCGAAGCCCTCCGCTTGAACATAAACATCTATTGTCCCTCCTTCCCGCTCCTGTTCAGGGAGCATCGTAACTGGCAGCCGGACGGGCTGTCAGTTGTGCCGGCAAAGGCAGTATGCCACAGGAGGCCGGTGCTGCAAAGCTAAAGATTGGGTATACCTTTTCTCTCCCTGAATGCTTGGAGAGTTCCTTGAAGCTTGTTCATATCCGCCAAAATACTTTCCCACTCAGCAAACCAGAGCATACTTAGGTATATAGTTGAGCTTCTTGCTTCCGGGAGTAATCGTTTTCTTGAGCCAAATCATTTTCTCATCTAGAGTTAATT
>JAHIWF010000366.1 GCA_018815555.1 Spirochaetota bacterium | reverse complement strand
TGTGCCGACTGTGGCCTTACTGGCATGGACGAGGTGCGTATTGACCACTTGTCCAAGGGCTTTCGGCAGCGGGTAGGCCTGGCTCAGGCTATTGTGCATGATCCGGCCATTCTCATCCTGGATGAGCCGACCACCGGACTGGACCCTAACCAGATTCTGGAAATACGTTCGCTCATCCGTTCGCTCGGGGCAAACAAGACAGTGATTTTGTCTACACATATTTTGCAGGAAGTTGAAGCTCTCTGCTCAGAGCTTATAATCATCAACGAGGGTCAGATTGTGGCTCAGGGCACCACTGCCGACCTTGCCCGCAATCTGCAAGGCGAAGAGTGGCTGAATTGCCGCTTGCTTGTGCCGGAAGCTTTTAAGCTGTCGGCCGATGAAGCCGCCGCGCAGCTGCAGGCTTCTGGCAGCATTACCGCCGTAAGCGAAGCTCTGCTGGAGGGCCGGATACTGAAACTGAAGGCCAGAGCAGCTGCCGGCAGCAGCGACGAGGCCGCAGTAGCGCTGTTTGACTGGGCGGCTGCCAAGGGCTGTAAGTTGCTGGAACTGCGCCGCGAAGCGCTCAGTCTGGAACAGATTTTCGTTAAGCTTACAAATGAGGAGAGTGCGCAATGAACCGTACCTTCACCATCGCCCGCAAGGAATTGCAGGGTTATTTTAATTCCCCGGTAGGCTGGCTGTTTGTGATTGTGTTCCTGGTCAGCTGTTCGGTATTGTTTTTCTTTCTGCAGAGTTTTTTCGCTATTGACCGAGCAGATCTGCGTGGTTTTTTCGGGATTATGCCGCTGTTGTTCTCCATTCTGCTGCCGGCCCTTACCATGCGGCTATGGGCGGAAGAAAAAAAGCAGGGAACCTACGAGTTCCTGATGACCATGCCCTATACCGAAACCCAGCTGGTACTGGGCAAGTATCTGGCAACAATGGGTGTTGTGGGCTTTTCCCTGCTGCTTACTCTGCCGGTTCCGCTCATGGTTTCACTTTTTGGTTCGCTGGATGCCGGTACGCTGGTGGCCGAGTACTTTGGCATGCTACTGCTGGCCTCAGCCTCTTCGGCTATCGGCCAGCTCATTTCGAGTAAAACCAATAATCAGATTAATGCCTTTATTCTTTCGGTTATCGTGCTGGCTGCCCTCAATTTAATGGGGCAGTTAGGCGTTTTATTTGACCTGCCGGAGTTTTTTACCACACTGATAAACTGGCTTTCGCTTAACCATCATGTTGTAGGCTTTTCCCGGGGCATGCTGGATACCCGCGATTTGATGTACTTTGTGATCCTCAGCGCAGCCGCTCTATATGCTACGGCAAAGTCCATTGTCTTTGGCCGGTGGAGGTAATACATGAAGCTGGACTACAAAAAACGTGAATATGTTATTACTGCTCTTGTCGTCTCGGCGCTGGTCTTGCTGGCTGCCGCTTCGAGTCTTTTTTATACCCGCCTGGATCTTACTTCCTCACGCGAATTTACCCTTTCTGCGGTAGCCCGATCTTTGCACGAAGAAATACCGGAAACCGTGCGGATTACCTACTATATCTCGCCGAATCTGGCGGAGCGGCACCCTGGTGCCCAGAGTATCGAAGATTTTCTGCGTGAGTTCGAAGCACTGGGCAAAGGCAGCATCCGGGTAAGAATAGCCAATGCCGAAAAAGAAGCCGAGCAGGCTGAAAGCTTTGGCATCGCGCCGCAGCAAATGCAAATTGTCGAGAAAAACGAGCAACGGGTGGCCTTGGTATACACCGGCCTAGTTATCGAATATCTGGATGATTTCTTTACCATTCCTGCCTTGCTGTCTACCAGTACTCTCGAATACGAGTTGATCAAGGCCATACGCGGCCTTATCTACGATAGCAAGCAAGTGGCCGGCTTGTTGATCGGCGATACCGGCATGACGGCTGAGAATAATTTTAATATTTTGCTGCGATCCTTGGCACAGGCCGGCTACGAACCGCGATTGATCGAACGCAGCCAGAAAATCGAGAGTGATGTCGATGTACTGTTTGTGCTGGGCAATTCTGCTCTCGATCGCTATGATGCCTGGTTTGTCGATGATTATATGCACCGCGGCGGCCGGGCCTTTTTTGCCGTGCGCGGTGTCAGTATCGACCTTGAGCAGGGCTTGCAGGCAAAGGCAGTCGAGAATGACGGTATTCTGGGGCTTTTGTCTGCCTATGGAGTAAAAATCAGCCGGCAGCTGGTTCTGGACGAGACCAATCTAACTGTGCCGTTTCAGACTTCAAATTACCGTGGTGGTTACACGATACAATATGTGCGCTATCCGCACTGGGTGTCTGTCCAAAAACGCTTTGTTAATGCTGAACATCCTATAACCAATAATTTTTCCGGACTGAATCTATTCTGGCCATCGCCGCTGGATGTAGACAAAAACACTTCAGTTAATTTTACAACTCTGGCCAGCACCACTCCGGTAGCCTGGAGGCAGACATCCGGCTTTGTAACTGCACCGCCTGCTAATCCGCAGGATGTAGCCAGTTATCAGCTGGAAAAGCCCGATACCGGCGGTACCTATCCGCTGGCCGTTGCCGCCAGCGGTCCAATAACCAGTCCGTACGCGGCAGGTGACCTGCCTGTGCGAGAAGGCGCCGAGCCTTTGACCGCTATTCCGGATGTAGCGGCAGACACTCGCTTTGTGGTGGTTTCCTCTGCCGATTTCCTTACAGATCTGATGCAATTTTCGCAGTCCGAATTCAATGCCGGTTTTGCGGTCTCGGCTGCGGATTGGCTGGCTTCGGCAGAAGACCTGATCGCTATCCGCACCCGCTCGGAGCGTGACCTGCGCTTAAATAAAATTGCGGACCAGAATGTAAAAGACGCCACCATAATACTTACGTATATCGTTTGCATCGGATTGGTACCCCTGTTTCTGGTTGCATGGGCCTTGGTCCGCGCCCATGCCAGAAACCGCAAGGAACAGCAATCCCGTCCGCTGCGTGGAGGTGAAGCATGATCAAGCTGAACGCAAAAAACAAGCTAGGCTGGCTTATCACTATTAATGTTGTATTACTTTTACTGGTAAGTTTAGGTCTGTTATTCTCGCCTGAGCGTCGCAGCGAAAGAAGTGCTGCGCTTTCAGTTCTAGCAGACGCTTCGCTGGTTGCTTCCGTAGAGCTTTCATCTGCTGAAGGAAAAATAATGCTGGTAAAGAATGTTGATACCTGGCAGGTAGAGCGGGAAGCTGTGGTATATCCGGCAGACGGCAACCGTATTAAAGCCTTCCTTGAAGCGCTGGCACTGGTGAAGCGCGGCGATCGGGTTGCTGCTAAAAATGAGAGCTGGCCACAACTTGGCCTGGATGATGCAAATTCGGTAACCTTATCCCTGCTTGATGCCGGCGGCAAGCTTATATCGACAATGCGTACCGGAAATTACGCCAGTGGAACCGGTTCTGTATACGTGGCGCTCGGCGAACAGGAAGCAGCCTGGAGGGTCAGCGGCGGCTTTGCCTCGTATGTTAAAGGCGCTTATAACCTGTGGTACGACTTGAGGATATTCCAGGGTATAGCTCCCGCCGACATTCAATCGCTGCAGGTGCAGGGCCGCATAGAACTAGCAGAAGGAAATATAGTTAGCGCTGATTATCGGCTGCAGCGCTGGCAGAATGGCTGGGTGG
This sequence comes from Spirochaetota bacterium, assembly GCA_018815555.1. Taxonomy (GTDB): domain Bacteria; phylum Spirochaetota; class Spirochaetia; order Treponematales; family UBA12059; genus UBA12059. The sequence goes on along the minus strand of JAHIWF010000366.1, from coordinate 3,163 downwards.
TTCAGGACGAACCGGATACCGCAATAGCCGCTGCCAAGGTCGAATCCATGCTGCGCGCCTGGACTTCGGTCCGGGCCGAGTCCTTTGTGTTCGATAATTCTGCACAGGATCTATCCGATGGCCTGCTGCTTAGCGCTACCCTCGGCGATGGATCGGTGTACAGTATGCGGGTCTCAACCAGTATGCAGGACGATAAATACACGGCCTTCGTACAGCCGTTGCGGAAACAGCTGCGCATGTCTGCCTGGGCCATCAGGGAGAGTGTTAAGCAATTGTCGGATTTAAGCGATTAGTAAACCGGTTTCTTCGGCCGGCGCAGCTGACAGAGCTGCGCCGGTTCTCAGCGATTGGTTAGGTAGGAGCGGAAACGCTCCGGATCCGGGCGGAAGGCCATGATATGGGTGTCGCGCTCGCCGCGAGCCTTCTTCAGGGCAACCAGAGTTTCGGCTATAAGACGGTCGGCGTCTACAATGCGGCCGGAGCGCGAACTGAGTCCCATGAAAATTTCCAGATATCGCAGTTCTTCTGCCTGATTCTGGATAATAAACGTAAGTTTTTTGATCAGTTCTTCAGTCTGCCGCATGGCATGGTCAATATCCACGTTCGGCAGAACAACAGCAACCCCGTCAGGGCCGAATCCAAAACTAAGATCAGGGAAATTGAAGAAATCCCGCACTGTTGACGCAAACAGTGCATAATCCTCACTGTCCTTGCTGACGGTATCCCAGCTGGCCACCAGGAGCACCAGATCCTGTTCGAAGGAGGCCGCCCGGCGCAGTTCTGCACCCAAGCGCTCCCGCAGGTAAGATTCCCAGCACAGACCGGTGGCCGGATCATATAGTCCTTGCGGCCCGCCAATTTCATCTTCCTGTACTGGAATCTTCTTACGGGGGACCGTATCGTTATCCGGATAGCCAGCCGCAGCGGCCCGCGCACGGTGCAGATCGCGTTCCATCTGCTCGGCCAGCCGCTCCGGGTCCGGATCTACAATGGCCAGCCCATCATCTGCCTGGGCGGTGCTAAGCGAATCAGCTGATTTCGCATTTATCTTGCCGGACAGTTGCGGATCAGTATCAGACTCAGCGAAACCAGGTGCTGCGCCGCTGTCTGCTTCTACGATTTCCGGTTCATCGGGGTTGAAGTCGAAATCGCTACTACCGTCGGCATAGTTTGAAGTATCGTCATCATAGTCTTCAATTTCGGTATCAAAGTTGTCAATTTCGGTGAACAAGCTTGAACTTTCGCTTGGTTCAATTATGGAAGTCTCTTCGACTGTAATAGGGGTCCCAACTTTATTGGCGGGACTGGATGCTTCTGTGCTGGCAATTGGTTCCGGTGCAGCTGGCGGCATAGAAACTGCCGGGTAAACCGCCGGTTCTGCAGTTGGTGAAGGGGCTGCCGCTGCAGTACCTGCAGCGGGTGCAGTGCCTGTAGCGGCTGCAGTGCCTGCCGCAGCTGTTGGAGCCTTGGAGCCTGTCGGGGCTACTGAGGCTGCCGTTTCGGCTTCCTCGGCGTTGCCCTCCGCTGTTTTCAGTTTGTTTCGTGGGCTGAATAGTAAGACGCTGGCTGCAGAAAGCGATACCAGCAGCAGGCCGAGTAAAGTTTCCATCAACACCCTGAATAATTCCTCCTGGCTGAAGGTCATATAGAGGGCATCAATCTGCAACCCATTGGCCAGGATGGCCGAGCTGCGGATGGTAGAAAACTCCGGAGCATTGAACAGATTGCCGCGGCCGGAAGTTTCGTCGGGCAGATTATAGAAGGGAGAACTGGCGGGCAGGGCAAACAACAGTGTGTCTTCGCCTTGCTTTATCAGCAAGGATAGCAGGCGTCGGTCATTTTCCATGCTAAGACGGGCGTTTGCCCGCCAGGTGCTGGTTTGAATCGCATCCGCAGAATCAAGAACTGTGAGCGCCTTTTCCTGCAGCAGACGGAAGGATTGCTGGGCTTCGATTTCGCCGCGGGAGCGGGCCAGGGTAATACGCAGCACCGGCCAACCGAGACTGCCAAGGATAATCAGCAGGCTGCACAGTATTGCTAATAATGTGGATGTTTTCATGGTATAGTAGTATACATCACAAGGGGATGTTTTGGCAAAACTCTTTTTCTGGAGGTAGGTCCATGAAAATTCGACAGCGCCAATTGCCTGCCGGCTGGTACCCGGAAACCCGGGCCGAAGTTGAAGCAATGCTGGATGACTGGAATGATCAAAACCCTGATTCCGCCAAAAGCGGCCAGACCAGAACCCTGCTGGCCGGAGTTGCTCCGCATGCCGGCTGGTATTTTTCGGGCAGGCTGGCCTGGCAAGTCTGGCAGCGGGCCCGCCAGGCCGATGTAGTGCTCGTTGTCGGCGGTCATTTGCCGGCCGGCTCCGGCCTGCATTTAAGTATGGAGGACGAATATGAAGTACCGGGCGGCCGCCTGAAAGTGCATTCCGGACTGCTTGCCGAGCTGTCACAGGTGCTGCTGCCGCGCGAAGACCGCATCCGGGACAATACAGTGGAGGTGCAGCTGCCGATGCTGGCCTGCGCCCTGCCGGATACCCCGGTAGTATGCCTGCGTGCTCCGGCGGACCAGCATGCCATCGAGCTGGGACAGTTTCTGGCTGACTGGCAAGCCAGCAGCGGCTTGTCGCTTTTTGTCCTTGGATCCGCTGATCTTACCCATTACGGACCAGATTATGGCTTTACCCCGGCCGGCACCGGTGCGGAAGGTTTCAGTTGGGCTGCCGCCAATAATGCCCGTATTGCCGAGGCTATGGTGCGGCTGGATCTGGCCGAAGTGCTGGCTCTGGCCGAAGACGTACAAGCTACCTGTTCGGCCGGTGCCATCCTGGCTGCTACGGCTTTTGCCAAATCCTGCGGAGTTAGTTCAGGCGAACTGCTAGAGCTGGCATCCTCGGCCGATATTCGTCCGGCTTCTTCTGTTGTCGGCTATGCGGCGCTGGGATTTAGCCGTCCGCATACAGAGCAGTAACGGTCTGTTTGAAGCTGTTGCCCCGGTCGAACTCATTTTTAAACATGCCGAAAGAGGTGCAGCCGGGGGAGAGTACCACGATCGAACCTGCTGTCGCGGCCTTGCGGGCTGCCGCCACCGCCTCGGGTAATTTGTCAAAGGGGCCGGCATAGGCAATCCCGTCCGCTTCCAGCATCGGCCGCAGTTT
>JAHIWF010000049.1 GCA_018815555.1 Spirochaetota bacterium | reverse complement strand
GACTCTTTGCCATGAAACAGTTCACGGGCCGGAATCACCGTTCCGCCAAACACCTGACCGATACACTGATGCCCCAGACAGATGCCTAAAATCGGGATGTGGCCACTGAATTCACCTATCAGGGCCATCGAACAGCCTGAGTCTTCCGGCCGCCCCGGACCGGGACTAATGATGATGGCTTCCGGATCCATTTCGCGAACCTGTTCTACCGTTACAGTATCGTTACGTACTACCTTCACTTCGCGCCCCAGGCCGAGCAGTGCCTGATACACATTATAGGTAAAGGAATCATAATTATCGACAAGCAGGATCATATAGCTGCTCCGGCGTTTGCCATCTGAAGGGCCTTTAGCAGGGCGGCGGCCTTGTCTTCGGTTTCACGGAATTCAGATTCCGGTATCGAGTCGGCCACAATTCCGGCGCCGGCCTGTACCCAGGCGACATCGCCCTCGGCACAGATAGTCCGGATGGTAATACAGGAATCCAGGCTGCCGTTAAAGCCAAGGTTAAGCACCATGCCGCCATATGGTCCGCGCCGCATTTTTTCCAAACCGGCAATCAGCTGCATGGCCCGGATTTTCGGCGCGCCGGTAAGGGTGCCGGCCGGGAACACCGCCTGGATAACGTCAAAAGCATCCAGACCTTCGCGCAGGCCGCCATAGACAGTAGAGACCAGATGCATCACATGCGAATACTGCTCCACTGTCATAAAATCGCCCACCTGCACCGATGCCGGCAGGGCAATTCGGCCCACATCATTACGCGCCAGATCCACCAGCATCAGGTGCTCGGCCCGTTCCTTGGCGTCGGCAAGCAGCTCACGGGCCAGAGCGGCATCCTCGGCGGCACTGGCTCCGCGTCGGCGGGTACCGGCTATCGGCTTTACCAGCACCTGGCCATCACGTAACTGAACCATAACTTCCGGGCTCGAACCGATCAATTGCAGCGAATCGTATCTGAGGTAAAACAAATAGGGAGATGGATTTAGACTGCGCAGCGTCCGGTATACGGCAAAACCATCTTTCGGCATAGTGGCTCGGTATTTCCGGGAAAGTACAATCTGAATAGCTTCACCGTCGCGGATAAACTGCTGGCATTGACGCACCCGAGCGCAGTAATCCACTGCATCGCTGTCCGAAGAAATACCAGCAGTAATAAGCGAATCACCTGCGGCACTGCCTGCCCCGCCAGCGGAAAGGTCTTGTACCGGCAGATATCCGGAAACCAGTTCAGTGTAATGGTTTATCAAGGCACAGGCCTCTGTATAGGCGGCACTATTTTGGGCGGCGTCCGGCTGCAGTACAGTACTGACTATAATGAACAGACTGCGCCGCACCGAATCCAGAACCAGCACAACCCGCGGAATATTCAAAACGGCATCAGGGATGCTCGAGTACTCTTCGCGCAGCGGAATATCCTCAAACCAGCGAACGGCCTCATAGCCAAGAAAACCGATAGCACCACCCCAGAAGGGCGGCAAGCCGGCTATTTCCGGGCAAACATAGGCAGAAAACCAACCGCGTATTCTACCAAGAATTTCCGAAAAGTCTGCCTGCTCCTGAATATCTTCTACTCCCGGTCGGCTGCGTACCAGTTTCTGCCCACGAACCGTAAAGCGGTCAATGCTGCCGCAGCTGACAATTGAATAACGGCCGACATGGCTGCCGCCTTCTACCGATTCCAGCAAGCAATCACCCTTGCATTTAAGAAACACCGACAGGGCTGTTTCGAAATCAGCCCGTATTTCGCTAAATACCGGCACCAGGGTATAGCTGTTCGCTGCCGACAAAAAATCGGCTCTGCCCGGAGTTATCATAAGTTCCGCCATAAAAACGCAGCCTGGATTTACACAGTCCGCGCCGGACATAGTGTTACTGCGCATAGTAACGATAACACGAGCCATATGTTTCTGTCAATAGAAACATATGGCCACTTGTCCTGGTAACGAGACAGCAGACTTTCGGAAGCGGAGAAGTAAACGCTTATTTCGTAAGTGCTTGCTCAGACGCCGTTTTTTCCAATCGGGCAAGCAAGCCGGCAAAAGTAGTCTTCAGTTGCAAATATTCTTCCGGCCCGGTCAGCAGGCAGGAAGCCAAACTGGCCGGAACCGAAAGAGCCTGCTGTTCCAGTGCCCTGCCTTTTTCGCTCAGGCAGACACAGACAGCCCTTTCATCATCGCTACGCCGCTCTTTCTCTATCAGGCCCAAAGCGACCAGCCGTTTCAACAGTGGCGACACTGTCCCGGTTTCCAAATCGAGGCGCTTACACAGTTCGCCCACACTCTGCCGATCCTGCTCCCACAAGGCAAGCAGAACCAGGTATTGCGGATAGGTCAGGCCAAGACTGGTCAATAAGGGACGATAGCGCGCCATGATTGCCCGATCCAGACGGTACACCATAAAACAGAGCTGATTAGAAAGCTGCAGCTCGGGAAAGCTCATAAGCCCAGCGCCTGCTCGATGTCCTTCTCCAGCTTCTCCGGTTCGGTGGCAGGAGCGAAGCGCTTTACTTTGCTGCCGTCTTCAGTAAGCAGGAATTTTGTAAAATTCCATTTTACCGCATCACCGATTACTCCGGGAGCTTGCTTGCGTAAATACGCAAACAGCGGATGGGCTTTCTTGCCGTTCACGTCTATTTTTGACATGAGCGGAAAACTCACACCATAATTACGCTGGCAGAACTGGGCTATCTCGGCATCGCTGCCCGGCTCCTGATGGGCAAATTGGTCACAAGGGAAACCCAGTATTTCCAGGCCCTTGTCTTTGTATTTCTGATACAGGGCTTCCAGACCTTTGTACTGCGGCGTAAAACCGCAATTGCTGGCGGTATTGACGATCAGCAGTACTTTGGCCCGATAAGTGCCAAGGGTAGTATCGCTTCCGGAATTGCTGGTAACACTAAAATCATACACTGACTGGCTCATATAAGCTCCTTATATTGTGTATAATAATGTTGCGCGCAACATATGTCAAGCCATATCCTGCACTGTTAACCAGGCTGCGGCCGCTTCGTCCCACAACCAATCCGGTATATAAGGTTGACCAGCCAAACCGGCCGCGCGAACCCGGTCCAGCGCGAAATGGATAAAATCCTGAGACAAATTACTGCCGCGCAGTATGCTTTCGATTATAGAGCGCCCCCAGATACCGCCAGTCTCCAGCAAGCCACTGTCACGGTAGCGTTCAAGCAGCATACCGATATCATAGGCCACCTGGCGGAGCTGCACCTCCAGCCGCCCGTCGGCCGCGTGGTCATCCGAAAGCAAGAGCGCATATTCTGCCGCCTGTGATGTATTAAAATGCACGCCTACCGACCCCGGATTAACAATCAACTTGCCCTGCACTTGCTCGTACCAGGGCTCGTGCGTGTGTCCGCATACCAGAATCTGCTCCGGAATGGCGGCTAAAGCCCGCTCTACCCGGTGCCAGTCGTCCGCCTTGGCATGGTCACCAAACAGAAGCTCGTACACATGAAAGGGTGACCCGTGCACCACCCGCACATCTGGGCCAGCCCACCCAGGTGAAACTTCCGGCACGACAAAAGTGCCGTCTGCCCGGCTTTCCAGCAAGGGGCGCTCCGGCACCAAGTCGCAGCCGCCATCCTGTCGCCGGATAAGGCTGAGCTGCTCCGGCAGACCGCCCAGCCAGTCCAGTTCGGCAGGACCCAGCTGCTGTGCCGTCCAGCGCATAGAAGCCATCTGCTTATAGCGGTCCCAGCCCGGAAGTTCACCACGGTGGTAGCGCAGAATATCTCGGTCCCGGTTGCCGCGCACCACTTGAACCCGCAGCGTTTGCAGCAGCCGAAGCACGGCGACCGGGTCAGGGCAATCCCCCACCAGATCGCCGGCTACAAGTATATAATCAGGCCGCTCGGCAGCAATTTCTGCCAAAACCGCCCGCAAGGCGTTAAGGTTGCCGTGAATATCGGCTAATAGTGCCAGTTTCAGTTATAACTCCTTGTTTGACCGCTGCAATCAAATCGCCGGCCGGCCTTTATTCCGGCAGGCAGTATAGCACGGTCAGCTGTAAACCTGAAACAGCAGCGGCCGCCGGATTTTCAACTGGTCAATATATCTCAGCCGCCGCTTAACCTGCCGGAATAAGCTGCCGATACTGGAAGTAGCGCTCCAGCTGTGCCCGAAGGGCAGTGGACGGCAGCAGAACATGATTTCGGAGGACAAGTATGGTACGCGGATGGTATACCGGCGCAAGCGGCATGGCGGCACAGCAGGTAAAGCTCGACACTATTGCCAACAATCTGGCAAATGTGGATACCGACGGCTACAAACGCGACGTAGCCGTACACAAGGCCTTTGCCCAGCTGCTGCTCCGACGCATCAACGACGACGGCCTGTTTGAAATACCGATGGGCTCCGGCGATCGCGCACCGATGGTGGGCAAACTGGGCACCGGCGTGGAAACCAACGAGATATTTACCGCCTTCGAACAAGGTGCCTTAAAAATAACCGAAAGCGACTTTGACCTGGCCCTGGACGGCGAAGGCTTCCTCTGCGTACAAACCCCCTACGGTGAACGCTACACCCGCAACGGCTCCTTTATTCTGGGCAAAGAAGGCTACCTCGAAACCAAAGAAGGCTATCCCGTTCTGGGCGAGAACGGCCCCATCATGGTAAAAGCCAACAACTTTCAGATCGACAAAGACGGCCGTGTCTGGATTAACCAGAGCGTGCAGGACGACCCGGAACGCCTGGTAGGCCGCGAAGAAAACGGCTGGGACGACGCCGTACTGCTGGACACCTTAAGAATCGTCGACTTCGAGCTGGAACGCTACATTAACAAACAGGGCTCCAGCCTCTGGGTGGATACCGAGCTGTCCGGACCGGCCCGCATCATGACCGGCGAAGCCCGCCCGCAGGTACTGCAGGGCTTTACCGAAACCGCCAATGTTAATCCGGTTACCGAAATGGTGCGTATGATCGAGGTAAACCGGGCCTACGAGGCCAATCAGAAAACCATCCAGAGCCACGACCAGGCCCTCAGCAAGCTGATCAATGAAGTGATCAAGATTTAACAAAACTCAGTTATAGCAAAGTTAAGGCCCCAGGCACTTCTTGATAATCCTGGCGCATTCCTCCGCGCCGTTCTCCGCAGCGATTTTAGCGCCAAGGGCTTTGGCGTTGGCGACAACAGGTTCAGACAGTGCAAAACGGATTGCGCCGGCTAGTTTATCCGATGTAAGGTTTTTCTTTGCAAGCGGCGCTGCGCCGACTCCCAGATGATATGAGCGGTGTGCCCAGGCAAACTGGTCATTGGAAAAAGGTATGATGATGCTTGGAACACCGGCCCTGAAACCGGCAGCGGTGGTTCCGGCGCCACCGTGATGGCAAACAGCCGCAACCCGATCAAACAGCCAGGAATGGGGAATACTGTCTAGCGCGATGACAGAGGCGGGCAAGCCGGCCGGCCGCCCCATACCGCTGATAATACCCCGCTTTCCGCTTTTTATAATCGCTTCAACAGCTATATCCGCCAGTTGCCCGTGTTTGCCCAAGGCAATCATACTGCCAAAGCCGATATACACTGGTTTGTCACCGGCTTGCAAAAAGGCGGAAAGTTCGCTTGAGGGCACATACTCGGTCGGCTCGTCGGCAAACCAGTAGCCGAGTTGATGGATGTTTTCATTCCAGTCTGCAGGCCGGGCAAAAACGGAGCTGCTGCATGAAATGACCGCCGGATGGGACTGGTCTGTATGCCGTTCAAAGGGGCAGCCGAAATTCTCCGGCATAGTTCCAAAGCGCTTCTTCCAGAAACTTTTTACTGACTCTTTGGAAGCCATCCACAGCATCCCCTGAAGCAGAGTATAGCTGAGTCTCATAGTCAGCGGAGCAGGCTTGGTTTTTCCGTACATGACCACAGACAGGTATTCCCCGGTCTTGTGCATCGGAAATGGTGAAGCCAGCACCGAAGGAATGCCGAGTTTTTGTGCAGCAAAATACCCTATACTGCAGCCAGGATGGTACACCACAAGTTCGCTGCCTTCGCCGGCGGCATAGAAATCACTGACCATGTAGACGCCGTATTCTTTCATTTTATTGAAGGCCAGAAGCATTTTAAGCGGATTGTCAGCGGATCCGGCGGCCTGCAGCAAGTTCGGGTCAATCTTGAGTGTCTCAATATCGGCTTCTATTGGATATACATCGATACCATAGCTGCGCACCAGGCTCGCATTGCTTTTGCCTGCAGTGATCCGGACCTCTTTCCCCATTTTTTTAAGTTGCTGAGCCAGTGCTATGTAGGGCTGAAAATCACCACGCGATCCTGCGCATAAAATTGTTATCATGCTGTTTTTATCTCCTTGTTAAATCCGACACCGTGTTGTAGGATTTAACATAAACTGTGCGGAAGAGAAAAACAACCAACAAAAACCGGCTCTATGTCGGAAAAAGCGCTCCGCCAGGAGGATAGAATTGAATAACAATTCGACTACAAAACAAAATCTTATGGATGCATTTTGGGTTTTATACAAGGCTAAAGGATTAAATAAAGTGTCGATCAAGGAAGTCGCCCAGAAAGCCGGCTATAACCGGAGTACTTTTTATGAATATTTTTCAAGCACCTACGAGGTACTGGATTGCATCGAGAGCAGCCTGATAGCGTCGATAGATGATCTGCCGCCAATTAGCCTATCTTCCGGAACGTTCGGAAAGTCGCCCGAGTTGTTCTTTGCCCTCTTTGAAAAAGAAGCCGAATACTATTCAGTTCTCCTGGGCGAACATGGCGATTACAGGTTCCAGTGCAGGTTAAAAAACAAGGTAAAAGATCTCATTCGTGCGGAATTATGCAAACTTGACGATGCAGAAAGCCGGAGACTGGATTACATGCTCGAATATTCAATATCGGGCTTGATAGGGATCATGTGCCATTATCTGAACGACCGGAATTCGCTTTCCAGGCCGGAACTGTACGGATTGCTGCACTCGCTGATGCAGGAAGGGCTTATGAAACTCCTGCCCG
>JAHIWF010000365.1 GCA_018815555.1 Spirochaetota bacterium | reverse complement strand
TCGTATACATGCCCAGAATCGAGTATTTTGCATATAAAGGGAAAGTTATAGCGAACGGCTATTTTTGAGGCGCGTTTCAGTTCAACCATATCGGTGATGGCTACAGAAATTCCGTGCTGTCCGGCCCGTCCGGTACGACCGGCCCGATGTACATAAATGCTCGGTTCTTCCGGCAGGTCGTAGCTTATTACATGGCTGATATCTGCTATATCCAGGCCGCGGGCACCTAAGTCGGTGGTAAGCAGCCAGCGTACTTCACCGTCGGCGAACATATGCAGGGCTGACTTGCGTTCGTTGCCTGCCTGGGTTGCTTTAAGCTCGGCATATTGAATGCCGAAGTGCTCAAGTTTTTCGGCTACCGAATGCAGCATGGCATTTGAGGATACAAACAGTAAACAGCGCTCCGGCTTGACCGCGACTTCGAAGCGGCGCAGAAAATCGCTTTTTTTACGGGACGGAGCATGAAAACACCAGTGTTCTATAGTACTTCGCAAAGATTCACTGGAATCCAGAAACAGCTTCTGGGGATCGCGGAACCAGGCCGCGGTGCGGCCAACGATTTTTTCGGGTATGGTTGCGGACACCAGAACGCGAGAGCAGCTTTCCGGCAAGCGGTTGAGCAGGTCCGAGCTGATCTCCACAACCTCTTTTTCGAAAAGCCTGTCGCCCTCATCCATAACAACATAGCGACACTGCCGGATATCGATATAGCGGCTTTCTACCAGATCGCGCAGGCGTCCGGCCGAACCGATAATAACATGGGGCCGGGTCTGCAGCTGTTCGCGCTGGCGTTGCAGCGAAATCGAGCCAAGTGCCTGGGCAGTACGGAAGCCAAGCCCGGAAGCGGCTACCAGCCGGTTGGTTTCGCGGAATAGCTGGGCGGCCAGGTCGTGGGTCGGGGCTATGATGATGGCGCCAGTTTCATTGCTGGCTGGATCAAGCATGCTGAGAATAGGTGCCAGATAGGCAAAGGTTTTGCCCGAGCCGGTAGCTGAACTGATGTAAGCGTCTTTTGCGCCAAGAATGGCGGAAGCACTTAGTGACTGTATTTCGGTTGGTTGGGTAAACCCAAATGAGTCGAGCGCCCGGGCAATTTCCGGGTTGAGACCCAAAGATAAAAATGAATGCATTGACTGATAATCGCATAAATACGATAACGTGCACAAGTGCCCATGCCGGCCCTAACTGTGAGCTGCCATTTCTCTAGCTACGTATTTCGTTGACAAAATAAATTGGCAATGTCAAAATTAGCCTTGATTACATATGCCTGTTCGTAAGGAGTCTGCCTTGCCGGATTTTAACCCAAACAGTACCTTTCTTTTTCTTCTGGCTACTATCGTCATCCTCTTTGTATTTGCCCAGGCCGGTTTTTTTCTGGCCAGGTCCTGGCGCAGGGCTAAAGCCCTGGGGCTCGATACCGGCATGCTTCGCAAGGTGGTTTTCTCCAGTGCGGTATTTACCATAGCGCCGGCTGTTTCCATTTTGCTTGGTGTGATTACGCTATCCAAGTTTCTCGGATTGCCGCTGCCCTGGTTGCGCCTCAGTGTTGTGGGAGCGCTAACCTATGAACTGCCGGCGGCCAGTACTGCGGCGGCCGCCTTGGGAGCCTCAATCGCCGAGACTGTAACAGATCCCAAGGTTTACACCAATATCGCCTGGGTAATGACACTGGGCATCATTCCCGGTGTCTTTTACCTTCCCTTTCTGCTGCCGCGTATCCAGGGCGGCCTGGGCAAGCTGCAGGCGAAAGATAAAAAATGGGGTGAACTTTTTATACAGGCAATGTTTCTGGGTATGATTTCAGCCTTTCTTGGAGTGGTTTTCGCCCGGATAGGCGAAGGCGCGGCCGGTTGGGTGCCGGTACTGGTAATGCTGGTTTCCATATTTTTGATGCTGATCTGCGGTCTTCTGGTCAAAAAATTGCATATTAAATGGCTGGAAGATTTTGCCTTGCCAATCTGTATGTTGGGTGCAATGGCTGCCTCTATTCCGCTTACACAGCTTTTGACCAGTCAGGGAGGGCTCTGATGCGGACCTATGATCAAACTACTCACTTTAGCGGCCGGATTTGGATGCTTTCTGCCGGAGTCTTGATGCTGATGGTGCCGGTAGCCATCTGTGTCTACTACAACGCCTGGCCGGGATTGCTGCCAGTATTAAAGGGACTGCTGGGAGTAGCACCAATATTCTGGACCGTGGGTTTTATTGAGATTTTGACCTACGGACCAATGCTCGGCTCTGGCGGCTCATATTTGGGTTTTGTTACCGGCAATTTGACCAACCTGAAGGTGCCCTGTGCCTTGAATGCCGTGCAGGCTTCCGGGCTAAAACCCGGCAGCGAGGAGGCGGAGCTTGTATCCACCATTGCGGTAGCGGTTTCTTCAATTATTACCACCCTGATTATCATTTTAGGGGTAGTAATGCTCAGTCGCCTGCAGCCGATTATTCAGTCTCCGCTGCTTGCTCCGGCTTTTGCCAATATCCTGCCGGCGCTGTTTGGCGCTTTGGCAGTGGTTTTTGTTTCCAAGAACTGGAAGCTGGCTATCGGACCCATCGTGTTTATGGTTGGATTGTTCATGCTGGTGCCCGCTCTGGCTTCTTCGGTCGGCATTCTAGTTCCGGTCGGATCACTGCTGTCTATCGGTTTGGCCAGGATCATGTATAAGCGGAACTGGATTTAACCGCGGGATTTGCAGTAGTAAATAGCCGGTTGGACGTAAACCGCCAACCGGCTCTATTTTTATATGTAGCCGAGAGCTTTGGCTTTGTCCAACAGTTCCTGCCGGAACTCGGGCGCGGCTATTTGTATGAGGGCCTGAGTACGTTCTTTAACCGTTCGTCCGCGCAATTTAGCCACACCATGCTCGGTTACTACATGGTCTACAAACGAACGGTGCAGGGTAACCGCGCTGCCTTCCGGTAGTGTAGGCACGATGGTGCTGACCGTTCCGCCTTTGGCGCTGGCGTAACAGGCTATAATTGATTTACCCAAGCCGTCGAAGCCGGATACCGCTCCCTGGGCCGTATCGGACTGGCCGCCGGTTCCGGAATACTGACTGGTACCGATACTCTCGCTGGCCACCTGGCCGGTAAAATCAACCATCAGACAGGTGTTGATGGAAACCATCCTGGAATTTCGCGCTACTACTGCCGGATCGTTAACCCAGGAGCCGCGCTGGAATTCAACGGCTACATTATCATCTAGCCAGTCATACAGCTTGCGGCTGCCCATGGCAAAGGTGCAGATGAATTTGTCTTTCTTAAAGGCCTTGCGCCGGTTGGTTATGACTCCCTGCTCGTACAGCTCCATCATGGAGTCTACAAACATTTCGGTATGCACTCCCAGATCCTTTTTGTCGCGCAGCGCCAATGCTGCTGCATTTGGAATGCCGCCGATACCCAGCTGGATGGTGGAACCGTCTTCCACCAGGTCGGCGATATGCTGGCCGATCAGTTTGTCGGTGTCGGAGGGCTGGGGGGCTGGCAGGCTGGGAACTTCCTGCTCGTGTTCCACAAACCAGTTAACCTGGCTGATGTGCAGGTGGGTGTCGCCGAAGGTGCGCGGCAGGCGCGGGTTAACTTCCAGTATTACATGTTTTGCGTGTTCAAGAATATCTTTTTCGTAGGTTATGCCCAGTGACAGGCTTACAAAGCCGTTTTTATCCGGCGGGGTACAAGTGCCTATGAATACCTCCGGCGGCCTGGCATGCAGGCGGTCGGAGGCGGCGCGGTGCAGCATGTTTGGCACAAAGGTAACAGTACCGGCTCCGGCTTTGATGGCCGCCCGCGAGCCCGGAGCGTGGAACCAGCTGGCAAGTTCGAAATGTCCCTGCATCTCGCTTTTCATGTAAAAATCATAAGGATTCAGTGTAAGTACAGAAAATACCCGTACATTGTTTACCAGTGGCGCAAGCGTGTGCAGCCTGGCCATGGTTCCCTGAGGTTCGCTGGCACACTGGCCGACCACTACATCATAATCGCTTTGTATGCATTGAATGGCTTCATCTATTGGTCGTACTTTTTCTTTATACATTTTTTCGTACTGGTTCATGTAATGCTCCTTGAACGAGATTCGGTTTAGTAGACCAGTAGGTTGGTGCCGACAGCCAGTCCGGCACCGCTGGCGCAGAAGAGAATGGGGTCGCCGCGCTGCAGCTGGCCTTGCTGTATCGCATCGTGCAGCGCCATCGGTATGCAGGCCGATCCTGTATAGCCGTAACGGTCCATGATCATCGGCGCTTTTGAGACTGGTTGTCCGATTATTTCCATTACCTGCTCGATGACGCTGCGGTTTATCTGAGTTAGGAAATATTTTTTAATGGCTTCCGGTGAGTAGCCGTGGGTTTTGCACAGGTCGAGTATCAAGTCCGGCCAGAGTTTTACATTGCGGTCGCCGGGCAGGCGCTGCAGCAGCTCCAGCCCCCAGGTGCCGGCATCCAGCAGTTCGTGTGTAAGCGGCTTTTTGGTGCCGCCGGCGTATATACCTACGTAATTCCATTGTGTGCCGTCGCTGGTCATGCTGCCGCCAACATAGCCGGACGGATCGTCATCCGAAACCCGTTCCAGCACAACCGCTCCGGCCCCGTCGGCAAAAATTGACCAGCCAAAAGCATCGCCGGGACGGATATGCGCCGGCATGTTATATACTCCTGTTACTACCGCGTAGCGTAGACGGGGATTCCCGGCCAACATCATGGCCGCCGCGTCGAGCGCTTTTACAAAGCTGGCGCAGGAAGCATTTACGTCGAAAGCGCCGCAGTATTGCTGCCGCTGCTGAATGCGTCCCTGCAGCAGTATAGCCGTGGCTGGACTGACATACTCTGGCGTATCGGTGCCGACGATGAACAAACCGATGTCCAGCGGGTCAATACCGGCATTGTCAATTGCCTCCCGGGTGGCTTTCTCGGCGAAATCCGCTGTAGTTTCATCGATGTTACGGAATCGGGCGATATGTCGGGTGTGTATGCCTATTTTTTCGCTTATTTTCTCACTGTCAAAACTTACTCCGGCCAGCCGCATGAGTTCTTCATGGCCCAGTGCTGAGCCGGGTGCATACAGTCCCGTGCCAACTATTTTTGCTTTTGCCAAAGTATCCTCCTTGATATTGTACGGATGTATATGCAGTTCAGCCT
>JAHIWF010000364.1 GCA_018815555.1 Spirochaetota bacterium | reverse complement strand
GATACCCCTTCTGGCGCTTCTGCCAGCGCATGCCTCTACTCGCTGATTGAAACAGCCAAGGCGAACGGGCACGAACCGTATAGCTATTTATCCCACCTGTTCTCGACACTGCCGCTAGTGGCCGATGATCCGGTGGCCGTCAACCAGTTGTTGCCGTACCGGCTTGATCCGAAAAGCTACCAAGGCGCGCCAACGGGGTGATGTTAGCGCTTACTTTTGCCTCGGATCTCATCTCAGCATAAAAAAAACCGCTTGGTTTGGTGTAGGAGTTTCGCGTATCGCGAAACTCCATAAGCAAGCTCGTACCCGAGCTTGCGACCATCTCAGCATAAAAAAAAGCTGGCAAAATCTAGGAGTTTCGCGATACGCGAAACTCCATAAGCAAGCTCGTACCCGAGCTTGCGACCATCTCAGCATAAAAAAAGCCGACTGGTGTGGGTGAGGGATACTGTTTGCGGATTGAGCTGCGCCAATCCTGATGGGATTCTAGTTTATTAGGCGCGCCAATCTGGGGGGGGGCGAGACTGATTGCGGATTGAGCTGCGCCAATCCTGATGGGATTCTAGATTATTGGGCTGCGCCAATCCTGAGGAGATTCTAGTTTATTGAGCTGTGCCAATCCTGAGGGGATTCTAGTTTATTGGGCTGCGCCAAACCTGAGGGGATTCTAGTTTATTGGGCTGTGCCAATCCTGAGGGGGCTGGGGTTAGTTGTTTTTCAGATATATGTTCCAGAGGATTCTTGCGTTGGAGAAATCCCAGATGGCGTTGGTGGTAAGTGCTACTTCGCTGAGGCCAATTAGAGATATGGTAGCTGTCAGTTCCAAGCCGAGTCCCCAGTTTGTAAAGTTTTTGTCTTGCCATTGATATTCGCCGTACGCGGCTATTCTGGTGTTTTTTACTATGAGTAATTCTGCAAACGATGGGCGGAAGCGTGGAAAGCCAATGTTAATACTTGTGGCTCCTGAAAGCACTTCATTGCTTGCATTGAAGGGCAAGGAGAGTCCGTCCCGGGCAAAAAAGGGCAGGGGCAGGCCGCTGCTTAAGTTGCTTTTATAAAGAAGATAATTATGTATGTTCATATTCATGGCTAGATCCAGTGCTAGCCTATTTGTTGCAAACAGCTGTGGAAGACTGAAATCGTTATATTGTAGGCCTGCTTCCCATTGTGTTTTTAGTAGTGCAATATCTATTTGCGCTAGCATCCATGTAGTCAGCAGATTTTGATCGATCTGATGGAGTCTATCTACCCAGCGAGTTTCCAAAATACTGCCAGCACTCAGCTGAATTCGTGCCAGAGGAGGCAGCTTTGTAACAATTTTGAGTGCTGAGTAGCCGGTTTCTGGCGGTGTTATGTTATTAAATTCCAGAATACCTGATCCGGATAAGGATAGAAACTGCCCTAAAAAATAATGGAGAAAACCGGAACTTATTGCTCTGATTTCTCCACTTGTGCGATTAAAATTAAGTCCTGCGCCGATGCCGGCTTCGAAGCCTTGCCAGCCCGTCAGCATGTTTAAGCCCATATAGATGTCATCTCGTAGCCAGGCTTCTTCTCCGGGATAGCCGTGAAAACTAAGCTCTGGGAATATATTTAAAGCCGGTCGGATGTTTTCTATTCGGCTGGCGTCTCCGAAATGTTTTATTGCGGAATTGATTGTGTGGGGCAAGTCCTGACGTTTTTGTATAAGGCTGGCTTCATATATATTAGATTGAACCAGCTGCTTAAGCTGTTGTATCTGCTGGGCATCCAGTTGTTGTTTAGCTGATTCATAGCCGACTGCGCTCAGTCTTACCATCTGATCGAAGGACATGAAGGAAAATTGCTCTACTGCTACTCGTATCAATATTGGTTTGTAGTCATTTAGTTCTTCAACAGCTTTCCTGGTTTTGGATATATCCATGGAGATACTAAGTATGGTGAGCGGGTTTTTCAGGTCCAGTTTTTTATTATTATAGAAGGTTGTTGAGGCTATGATGGTATTACTTATTTCGCTAGCTATTTTTAATGGTACCAGATTGGTTACGCCACCATCAATCAGGCTGTGTTCTTTATATATTACCGGATTAAAAAACACCGGCAGCGCAAATGATGCCTGTATTACTGTTAGAAAATCACCTTCCATGATTCGTATTTGCCGTCTGGTACGGATATCTTCGCAAATAACCATGATGGGAATCGGTAATTCGTCAAGCTTCAGTTTTCCGGTAAATCGGTACAGGTAGCCTATGAATTTTTCTACATCAAGCACTCCTCCCTGCAAAGGTAAGCCGACACGAAACAGGCGGCTTATAGGTGTTTGGCTTATTATCTCGTATATCTGGGTTGGCGAAAAACCAGCGGCATATAGCAATCCTACGATTGAGCCCATTGAGTTTGAAATGATGAAATCGGGCACTATACCCTGGTCTTCCAAGTACTGAAGGACACCGATGTGCGCAAAAGCGCGAGCCGATCCTCCTGATAATACCAGGCCAACAGCGTCTCGCGTTCCTCCGGTTCGTTCTTCGATTCGCCGCAAAAAGTTGGTTTCACCGTATTTGACGGGGATGCTAGTGAGCAGGATTGCATCCGGTGGATTGACTGCTATTGTTGTGGCTTCACCGGTGGAGGGGGCGTCTGTTGCAGCACTCTGACCATAAAGGATGCTGCAAAAAAATAACGTAGCGGCCATCGCCAGCAGCAGTACGAATAATCGCTGATTTTTCACGCTTCATCCTCCAGGCTATTTACAGTGTTTGATGCAAGGTATAATTTACCGAAACCGATTTTTCATTATTTGATGCTATGGGTTGATCTCTAAGGAGTTTCCGGTTTACATGATTGCAGAACTTGGATAGCTGTTTTGCCATCTTCCCGCAGCAGCCGCAGCCAGATTTTGCCTTCGGTTGCTGTTTGCTGCCACCAGCATTCACGGGCAAACCACTCTATGCAATCTGAAAGACTTTCGGTTTCTGTAAAGCTGGTTTGGCTGAACATGTAGCGGCCGGCCGGGAGGGTGCAGCTGTCTGAGTTTTCTGTTAAGGATTCTTCAGTTGCTGTAACCCCGCAGATAATTGGCTGGTCAGGTTCCTTGAGGCATTTTGGGCCGTCATCACCTGTACTTAGTATTGTTTCCGGACTCCAGGCTGCCAATGCTTCAAATCCCTCAGCAGCCTGTTCGGCATGTTGAAGAAGTTTCGGCCATGTGTCTGCTCGGGCAGCGGGTACGGAGATGGCTTTATGAAGATTCAGTGTGTACAGATTCATGTGTTAATAATAGCTTGATTTGCAGTCTTCGGGAAGTCCAGTTCGTCGGGAATTATTGTCTTGTGCATTGGCTGTTTATAGTGTAGTTTTGTTACTGGAGGACTTTTTGATGAGACTGTCGCTGCAGCATGGTCGATTTCTTGATTTTTCCGGTACTGCTCATGTTATGGGAATACTTAACTGCACGCCTGACTCTTTTTACTCCCCCAGTAGGGTTGATTTGCCTTCGCTTGTTGATGTAGCGGCCGAAATGATCCGCGACGGGGCCAGTATTCTTGATATTGGCGGTGAATCCACCCGCCCTGGTTCCAGCTATGTGTCCATTGAAGAAGAGTTGGAACGGGTTATTCCTGCTGTTGCTGCCCTGCGCAGTCGCTGGGATGTTGTGCTTTCGGTAGACACCCGCAAGGCTATAGTAGCTAGGACTGCTGTAGATGCTGGCGCTGATATCATTAACGATGTCGCTGCCTTATCGGATGATCTGGACATGGCGGAGTTTTGTGCTTCGGCCGGTTTGCCGGTAGTGCTTATGCATAAGAAAGGCATCCCCGAGAGTATGCAGAATGGTCCATATTACGATGATTGTTTGTCTGAAGTACTGAATTTTCTTGATGAGCGTATTTCTGCTGCTAAGTCTGCGGGAATTGCAGCCGATAAAATAATTCTTGATCCTGGAATCGGTTTCGGCAAACGGCTGGAGGATAATCTGGAATTGCTGGCACAGCTGGATGTTTTAGTCGGTAAAGGTTTTCCGGTATTGGTTGGTCTGTCCCGCAAAAACTTCATCGGGCAGCTGACCGGGCGAGCAGTCGAGGACCGGCTGGCTGGCTCAATTGCCGCTTTACTGTTTGCCCGTTATCGTGGTGCGGTAATTTTCAGGGTGCATGATGTTGCCGCATCGGTTGACGCCCTGCGTGTTTTTGACTGTTTGACGAAAGGTGGGACTTGCTGAAAATGAGTCTTAACGATTTATTGCTTGTCTTTAACCAATGGGTCCGCCCGCCGCTGGATATTCTCATCATCTCCTGGCTTATTTATAAAACCTATAAGCTGCTTATCAAGACTCAGGCAATTCAGCTTGCCCGCGGGGCTGCGATGCTGGCTGTGGTCTATGCAGGTGCCTATTTCTTGAACTTGACAACTTTGTTATGGATCCTGAATTTGTTGGCCCCTGGTCTGGTCATCGCGCTTGCTATCATCTTTCAGCCGGAATTGCGTAAAATATTTATCAAACTGGGGCAGGGGCGTTTCTTTACTAAGAACCGAACGCCTCGGGCTACTCAAATTGACGCAATTTTACACGCTGCCGAAATACTTGCGGAAAAGCGGCGTGGGGCTTTGATCGCCTTTAGTCGCTATGTGGCTCTCGATGAGCTTATCGAGCGGGCTACGGTCATCGACAGCGAGCTTTCAACTTCGTTGCTGCTCTCCATTTTCGAGTTTGACACACCACTGCATGATGGCGGGGTGATTATACGGAATGGGCGTATTGTTGCCGCTGGCTGTTTCTTTCCCTTATCGCAGCAGAAGGATATAAAACAGAGTTTCGGTTCGCGCCATCGTGCTGCGCTTGGTTTAACGGAAGAGGCTGATGCTGTTGTGCTGATTGTCTCTGAAGAAACCGGCGCTTTGTCTCTGGCCTATGACGCTAAACTGTATTATAACCTGGGTTCAGCGATGATACGGCGGCGTCTGGTGCAGCTGATCGAAGACGGTGATGATGGCATCATGAAAGACGGAGTGTTCGATGTGGAATAAGAAAAAGATTCTTCATCTGTTTCTTGATGATTGGGTAGCCAAGGTTTTATGTCTGGTATTGGCTATTGTTTTGTATGTGTTTTATCAGTTCAGCAATTTACGGGATCGGCCGATTTCAGTACCGGTTACGCTCATTTCCAGCGAAAATTTGGTGCCTGCCAGCCAATATCCGCGTACTGTACGTCTGCTGCTGCGCGGTGAAAGTGACGAGATTTATGCTATTCACGAGAGTGATCTTGAAGCCGTCATTGATCTTGGCGTGCATACTGTCCCGGGTACCTGGCGGGTTCCGGTAAAGATTCTGAAACGTGGTTCGGCTTTGGCTGCGGAACCGCTTACTATTTCTGTAGAACCTTCCGAAATTTCTATCATCCTTGAAACTAAATTTACCCGTCAGCTCGAAATTATTCCGGAGTTTAGAGGACTGGTTGAAAACGGGTTTGAGGTGGTCGGGTTTGAAGTGGTTCCGGGTACGATCGATGCGGTTGGGCCGACTTCGGTGGTGGAAGGTATTCAGCAGGCTTTTACCGAGGCGATTGACCTGACCGGCCGAGATGAAAATTTTGCTGTGCGTGTACGTGTTTTAAAAGCAGATTCAGTGATTCATTATGCCACTTCTGAATTTGTTGAGGTTAAAGTAGCAATAAGCCGCGAGCTGGTTTTTCGTACTATTTCTGCTGTTTCCGTTGAAACTCGTAATCTGTCTTCCGGCTTGAGTTTGGAGTCAGGGCTTCCCTTTGTTACGCTGAGGATATCCGGCAGCCGCAAAAAATTGGAGGATTTTGTACCGGAATCTCTAGTGGCATATATTGATCTTTCGGCGATAACCCAGCCTGGTGAGTATGCGCTGCCGGTGCAGCTTGTACTTCCTGAGAGCTTAGAGCTGGATACTGTCGACCCGCCACTTTTAAACATTACGCTATTGGGCTCCGGGTCTGATGGAGGTGGGCAGTGATTCATGGTGTCGGTGTTGATATTGTGCAAGTTGACCGCATCGAAGCCTGGCTGCAGCAGCCGAAGCTGCTCCTGCGATTTTTTAATGAGCTTGAACTGGAATTGCTAAAATCGCCACATAAGCAGAAATCACAATCGCTGGCTGCCCGCTTTGCCGCCAAAGAAGCTTTCGCCAAGGCTCTCGGAACTGGGCTTAAAGGGCTGGCACTAAAGTCTATCTGGGTGGAATCTGACGCTTATGGAAAGCCGCAGTTGAAGCTTTCCGGAGCCGCCGCCGCCGCCCTGGCCGCTTGTGGTTCGGCACGTATGCACCTTTCGCTTTCCCATGAGCGTGAGTATGCTGTTGCCATGGTAATCATTGAGGTACCCAATGCAAACTGAAAGCTCCGGCAGCAAAACAACCTTTTTCACCAAGGATTCAATTCATTGCCCGGTCTGTGATGCTTCGTTTAAGCGCGAGGAACTACGGTCCGGCCGCTTGAATGTCGATGAGCTTACCGATGAGCTGCACCGATTGTACAAGCCCAAACAGGCTTACGGAGAGATTTTTCCTTTGATCTATGAAATGGAAGTGTGCCCGCATTGTTATTATGCCGCTTTTCGGCCGGATTTTACCCCCGCCGGAAAGGAAGCCGCCAGTCAGCTGAATGATTCATTTGAGCGACGGACAAAGAGCGTTGCTAAGCTTTTCCCCGGTCTGGATTTTCAGACGCAGCGTGGTTTGCAGGAAGGTTTGGCCAGCTATTATCTTGGGTTGCAGTGTTATGAATTTGTTTCTGCCGAGTATGCTCCTTCCATCAAATCAGCTTTGTGTTCTTTGCGCGCAGCCTGGTTATGCAAAGATCTGCATCGCCGGCAGGCAACAGAGAACTGGGATTATATGGCAACCCTATTTTACCGTAAAGCCCGCTTTTATTATCGGCTGGCGCTTGAGCGGGAAGCAGATGGTTCGGAAGCATATTCTTCGGTGCGGCTTCTGGGGCCTGATACGGATAAAAACTACGGACATGAAGGTGTTTTGTATATGACCTTTTTGCTCGAGCTTAAATATGGATCGCATGAGAACCATGAGGCTAGAAATAAAGTACTAAATCAGGGGAAAACGGCCATTGCCCGCATGTTCGGTGTCGGCAAGAAAACTAAAGCAAAACCCGGCCCATTACTGGAAAAAGCCCGGGAGCTATATGACAAACTGAAACAGGAATTGAAGGATGCCGCTGAAGATGATGAAGACGAATGAGGGACGCTGCATCCGGATGACTGTTGCCTATGACGGCAGTGATTTTAGTGGCTGGCAACGGCAGCCTTCTGCCCGCTCTGTACAGGGAGAGCTTGAAAAAGCGTTGCAGACTATGCATGGTCATCCAGTAGGATTAAGTGCTGCCGGCCGGACCGACCGCGGCGTTCATGCAGTTGGTCAGGTTGTGCATTTTCATACTGATATTGCGTCTATTCCTCCGCAAAAATTCCGGCTGGCACTGAATAAGTTGATGCCGCGCGATGTGCGTATAGTGGATGCTTGCGAGGCCCATCCAGATTTTCATGCCCGCTATGATGCCCGATTGCGTCAATACAAGTATTATCTTCGCTTCGACAGTCCTCCTATGCCACATCTGGACCGATATGCCTGGCGCTTGAATCACCGGCCGAATCTAGCCCGCCTGAATCGCCTTGCTGCCTGTCTGCATGGAGAAATCGATTGCTCGGCATTCGCCTGTGCAAAAGATCCGCATGATAACCGCTCCCGATATTTACATCATGCTATTTTCTATATGGAACAGGATGCCCTGATTTTCGATGTGGCTGCGAATGCATTCTTATGGCATATGGTGCGGTCGCTGGTCGGAACTCTGATCGAGCTTGATAAGGATGGTGCGGATGATCAGGCAATGGCTCGAATACTTGCCTCGGGCGAACGTCAGGAGGCTGGCGTGACCTCACCGGCGCATGGGCTTTTTCTCTGGAAGGTTGACTACTATCTGCGGCCGACCAGGCATACCCGGCCCAACAACGGTATCGGGCTTGAGGTTGCTGCTACCGGCAGCGAGGGCCCAGGAACCCGGCTGGTGCCGGGTCTCGGGTACATTTAGGCTATTTACGACCTTTGATCTGAATGAAAAATTTGGCTATGCCGAGATACTGTTCCTGGATTTCGTTACGGATCGTCATCGTGTATACACTGGCAAGGTAGAAGTTGCCACGTTTGAACTGGTCGGCGCCTATCGAGGCCAGCCCGCCGGCTGCACTGGTAATCAATTTCCCGAGACCCGTGGTGCCGACTTCGCTGCTGACCGAATTTTTCACGCGTTGCTGGTAGTAATTCGAGAAATCGGTCATTGAGGGATTAAGTAGAAAGAGCAGTGCAAGCGCCGCGACCAGAATGACCAGCGGAGCCGCTTTCATTTTTCGTTTCATCAAGATCTCCTTGTATTTGGCCTGTAACAGGCCGATAATCTAGTATATAATGCCATTGCCTGAGCGTACAAGATTGTCTGTACGCTCAGGCGGGCATCAACCTGAAATACAGGATACCACAGTTATGAAGCGATTGCTTGTTATATTGACTGTCGCGATTCAGGCTTTTGGGCTTTGGGCTCAATCAATCGACCTGACGCAGACAGACTGGTATGTACGCACTGGTTTTAGCCGTACCTGGATTCTATCCGCCCCAGCTGCCGATGATACTGAATGGCTGCGTATTCCCGCACCGGCCGGCAACCGTACCCTGACGATCCGTGATCTGTCGCTGCAGGGTATCGAAAGCGGCGGCCCCTGGAGCTTCCTGAATAAAGAACCGGCCACAGTTACGGTGCTAATACCGTTTAGTGCTTCATTTACCCATATTGCCATTACTGACCCGGCCCTGTACTTTGCGCATCTTGGTCATAACTGGGCGGTATATGTTAATGGGGTGTTGGCCCGCAGTGAGTTCCAGGTTGGCTTGCTGGATCGCTTTGTCGAACGGGCGGAAACCCGGATAGTAATACCCTTCGGCCGCGGCGTGGTGCAGAGCGGCAGCAATGTTATAGCGATCCGCATGGCCGGTCCGCCTAACGATAATCAGTTCGGCCTTACACTGCGTACTCCGTATCTGATGGGCTCGTACCGCGAATTATCGGCCTTGAACAATGAATATCTGGATATGGCACTCATTGGCGTCTATCTGATTTTCGGCCTGTATATTTTGGTTTTGTTTTTTCTGCGTCCACGCGAAAAAGAGTATTTATATTTCGCCATTGCAACAGTCGCGCTGACCGTATACCTTGCATCGCGCACCTTGCTGTTCGCTGATTTTATTGCCAACTCCAATATTGTGCGCCGGGTGGAACTGGTATCAATGTTTTTGATAATGCCTTTTTTCTTTGCCTTTTTTGACACTTTGATAAAACATCGTTTTACCCTGATGACCAAGCTCTATGCCGCTGTTATTTTGCTGCTGATCGGCACGAGTTTCTTTTTCCGCATAGAACCCTTCCAGAATCTCTGGCGCATAATCACGCCGCTGGTGCTGGTATATTATTTTATTTTTGTTATTGGCTGGTCGGTAGTCCGGGATATTATCAAAGCTGCAAAAACCCGGACGGATTCCGGTTTCCGGGCTTCAATGCGTACCTTCTGGCGCTTTATGGTGGAGTCGGATGCCGCCAAGATTGTGTTCGGATCACTAGTAATCATTTTAGCTGTGTTGTTTGACGTATTGCGGGTTCTGAGCGGCTACAGCATGTTCTATACCAAATATGCATTTGTGGTATTCCTGCTCGGAGCCGCCGCGATGTTGGCCGGCCGTTTCATCAATATATATCATAGCTTGGAGACCTTGAATGCCGGCCTTGAATTGAAGGTTGAAGAAAGAACGGCCGAGCTGGTTAAGGCTTCCGAACAGCAGATGACCATCAATGCCCGTATTGCCGAGGGTAACAGAGAATTGCGAGCCGCCATGGATGAAGCTGTTCGTGACATGAAAGTAGCCATTTCGGTTCAGAAAGGCTTCTTCCCCGGTATTGCTCCGAAACTTGAAGGGTGGGATATTGCTCTGGCCTTTGAAGTTGCGTCCGGAATTTCAGGTGATTTTTATGATTTTTACCAGAAAGCCGGCAAGCTTGAAG
The DNA here is from genome assembly GCA_018815555.1 of Spirochaetota bacterium. GTDB lineage: Bacteria > Spirochaetota > Spirochaetia > Treponematales > UBA12059 > UBA12059. The sequence goes on along the minus strand of JAHIWF010000364.1, from coordinate 3,922 downwards.
GTGTGCTGCTTGGATCAGTATCCGGTCAAGGCATTGCCAGTGGCTTGATAACAGTTTTAACCCGCAGTGTATTCTTCCGCAAATTCTCGGAAAATCGCGGACACGGTCTGCCGGATATCATGTTTCAGATAAACAAGGAACTGGTACGCGAACTGGCCTCGGTGGACAATAATATTCGTTGTACTCTGTTGCGTATTGATGGCAGCAGGATCGAATATGCCAATGCCGACAGCCCCGATGTTCTGCTGAAGCGGCTGTCTGATGCCGAATACTCGCCGGTGCTGCCGGAAGATGCTCCCGACTTTAAAGCTCCGCTGATGGGACGCAACCAGTTCGATGAGGTTGTTAGCACTTTTAACTTTAACTTGGCCTCGGGTGATACTTTAATTCTGCATACTGACTATCTGCTGCAGGCAAATAACAGTAAAGGTGAGGCCTACGGTAAACGCCGGCTGGCTGCTGCCTTGCGCCGAGCTGATACCGAAAGCGCGCAGTCGCTTTTGTCGTCCATCATGATAGACTACCGCAATTTTATGGCGGGCAGTAAACGGCTTGATGATACTACTGTTGTGGTGGTACGCAAGTTGTGAGTTTTTCTGATGATTCCTGTCTTATTGCTGAAAATCCGGGGATTGGCTTGTATTCAGAAACCGGTTTACATGCTGCCTTAAAGCGGCTGTATGCCGGTCCGCAAGCCCGCTTTGAAGTAAAGATTGCCCGGAAGATCGTTGATGTGGTTAACCCCGACGAATATGTAGAAATACAAACCCGTAATCTGGCGGCTATTAAAGACAAGTTGTTAAGTCTGGCTTGCCTAAAAGCGGTTCGGGTTGTGGTTCCTATACATGCCGAACGTTACATCGAGCGTATTGACGAAACCGGCCAGGTTTTGGCTGGGCTTAGAAAAAGTCCGCTCCGTCGCGATCTGTATCATATTTTTGACGAGCTGGTACATGCGCCTTGTCTTGTCGCCAGCCCGAATCTTGCTGTTGATGTGCTTTTGGTACGTGTTGTGGAACAGCGCCGCCGTACGCAAATTAAATACCGCGGACGGTATCGCGACGAAGTGGTGGCGCGGAATCTGGCCGAGGTGCTTTCCTGTCACAGTTTTTCCTGTGCCGCCGACTGGTTGAAGCTACTGCCACCGGCACTCCCTCCCTGTTTTACTTCTTCGATGCTCGGCGCAGCCTTGAAAATTTCCTCAGAGCGGGCAAGAAAGATTCTGTATACCTATGTTCGTGCCGGTTTAGTACAGGAAGCAGGTAAGCAGGGGCGTGAGAAATTATACACAAGACAGCCAGCGGGGTAATAAACGGAAAATTGGAGTATAGATGAAAACGTATTATACCAGACCGAAATCCGGCGAGCAGGCTGTGGCGGTTCATTGCCCCTTATGTGGTATCGACCAGATAAAAACCGTCTGGCAGCTCGAAGGCTTTTCGTTTCAACGCTGCCGCGGCTGTGGTCACATATATCAAAATCCGCGGCCGCGGCCTTCCGATCTGGGAGGGCGTTATGATGATGCCTATACCGAATACGAAATTGCTAACCGCGATCGCTATCTGCATTTGATGCTGCTTTCGCTGGCTGATTTGGGTTTTGACAGGCTGACTTCCGGCCTTACCCGGCCGGTACGCCTCCTGGATATCGGCTGTGCTACCGGTGCTCTGGTGGAAACTATGCAGCAGCGTGGTTGGCAGGCCGAAGGTGTGGAACCTTGTTCCGGATCGGTTGAGTATGGCCGGAAACGTGGCCTGATAATACATGAGGGTACACTGGATACGCTGAGCCTCCCGGCTGCCGCGTATGACGTGATTCATTCCAGCCACGTGATTGAACATGTGCCAGAACCAGCCGACTTTGTGCGCACAATCCGGTATTTACTGAAGCCGGGCGGCTTCTGTTTTTGCACAACTCCGAATCGGGATGGTTGGCAAGCCCGATTAAGCGGTGCTAATTGGCGCAGTGCGATTGCCGATCACGTACATTTATTCAGTCTTGACAGTCTGAAACGGCTGCACCGGCAAAACGGACTAACTCCGCTGGCCTGGAAAACCTGGGGTGGGCTGGCTGAAGGTCTGGCTCCACGCGGTATAAAGAAGGTAGCGGATCGTCTGGCCAAACAGCTTGGCGGCGGTGATGTAATGATACTGCTTGCGCAACGGCCTCTGACTGATTGAGTGTCCCCTTAAGGTAGATTCAGTACAACACACTCTCCTGCCAGTATTTACAAAATCTGCGCTTTTGTGGCATACTGTTGCAACGTCCGCATTTCCCCGGGTAAGCCCGGTCAGGACCGGGCTGATTTTTTTCGATACAAGGAAGCAATGATGATTCGAGGCGGCGATATTGCCAAGGGCACAATTTTAGTAATTAACAGTCATCCGCATATAGTGGTTGAACGCGAATTTGTAAGTCCGGGTAAGGGTGCGGCATTTGCCCGGGTGCGTGCCAAAAATCTGCGCAACGGCAATGTGGTCACCCAGACCATCAAGACTCAAGAAGAAGTGGAAGACGCCCAGGTAGATCTGATCGAATGCCAGTATCAGTATGCCGACGGCGAGAACTTTGTATTCATGAACAACGAAACGTTTGAGCAGATCATGGTTCCGATGTCCGATCATGAGAATGCCCAGTTTTATCTAAAAGACGGTGAGACCTTCAGTATCTTGTTTTATGAGGGTGAAGCGATCGACATCCGTTTCCCCTACAAGATGGTGTTTACTGTTGTGGAAAGTGAAAATTACATCAAAGGCGATACGGTTTCCGGTGCTACCAAGCCGATTGTTACCGAAACCGGGCTTACTGTGCGTGTCCCTTTGTTTATCAAACAGGGCGAGAAAATTCTGGTAAATACCGAAACGAACGATTATGTGGAGCGCGTGAACGACTGATATCCGGATATCCTTCGTGATCAAAAATATGCGACTGGTTTTTTGACCAGCCGAACTAATGAGCGCTCCGGGAGTGATGCTTTCGGAGCGTTTTTTTTCAGGATGTAGCATGATAGATTGCCGCCCCTATGTACTCAAGACTGTTGCACTGCGCTTTAACGGTGCTGATGTATCTTTTGACTTGTCGCATGCCCTTTTCAGTTCCAATGATATTGACGCAGGCAGCCGGCTGTTGCTTAAAAATATTGCTCGTTATGTCGAAAAGGGCAGCGTCAGCTCGGTTTTGGATATTGGCAGCGGTACGGGGGTGCTGGGCATTGCCTGTGCCAAAGCTTATCAGGCGGAGCGCTTGCTGCTGCGCGACCGTGATGCACTGGCTGTGGCTTTCAGTCAGCATAATGCTAAAAGGAATAAGCTGCGGACCTGTGTGTGCGAGACCAATTTATTTCTGGATGGTCTGACCGGCCAACACTTCGATTTGGTGCTGTGCAATGTGCCGGCAAAGGCTGGCACCCCGGTGCTGGACCGTTTTTTGCAGGAGCTGCAGCTGGTACTGACGCCGGCCGGTGTTGCCGGCATTGTAGTTGTAAACACCATTGCCGCCGCAGCCAGAGCCTCATTGCAGGCCGCCGGCGTGTCCCTGCGTGCTGTGGATGAGGGTAAAGGGCATACGGTTTTTCTGCTCAGTCGTAACGAAGCTTTGGTAGATACCACTGCGACTCCGGTTCCGATGCTGGAATGCGCTGTACGTACGCCGGTGCAGACCTTGACTCTGGCCGGTCGGCGTTACCGCTTTAAGGGATATTATGGTCTGCCAGAATTCGACACCCATGCCTATGCTACCCAGCTGGCTGCCGAAATCATCGCTGCCGTCGTTTCTGGCGGTACGAAGCGAATGTTGGTGTGTGATCCGGGCCCTGGTCATCTACCGGCTTTTCTGAACAACAGCCCGAAGCAGCGCATTGATCTGTGCTCGCGCGATGCTCTAGCCCTGGCCGCCAGTCGGGCCAATATACGATTGGCGACGG
>JAHIWF010000363.1 GCA_018815555.1 Spirochaetota bacterium | reverse complement strand
TGAGTAGTTTACTTGCGTTGCATTATGGTAGGTGCAGCGTGGATTTGGACAGAATTCTGGCAGCATTGCATACCTCCACAATGGTCTACGTGGAGGTATGCAATTAAGTCTACAATATGCACAGGCTTCGAGGAACTAATTTTGGATTCTGATCCTCATTCTGACCTTGATACCGAGCTGCTTTGCTCTACACTATCCATGTATGATTTCTGTTGCTGCAGCTTGGCTTTAGGCCCTCTTTAGCTTGCACGCTGCCTTAGTGTCAATCTGCAAAATAAAATCATCCCCCCTCTTGACATCCGCCGATTTGTGTATCATATTCTTAATGTACTAATTGATTAGTACATTGGAGGTGTGTATATGCAGGCAGCAATCAAGGTAGATTCGATTCATTTTGCCTATGGCAGCCAAAAGGCTGTAAACGGTATTTCCTTCGAAGTGGCTCCCGGCGAGGTGCTCGGTTTTCTGGGGCCTAATGGTGCCGGCAAATCGACTACTATTAAAATGCTAACCGGCCAGTTGATACCCGCTCAGGGGCAGATTCATATTCTCGGGCAGGCGGTCCGTGGTCACTCTTCGGCCGTACACCAGCGCATGGGCGTCAGTTTCGAGGAAAAAAACCTGTACCTGCAGATGAGCGCGGTGGAAAACCTGAAATTCTACGCCAACCTGTTTGGCATTAAAAAACCGGATATCGACGGCCTTCTGGAGCAGGTAGACCTGCTTAAGCGCAAAAAAGACCGGGTTTCCTCCTTTTCCAAAGGCATGCGCCAGCGTCTGATGATTGCGCGCGCTTTGATAAACGATCCGGAGGTGCTTTTTCTGGACGAACCGACCGACGGACTGGATCCGGTTTCGGCCCAGGCCATCCGCAACATCATCCGCGCGCGCTCGGCCTCCGGCACGGCGGTATTGCTTACTACGCACGACATGACCGAGGCCGACAAGCTATCCGACCGGGTGGCCTTTATCAATGAGGGCGTGCTCCATGCCGTTGATACGCCGGAAAATTTGAAGCTTAAGCACGGTCAGCGCTCGGCTTTGGTGCGGGTGCGCCAGAACGGCGGTATTGAAGAAATCCGGGTTGCCCTGGACTCCGGCGATACCGGCGAAGCGCTCAAGCAGGCGGTGCAAGGGCGTGAAGTACTGACGGTGCACACCGAGGAAGCCAGCCTGGAGGATATCTTCATTAAAATGACCGGACGGGGGTTGTAAGATGAAGCAGCAACCATTATCCGGGGCGGCTCTGGTCCTGGCCATAATGAAAAAGGACCTCGTGCAGTTCTCGCGCGACAAACTGTACTTCTGGTTTACCATAGTCGGTCTGGCACTCTATATCGGCACCTTTTGGCTGATGCCGGCTAATGTTACCGAAACGGCCACCATCGGCGTGTATTATACCAATTTAGGATCACTGGGTGACGCGCTCAGCTCGGCCGGTGAGGGAACTGGCGGCGAAGAAGGCCTGGAACTGCTGGTGTTTCCGTCGGCCGACGACCTGAAGGCAGTGGTGGGCAAAACCGCCGAAGCCTGGAAAGACGCCGACGGCAAACTGGTAGTGGTGGCCAAGGGCGACAAGGCAGCCCGGCCGGACGACGGACGCAAACTTTCGCTCAGTCTGGGGCTGGTTTTCAGCGACAGTTTCCTGGCGGATACACTCAGCGGCCGCCGCGCCAAGGTGCAGTTGCTGGTAAACAACGATACACCAGCCGAACTGCGCCAGGCGATGCAGAGCATGGTGCGCGAGATGGTATACATGATCGGCGGCTCCGAGCTGCCGGTTACCGAGCCAGACGAAGAAACAGTAATCCTGGGCACCGACCGTATGGGCGCGCAGATTTCCATGCGCGAGCGTATGCGTCCGATGCTGGTGTATTTTGTGCTCATGATGGAAAGCCTGTCCTTGGCAGCGCTCATCTCCATTGAAATATCAAATCGTACTGTGTTGGCCTTGGTTACTTCACCAGCCAAACTGGTGCATGTGCTGGTGGCCAAAATTCTGTTCGGCACCCTGCTGGCAGCCGGTCAGGCGGTGGTGCTTCTGGCGCTTATCGGTTCGTTCGCCTCGCCGTCGATTCTGATACTGCTGGCGGCTGCAATTTTGGGTGGCCTGATGTTCTCCGGTGTGGCCATGTTTGTCGGTTCTATGGGCAAGGATTTTATGGGTACGCTGTCGACTCTGGTCATGATCATCCTGCCGCTGGCCATTCCGGCTTTTGCCGCCATGTTCCCCGGCAGTGCTCCGGCCTGGGTGCGCTTTGTACCCAGTTACGGCCTTATCGATATCTTTATCAGGGCCGCCAGTTACGGCGATGGCTGGCTGGCTCTAGCGCCTTCCTTCGGTCTGAGTTTTCTGTGGGTACTGGTTTTGCTGGTCATCGGCCTCGTTACCCTTACCCGAAAGGTGGCACGCTTATGAACCTGAAACGTGTATGGCATATTTTTATTAAGGATCTGGCGGTTGGCCCCCGTTCGCCACTACTGGTGTTCATGGTGGTAATGCCGCTGGTTATGACTCTGGCCCTGAATCTGGTGTTCGGCAACCTGTCCAGCAGCGAACCAAAACTGGCTCTGTATGTAGAAGCCGAGTCGGCGGTGCAGGCCGAGTTGGAAAAACTGCCCGGCCTTAGATTGACCATTGTATCTTCGGCCGACGAATTGCGTACCAAGGTGGAGGCTCACGACTTCGATGCCGGCCTGGTAATTCCGACCGGTTTCGACGCCGACTTGCGCGAAGGCCGCCGCCCGCTCTTACAGCTGTATTTCTCCGGCGAGAGTTATGCCATGGACCGGGTGGTGCTGGTTGTAAACACCCTGGATGTACTGCGCAGTGTCGAAGGCCGCACTCCGCCGGTGGATGTAGAATTGCTGCAGTTGGAGGAAGGCGATCCCATTCCACTGTCTGTGCGCTTTATTCCGGTACTGGTACTTTTCGCCTTTGTGATCGCCGGTCTGTATACTCCGGCCTCGCTTTTGGTAGAAGAAAAGGAGCGCAAAACCCTGGTGGCCATGCTTACCACACCGGCAAACTTGAGCGAAGTAGTAATGGCCAAAGGCTTCCTTGGTGTCGTGTTGGCTTTTGCCCTGGCTGCGGTTACTCTGCTGATAAACCAGGTGGTAATCGTGGACGTTCCGGCGCTGCTGGTAGCCATGCTGGTATCGGCTATTTTCTGGTCGGTACTGGGTGTGCTGGTCGGTCTGGTCGCCCGTACTTCGGAAATGCTTTTTGCCATCGTAAAAGGCACGGGCACCCTGTTGATGGGGCCGGTTATCTTTTACATCTTTCCCGACTGGCCGCAGTGGATAGCCCGCTTCTTTCCAACCTTCTGGGCGATCGACCCGCTGTGGCAGCTGGTAGCCAATGACGCCACTTTGGCCGATATTGTGCTGCCACTGGCTATCACGCTAGCGCTCAGTGTGCTGATGCTGCCGTTCATTGCCGGTCTAGGTCGGCGGGTGCTGCGCCAGATGGCTTGATATCTTCATAATGTGTGTCTGCGGCCGGATGCCTGTTGTCCGGCCGTTTTTCTAAGGCTCAGATTTCCAGCTCGGCCATGCGTCGGCGGGCGGCAGCTTCGTCCAGCAGTATAATCTTGCCATGGTCGTTATGGACTATATTCCGTGCCGCCAGCTCTTTTAGTACCCGGCTGATATGGCGTTCGGTATGCCCCAGGTAATCACACAGATCGCGCCGCTGCACCAGCAATGTTTCACTCTCTGTACTGCCGGCCATTGTGCCGTTTTTCTGCAGCTGCAGGTTGACCATGATGGCTTTCAGTAAATTGTATTCCAATGGGTAGATTATGCTGGAGCTCAGGCGCTGGGTGGCCGTTTCCAGCCGGCGGGCCATTCGGCGTCCCAATACCATGAACAGATCCGGTACGGCAGCCAGCATGCGCTGCAGTCCGGCATAGTCAACACTGAAGGCTGTACTGTGCTCTACAGCGATTACTCCGCACAGGGCGGCTTTGTCTTCCAGAAAAAACTCCAGGTCGCCCAAGGTTTCGCCCGGTCCGTTCAGGGCAATCAGGTTTTCCTGGCCGTTGGGGTGCCGGAAGCGGATAGCTGCCAGCCCCAGATTTATCAGCAGGAGCTCTTCCAGTCTTTGGCCCTGCCGGAAGATCAGGCCGCCGCGCTTGATACTTTTTTCCTGCAGGCATACTCCAGTGTGCTTGGCCGCATCAATAAAAAGTTCCGAAAAGCCGGAAAAATCATGCATAAACTCAAGAATAGCAGGTATCCGGACATTTGTCCTGGCCGTGGCCGGGTTTGTTCGGTATTCTCGGCAATACCTAAGGAGTCTTTCATGCTTACACTCTCGCTTATGGCCCTTGCTGTCGGTGCCTTTATTTCACTGCACATGTCCATGAATGCCCAGACTGGAGTGCTGCTCGGCGATGCCCGGCTGGCTAATGTGTTTTTTTGGCTATTCGGATTGATAGCGGCTGTTCTGCTGGCCCTGCCGCGGCAGGATTATAGTCTGCTGCGCCGATTGGGAGGCATCCCGCCCTGGCTGCTGCTCGCTGGAGCCTTGGGTGCTTGTATAGCCTTGTTTGCCAGCATTGCCATACCAAAACTGGGGGCAGCCAATCTTACCGTTTTGTTGTTGGCCGGTCAGCTGCTGGCTTCCAGTGCCCTGTCTGCGGCCGGTGCGCTCGGCTCGCCGCGAACACCGCTCAGCCTGGTCAAGCTTGCCGGCCTGGTACTAATGCTGGCCGGGACTGCTTTGGCTCTATATGCGGATCGTATAAATCCTTCACGATAATTGCATATACTTCCTTGCAAGTAGCGATTCAGTCTTCTATACTGATATGAAACACTTTCTTTGTATCAGATGGTTGTTCTAAGCAATACAGGCAGGGGGGCTCTATGAATATCAAGGCAAAATTGATTTCGGTTTTATCGGGGTAGCGGCCATAGCCACCCTGGTCGGGGTGGTTGGTCTGGTAAATATCAATAGCCTGGCCGCCCAGTCTGAGTTTATGTATCTGAATCAGACCATGCCGCTTGGTCAACTTGTGCATATCATGGAAGGATTCCAGCGGCAGCGCATCAATATCCGTGACATGCTGGAAGTAGACGATCCGCTGGAATTACAGGCCTTCGAAACTACCATCAACGAACTCAGCAGCGAAGTTGAACATGCCTATGAACAATATCAGTCTACCATGACTCCGGGCCGCGGTCAGGATTTATTTAATGCGGCTATGGCAGCCCGTGACGATTTTAAGAAGGCCCTGACCCAGGAAGTGGAGCTGGCCATGCAGAATCGTGATCAGGAAGCCGAAGCGATTGTTAATGGTATAGGTAAGCAGACAGCTTTGGCTTACCAGGCGGCGCTCGACGCGCTCTCCGACTATAAACTCGGCAAAGCCGAAGAAGAATATCATCTGGCACTTGAAGAAGCCAGGTCTGTTACGGTGCTGGTAAGTGTGGTGCTTGCTGTGGGCATTGTGTTGGCATTAGGGCTTGGGATATTTTTATCACTTTCTATTTCCAGGCCACTGGCTGTCTCGGTCCGTTTCCTGGGAGAGATGGCCAAAGGCGATTTGCGCAGTACGCTGGATAAGCGTTATCTGGAGCGGCGCGATGAGGTTGGTGACCTGTCTAAGGCGTTGGCTTCTTTCTCGGCCGAACTGCGTCGCATCGTGCAGGGAATTTTGTCGGCCTCCGATCAGGTAGCCTCCGGTTCCGAGCAGATTTCTTCTTCTGCCCAGCAGCTTTCACAGGGGGCGGCCGAGCAAGCTGCCAGTGCCGAAGAAGTATCTGCCTCGGTGGAGGAAATGGCCGCAACGGTAAAACAGAATGCCGATAATTCGCTGGCCACCGAATCTATTGCCAAAAAGTCGGCACTGGATGCAGAACAGGGCGGCACTGCCGTAAATGATTCGGTTTCCGCCATGAAGGAAATAGCTACCCGTATCTCGATTATTGACGAGATTGCCCGCCAGACCAATCTGCTGGCCCTGAATGCCGCTATCGAAGCTGCCCGGGCCGGGGACGCCGGCAAGGGTTTTGCCGTGGTGGCCAGTGAAGTGCGCAAGTTGGCCGAGCGCAGCCAGAAAGCTGCCGGGGAAATCGGTGACCTCTCGCGCAATACCGTAGAAAGCGCGACCAGGGCTGGTGAAATTATCCAGCAGATAGTTCCGGATATCCGTAAAACTTCCGATCTGGTACAGGAGATTGCCAGTGCGTCTGCCGAGCAAAGTTCCGGTGTAGAGCAGATAGCCAAAGCTGTTTCCCAGCTGGACAGCGTTATCCAGCAGAATGCATCAGCCAGCGAGGAGATGGCCAGTATGGCCGAAGAATTGTCCAGCCAGTCCGAACAGCTGGCCCAGACTATCAGTTTCTTCCGCATCGACGATACTGTGGCCGAAGCGGTCTCAGCCAGGACGGCGCAAAAGCCAGAGGCCGTAAAAACCAAAATGCCTAAGCAGAAGCCGGTAAGAAGTACTGCTTTGGCACTTGCCGAGTCTGACAAGCCGGTTTCTGATGCCAATTTCGAGGAATTTTAAGTCCCGATAGCAAATAATCAAGCTGCGGACTTGTGTGCGCGTGCCTGTGTGCCTAAAATTATA
>JAHIWF010000048.1 GCA_018815555.1 Spirochaetota bacterium | reverse complement strand
ATTGACGGAGTTGCCCAAGGCCGGATCCTGAACCACCGGAGCGCTTGCCAGCAGCTGCTGCAGCTGTTGGCCCTGCTCTTCCATGCCGGAAAGTGCCAATTTCTGAACCTTGCCGCCAACGGCCTCGGCCAGCTGCCACTGTGAGAGCTGCATTGAAAGCTTTGCTATATCCATAGCTCTAGTGTAACACCAAAAGCAGCAGCAGGCAAGTTCTGGTCAATCTATGGTCAAATTTTGACCAGAAGACTTCAGACAGCGACTTTAAGTCTGCTCGTCCGGGGAAGCCGGCTGTCGATCAGTAGCAGCACTACCATCATGCCCAGATACAAGGGAGCGATGATGAAGCTGCGCTGCAGGCCGTAAGCGTCTCCCAGCATGCCCATGATCAGGGTAGCCGAGCTGTAGCCGGGAATACCGAAGCAGGACAGGAAGATCATCAGAATAGTAGGGTCGACCTTGATAACCCGGGCGCTGTAACTCTGAATGCTCGGCCACAGGCAGGCTACCGCCAGCCCCATCAATGCCAGAAAGGCGTACAGGGTGGGCAGGCTGCGGATGCTGAAAAACATCAGGCTGGAAGCCAGCCCGAGGATGCCGGAGCCCAGGAGCAGCTTCTGCAGGCCGAAACGGCCGGCCAGGCGGCTGCTGGCCAGACGGCCGATAGCCATACCGGCGGCGAAACAGGCGGTGCCGATACCGCCGGCCCGCGGCAGTGCGGCAAAATTGAGCTGGATATAGCTGGCCGACCAGAAAGCAAAGGCCGCCTCGGCGCCACCGGCGAAGCAAAGGGCAAAGCCCAGCAGCCAGAAGCGCGGCACAGCCAGAATCTCCTTCATGTGACTGAAGTCGGCCCGGGAGCGCGGCAGCTGGATTTTACGCGAGGATGGAAACAGAAAATTGACCAAGAGCACAGCTGCGGCCAGAGCCAGAAATAAATGACGCCAGCTGACATCCAGCGACAAAAGCTCGCCGAAAACCAGCACGGTTACGCAGGTGCCCACCGGCCAGAAGGCGTGCAGCAGATTCATTTTGCTGCCGTTGTCGGCCGGGTACAGGTCCTCCACAATCGGTGTTAGCAGGGCTTCCAAAAGGCCGTTGCCCAGCCCGATGAACAACATGATGGCGGCGGCGGCCAGCCAGCTGCGGCTGAGGGTAAACAGCAGCAGACCGGCCGCCAGAATGATCAGGCCGGTGCGCAATACCCGGATTTTGCCGAAGCGGGCAGCCACAAACGAAGTGCCCAACAGCACCACAAACTGTTCCAGCGAGGCCACAAACCCCAGCGAGCCGGCTTGTGTAAGGTTTAGACCGAGCTCGGCTGAGATACGGACCAGACTGATGGGCAGGGCTATCGAGCTGGCCGAAAATATAAACATCGAGGCAGCAGACGCGCCGTAAACCCGTTTACGCAAGGCAGTTTCTTGTGTCATTCGCGCAGTCTAGCACAGGCCCGAAGCGGTTGGCTAGCATCCCGCTTATTTGACCAGCTGGCCGCAAAAATGCTATTCTAAGGCACAGGGCGGCGGCTTACGGCCCGGCCAAGTTCAGTCCGGCGCGCAGAAAGCCGCGCTTCAGGAGTTAGCATGAAAGACATCAAGAGCATACTGCAGGAACAGGCTGTAGGTTCCACACTCACCGTAAAAGGCTGGGTTCGTACCAAACGCGATACCAAAAACGCCATCTTTCTGGAGCTTAACGACGGCTCCTGCTTCGGCAATCTGCAATGCGTGTTTGATGTAAGCAACTTGAGTGACCAGAACAAGGCGGCCCTCGAGCGGCTGGGAACCGGCGCCTCGGCAGCTGTTACCGGAACTCTGGTAGCCTCGCCGGCAGCGGGTCAACCGGTAGAAGTCAGCGCGCAGTCAGCCGAAGTTATCGGCGAAGCGCCGGTCGATACTTATCCTTTGCAGAAAAAAGCCCACTCGCTGGAATTCCTGCGCGAGATTGCCCACCTGCGGCCGCGTACCAACACCTTCGGCGCGGTGGCAAGGGTGCGCAACCAGATGTCCTATGCCGTACACAGTTTCTTTCAGGAGCGCGGCTTTAATTATGTACACACGCCGATCATTACGGCCAGCGACTGCGAAGGCGCCGGCGAGATGTTCCAGGTTACAACCCTGGACATGGATGCCATAGCCAAGGCCGGCAAAGCGGTGGATTACAGTAAAGATTTCTTCGGCAAACCTTCGTTCCTGTCGGTGTCCGGACAGCTGAATGTGGAAACCTACTGCATGGCGCTCAGCAAGGTGTACACCTTTGGACCTACCTTCCGCGCCGAAAATTCCAACACCACCCGCCACCTGGCCGAGTTCTGGATGATCGAACCGGAGTTCGCCTTCGCCGAGCTGGAAGACAACATGGCACTGGCTGAAGATTTTCTTAAATACCTCCTGGGCTGGGCGCTGGATAAATGTGCCGACGACCTGGATTTCTTCGACAAGCGCATCCAGAAGGGCCTTATTTCAATGCTGGACAGCGTGCGAAACTCCAAATTCGTGCATATGACTTATACCGATGCAATCAAGCAGCTGGAAGCCAACAAGGACACCTTCGAGTTCAAGCCCTACTGGGGCTGCGACCTGCAAACCGAGCACGAACGCTTCCTTTCAGAAACTGTTGTAAAAGGTCCGCTGATCGTTACCGATTACCCCAAGGAAATTAAGGCTTTTTACATGCGCCTGAACGAGGACGGCAAGACCGTACGCGCCATGGACGTGCTGGTGCCGCGCATCGGCGAAATTATCGGCGGCTCGGAACGCGAATACCGCCATGACGTATTATTGAACCGCATCCGCGAGCTGGGGCTGGACGAGGCCGCCTACTGGTGGTATCTGGACCTGCGCCGCTTCGGCACCGCTCCGCACTCAGGCTTCGGCCTGGGCTTCGAGCGGCTGATGCGCTACGTTACCGGCATGGAAAACATCCGCGATGTTATTCCCTTCCCGCGGGCAGTCAAACAAGCCGAGTTCTGATAATTTTTATTTACAGGAGCATACATAGTGACCAGTTCTGGCCGCATCGGACATAAATTAATAACGCTGTTGTTTTTAGCGCTGCTGCTGGGCGGCTTTTCGCCCCTGCTGTTTGCCGGGGCGGAAAGCCTGGCAGCGGCCAGTCGCGAAGTACCGGCCAACCTGGACGCGGAAGCGGTGGTCATCATGGATTTTGCCCGCGGCGAGATCTTGTATGAGAAGAACGCTGATAAAATAATTCCGCCAGCCAGCCTTACCAAACTGATGACCCTGCACGTGATGTACGAAGCGCTGGACCGCGGCGAACTGTCGCGCGACACCCGGATTCCGATACTGTGGGAAGACGTTACTCTGCCCTATGATTCTTCTTTGATGTACCTGCAGGCCGGCATGAGCGTACCGGTGATAGACCTGATGCTGGGACTGGCGGTAATTTCCGGCAACGACGCAGCCCGTGCGGTATCACGATACATGAGCGGTTCCACCGAGGCTTTTGCAGCGCTGATGAACGCCGAAGCACAGAAAATGGGACTGGTGGCCACCCGCTTTGAAGAACCTTCCGGGTTATCTGAATATAACACTACCACAGCACGCGAAATGGCGCTATTTTCACGCTATTATCTGCAGAAACATCCGGAAGCCCTGGCCGAGGTGCACAATGTCTACTCCATGGAGTTTCCGCGGGCCGACGTGATGCCGCCGGGAATGGCTGCACCGGCACAGAAAATACTGCTGCGCAACCGCAACCAGCTTATATTCAGTTATGATGGCTGTGACGGCCTTAAAACCGGCTACATTACGGAGTCCGGCTTTAATATCGTGGTAACGGCTGAACGCGGTGCCACACGCTTTATTGTGGTAAGCATGGGCGGACGCAACGGCGTGGATGCTCGGGCCCGCACCGCTAGTAACTTGCTGGACTGGGCTTTTGAGCGCTGGGAAACAGTAAGCATCAAGCCCCCCCAACTGCCTGAACTGCGCGTCTGGGACAGCGCCGAAAAGTATCTGGAGCCGGTTCTGGCTGAAGAACTAACCTACACCATTGAACGACAACAAGCCAGCCAGCTGAAAACCCGTGCGGTTTTCGAAGAAGACCTGCGGGCGCCGATTGCTGCCGGCACCAAACTCGGCACCCTTATCATATCAGCCGGCGACCAGGCAGTACGCCGGGTAGACATTGTTGCCCCCACGACTATCGAACGCGGTAATATTTTTATCAGGATTCGTGATGCTATCCAGCGCTGGTGGAGCAGGGTTTTCGGAAAATAAAGCGGAACCACTCAGTCGGAGTCGAGTACCCGGCAGACAATCTGGAAGGACTCGCGCAGAGTCGGCACCATGCTTTCATCAGCCAACATCGCCAGAATTTCCGGACGGCCGGCCTTGCGTATATCGGTAACTTCTGATTGCTGTATTTTGGCCGCAGACAGCGCAAAATCCTGGCGGAACAGCCAGACATCAAACAGGGTGTCATAGTCGGCAAATTGATGCACCAGACGGCCATT
>JAHIWF010000362.1 GCA_018815555.1 Spirochaetota bacterium | reverse complement strand
TATGGCTGGCAAACTGGCCCTCGGCTGTAAACAGGGCTGGCGCGGTACGTGGAGCTGTCGTCGCGGCGGCGGCCGGGGCGACAGCTGGAGCCGGTGGCGGGTCGGTTTCCGGCTGGCTACCGGCGGAGGCAGTCGCGGAGGCAGCCGCCTGGTCTGCTGGTGCAGAACCGACCGAGCCAGCATTTTCACCAGCATTTTCACCAGCATTTTCACCAGCATCAGCAGCATCAGCAGCATCAGCGGTAGGAGCGGATTTTTGTGGATTCTGACCGGCACTAGCCGGCGGCGCAGCCGGGTCCCGGGTTTCGGCAGCAACAAGTGCTGCCGGTAATGATGCCGACAGCTGATAATCGGTAGCAGCAAGACGCATATCGTCTGAATCAATGGTTCGCAGTGCGGTAAGGCTGGGCAAAGCCAGGGCAAACAGCAAAGGAATAAATGCGGCAACACAGCTGGCAATAACCAAGACCAGTAGAGAAATTCTGAGCAGTCGTTTAAGTGGCATGTCTGACCCTTACGAGGACAATAGTACTATCCCTAAGAGCTATCGGCAAGACTTTGGGTACACTTGATATTTGGCCCCGGATTGCCGACTAATATAGTATGAGACATTATACTTTATTGCTGCTTGGCATGCTTCTGGTTTTATCCGCCTGGCCAAATGAAAACCGTCAGACCCTGGGTGGTGACGCGAGCCTGAGTCAGATTCCGGACTCAGCTGATTTGCGTACCAAACATTGGGATACTTTTCTGGAAACCGGCTCACGAGCGGCGACTGATCAGACTATCTATGATTCAAATGCCTGGGGACACTGGCAAATCAGTCGCCTGAACCAGGCCGGCAGTGTGTATACGATTATTTCGCCGGCAAAGGGTGACCAGTGGCCGGTGCACGCCCAGGGCAGCTGGATTATCAAACGGGCAGGCAATACCGGCAGCTGGGAACAGGCCAAGATATTCCTGCGCAGCGACCCTGAGCTGTACATCCGCTTATATCCGCATGGAAACAGAACCCATCTGGATGTACTGGCTTACGGTGCAGTATTATATCATCAGGTAATAATTCCGCTCAGTTTCCGTCAGGTACTGACAAGGCCGCTTGCCGATATCATCAAGATGACTGCTGATATCGTTGACTGGTCAGTGTTCTCACCCAACATAACCCTCTACCGCGATCTTCGTGATTTTGCCGACAAAATCCGTCAGGAGCTTCCCGGCCTGCGTTATGCCGAAGACGGTGCCCTGGACGAGGATGGGAAGGCTGTATTTATCGACTCGCTGCTGGAACAGCCGGCAGCTGCCGGGCTGAACTGTTCGGGCTTCCTGAAATGGATAGTCGACGGCATGCTGTATCCAATCAACGGCAGTTATTTGTCGATAGAAACCCTGAAAACCAGGATGATCACTTACCGTGGCTCAAGTTTTACCGAATCGTGGGAGGAACTGTTTGATCCATTTTTCGGGCTGGACTGGTGCCGGGCACTGGCTTCGGCGGCCTGGTCGACAGTATACAACCGGCAGCCGGCCGCACCGACCGCCCATGATGTAGCCGAACCCGGCTTTGCCCTTATGCTTACCGCTAACGGTGCCTTACCCGGAAAAGTCAACTACAGCAATTTCCCGGCTCCACAGGATAACACCGGTGTTCATCTGAGCGGCCTGAAGGCATACCTATTTCTGTTGGCCAGCCGCGAGCCAGGCACCATGTACTTCGCTCAGTTCAACGCCAGGGACACCAAAGACCTTGTGCTGCGGCGCTACTTTCATGTAGCCGCGTTCCTGCCCTACTTCGATGATCAGGGTATTTTTCGGGTGGCGGTTTTTGAAAGCGCGGCCGAAACTTCACTGGCAGCTGTACTTGGCAACCCCCGTTATGAATTTGTTAATCTGATCCGCATGCCGATACTGCATCGCTTCCAGCCCCCCCGCCTGCCCTGACCTAAAAGCTGCCCAGCTCTGCCCCTGCTGATTAGCCAGTTTGGACTGGTTTTGCCAGGTTGACCAGGGATTCCAGCCGCCAGTAAGGCAAGCCGGTCGGCATACAATAAAACACCCGGATATAAAAAAACCGCACGAGCAGACAGGGAAGTCTGCCGGTGCGGTTCGTATAGCTCGGTACCGATACGGGTTCTTACAATCCGCCTTCTTCGGTAGTAGTCTCGCTTGCCTCAGTAGCTTCAGTAGTCGTTGTAGTCGTCGTAGTCTCAGTCGTCATACCGGTTTCGGAGGCAGGGGCAGTCTCTGTCTCGTCTGCCAGGCGGTCCAGTAATTCGGCAACCTTGGCCTGATAGCGGGCGGGATCGAGACGGGAAGCCTCTACCAGGTAGCCGCGGGCTTCGTCATAGTTGCGGGCCGCGAAGGAATTAATACCCATGGCATAATTGGTGATAGCCTGGTCACTGCCCAGCTTGAGCGCTGTCTTGTAATATAAATCGGCGGTGCGGTAATCATTGTCGGCATAGGCTATCAACCCGATGTAGTAATATGGAATATAGTTGTTGTCATTCTTGACCAGCGCTGTGTAGAACATGGATCGGGCTGTTTCAAAGTCCTTTGCACCGTAGGCATCCACACCGGTTGTAACATATTCGGCAAAGGTCATCTGAGAATCTATATAGGCCAGAAATTCGCTATCCACTACACCATAGCCGTACCAACGCTCGAAGAACTCGTCCACCGCCAGCTGAGCATCAACCTTGCCGACTTCAGAACGCAAGAGAGCAATGGCATCCCAGATAAATCGGTTGTATTTTGTAGTGGTATTTAGGAAGAAAGAAACCAAAGCCCAAGACTGCGGGTAGAACACGTCCAGGCTGGCTCGGGCATCGGCATCAGACAGCCCCATCAGGTCATTGACCATAAAAAGCTTGTCTTCGGCAGCCAGCAGTTTTACGGTTTCCAGCCAGGCCAGGTTCTCTTTCAATGATACGTTCTTTAACACCGGATCCCATTGTGCTTGCTCGAAATAAACGGCGAAACCTTCACGCATCCATAGCGGTGGATTGGGCACAAAAGCTTTCAGAAACTGTACAAAGCCCTGATGGGCAAGTGAGGCGGAAAATTCGACGGCATCAGTCTTGTCGAAAATTACCAGTTCCGAGCGCTCAGCCGTCGGGTAATGCAGGTACACAAAATCATCTTTGGTAGTACCAATAACTTTTTGCAGATATGCGTTAAATGCCGTCTTATCTTTGAACTTGCGGACCGCCAGGGGTACGCTTATTTCATTTTCGTCGAAACGGAAGTAATCATTGTACATATCAAACAGTAGTGCCATACGCATGGCCAATTCTTCGGCTTCCTGCTGGCTTCCATCTACCCAGGCGACATAACGCCCATAGGTGGCACTGGTAAAGGTGGTTTGGGCCCATACGGCCGGAACCAGCAGGCACACCAGTATCAGACTGACAATCAATTTCCTCATGCTACTACCTCCAGATAATCCAATGAAACACTGCCCTAAAATGGCTATACTCGGTGTTTCAGCAAGCTTGAAACATGCAAAGAACTGGGTTCTTCCTATGTATATCGGCATATTTGCCGTTTTTCTACATATAGAATGAGGCTTAATCGGAAAATTGTCAAATTCCGGCGCATGGCTTAGCAATTTTATGCCGCTTTCCAGTGACCGGGCGGCAAGCGGCTAATTGGAAACAGTATCGATGATCAGGTTTACCTCTTCGATGAGGATGCCAGTATAGCGTTCTATGCTGTCAATTATGTATTGCTGCAGTTTATGAATATTGCCGGAGAGCTGGGTTCCGAAGGGTACGGCAATGACTACGGTAAGGCGATATCCCTGCGAATCCGATTTGACGGTAATCTTCTGAATACGAATGGCATTGTTAAACTCGGCCACGCAATGGATAACCATCTGGGACAAAGCCGATTCGGCAATGGCTATACGGCCGCGCTTGGAAAATTCCGGCCGCACTACTGATTTCTCATACAGCTTGGGCGGATTAATTATGTTGGTTCCGGTATTTTTCTGCAGAAAGACCCGGATGCTGTCATAAAATATACGTGGATAGCTGCGCTTTACTTCGATGGCCGGTACGGGAATAACATGTTTGCCTTCTACTTTGCGCGACTGGATGGCCCTTTCGATATCGTCGCGGCTGGCGATATCTTCAATTTTTATGATTTTGGATGGATGCGGAATTTGCAGACGTTCGGCAATTTTCAGAACCATGCGATCGGAGGTACCTATGAGCAAGATTTTTTTCCAGCGGTGGCGCTGTAGGTAGCGGGCAACTTCGTCTCTATGCGTTTTATCATGAAACAGGGCGGTTTTAACTGCCGCCATATAGTTTTTTTCACGCTTGGCCGAACGACCGGCTACGATAGCCTCATTCTTGATTAGTACGCCATCGTCGATAATGAGATCGATATTGAATTTTTGCGAAACCAGCTTGGCCCTGAAGCTTTTGCCGGTGCCGCTCTCGCCTACCAAAGCAAAAACCCGTACGCCCCGCCAGAACCAGATGATGTCTACCAGAAAATGTACCATACCCTGTATTGTATCGGCCGCGCGCTTGCTGGTAAAGAGCCATCCATATACGGCACCAGTTATAATCACAATCCGCTAAACATGTTCTGCAGCCTGCCGATATTGAAACGGGGGTGTTATGAACTCGACCATCATGCACAGTTTTTTTTCACAGGTTACCAGCGAAGTAGCCGCGCTGGATTTTTTCGTGGAACAGCAACGTCAGGTCAGTTCCGCCATCCGCAGCCGGGCCTGGCCCGAACTAGAGAAGGCCATGCAGCAGGCTCAGCTGGCGGCAGCCATGGTGGCTGACGAAGAGGAGGCCCGACTGAAGGTCTGGCGGCAGCTGGCCCGAGACCTGAACCTGCCGGACGATATCGACGCTAGACAGCTGTGCGCACTGGTGCCGCTGGAATATCGCGGCATGATTTCCGGAGCCTGCCGCAACCTGCGGGTGGCCACTATGCGGGCTAAACTGGAGAACGACGCCCTGCGCTCCTTTGCCGGCAGCATGGCGGGGAATCTGTCCAGCATACTTCACGAACTGTTTCCCGAGCGCAAGGGGTCAATATATGGCAAGAGTGGAGCACTGCGCGCAGCGGGTAACGCCCCGATAGTACTGGATACAGCATTCTGACCAGTCGCTACAGTACAGTGGCCAGCCGGTTTTGCCGGGCAGCCCATGGAGGAAGTGATGTTTTCTACATTTACCGGAATTGAAATAGGCAAACGCAGCCTCATGTCCCACAATCAGGGACTGCTGGTTATCGGCCATAATCTTTCCAACATGTCCACCGAAGGCTATTCACGCCAGCGTATTGACATTGCCACCATGGAACCGCTGTACGCACCGCAACTGAATCGCGAACACGTACCGGGCCAGATCGGCCAGGGTCCGCTGGTAAGTCGTATCAGCCGGGTAAAGGATGAACTACTGGAAGAACGAATCGTTGCCCAGCAGGGAAATAACGGCTATTGGGATACCCGTGATAAATATATTCAGATGCTCGAGCAGATACATAACGAGCCGACAGAGGTATCCATCCGCACACAGATGGACAAATTCTGGGATGCCTGGCAGGAACTCTCGCTGCATCCTTCGGAGCTGGCTCCCCGCGAATCGGTAGTAAAGCGCGGTGAATCACTAATAACAGCAATACACAGCCGCTACCAGCGACTCAGCTCCACTCGCGAGATGATAGAACAAGACATTGGTATTGTAACCGATCAGGTAAATACTTTCAGCGCACAGATTGCCAATCTGAATGCCGAGATAATTAAATCACAGGCAATGGGCGATAATCCAAACGACCTGATGGACCGCCGTGATCTTTTGGTAGAAAAACTAGGCGCGCTGGTACCGGTTACTGTAGACAAACGCGATCCGGACGAGTTTATGGTGCACATAGACGGCCAGGTTCTGGTGCAAGGCAAAATTGCCCGCCAATTCGGCCTGGAAAGCAGCACAGCCAACGAAGGGTTTTCCCAACTGGTGTGGAAGGATACCGGCGACGAAGCTTTAATGGCCGGGGGGTCCCTGGGTGCGCTCTTTGAACTGCGTGACGGTGATCTCCGCCAGGAGCTGGCTTCGATCGATACGATGACGCTAACATTTACCGATCTGGTAAATGAAACCCACCGTGCCGGCTCCGGACTAAACGGCAGAAGTGGCATAGATTTCTTTACTGAACAACCCGGAGTTAACAATATTGCCGGCAACTATGACCGCGACGGCGACGGTGAATATGACAGCAGTTACATTCACCGTATCACCGGCAGCAACGATCTGGATGCCCAAGAGCAAATTGGCTTGGCCGGTACCATTACTCTTTCCGGTCCGCAGGGCAACCTGCAGATAGACTACCGGCCCACTGATACAGTCGGCGATCTGGTGCGACGCATAAACCATTCTGGTGCAGAAGTAACAGCCCGCCTTACAACAGAAGGAAAACTGCAGCTGCGCGCCACTAGCTCTGCGGATCAGGCAAATCCGAATTTTGTAATCCGACATGTGGAAGATTCAGGCGCATTCCTGACCGGCTATGCTGGTGTACTGGCGGACAGCGGACCGGATGCGGCGTATAATTGGGAACAGGAAAACGCTGTGCTCAGCCTGCGCGGTGGTGGTACCGAATTTGCGGTCGCGCCGCTAGCTCACCCCTCCGGCTGGATAGAAGTATCATCGGCTGTACGTAATGACCTTACCAGTGTAGCCGCCGGATTTGGACGGAATGGCCGCCCAGCCGAAGCCGGCGACGGCAGCCTGGCGCTGGCAATAGCCCGATTGCGCACCGGCAATGTAATGGTCGGTTCCGAAGGAACCTTCGACGATTTTTTCGCAAACAGTGTGGCCACTATCGGGCTGAAGGGCGAGCAGTCGGGCTTGATGCTGGAGACCAATGCCAGGATCGGGAAAAATCTGGCAGATACCCGGGCGTCAATCTCCGGTGTTAATATGGATGAAGAACTGGCCAACATGATTAAATTCCAGCACGGTTATGCCGCTGCTGCCAAATTTATCCAGAACTTTGATGAGATGCTGGATACGATAATTAACAGGATGGGTGTATGATACGCGTAAGCACAGATATGATGAATACCGACACGCAGTTCTGGCTGCGCCGGCGTGAGGATTCACTAACAAGCATGCAGAACAAGATGAATCGCCAGTCGCGCATCGAGAACCTGCGTGATGATCCTATGGCGGCGGCTCATGCAGTACGGTATGAATCATTTGCGAACCGACTGGGCCGTTACGAAAAAAACATTCAGTACACTCTGGATCGTTCTAAGATTGCTGAAGGATACATGCGCCAGAGCCAGGACATCATGCAGCGCATCCGCGAGCTTGCCGTAGCCGGAGCCACAGGCACCTTTTCGGCGCAGGATACGGCCGCCATGGCTGTGGAAACGGACCAGCTACTGGCCGAGCTTGTCAACCTGGCCAATGCCCGCGGACCGGATGGTGATTTTATCTTTGCCGGCGACAAAGCCAAAACTGAACCCTTCCGTGCTGTCAGCGGCCACGTACAGGGAGCTGATCAATCTGTTACTTCTTCAGTGGAGTACATAGGCGGCCTCGGTTCACCTGAGGCGGAAATCAGCGAAGGCAGTTACCTGCCGATGAATCTGCCGGGTGATGAGGTATTCTGGGCTGAACGACAGCGAATTGCCGGCGGGGCGGATGCCACCCAATACCGGGTTCCACAAGCCAGCAGTATTTTCATCGACGGCCAGGAAATCGCATTGCGTACAGGAGACACCGTGCAGGCCATCATTGCCCGCATCAATGACTCCGGTGCGGCGGTAAAAGCAACGCTGGATCCGGTCCGGCAAGCGCTGGTTCTCGAAGGCACGCAGGCACACCGGCTAAGACTTGAAGACGGTCAGGGCGGGCAGGTGCTGGCAGACCTAGGGATCCTCTCTGGTTCCGGAGTACCCTCAGATTACGCGGCTGCGGCAACGGTGTCCGGTGGTTCGCTTTTTGACGTGGTAATGAATCTACGCGACGCCTTATACCGTGGTGACCATATCGAAATCGGCGGCAAGGCTCTGGGTGCTATTGATGCCGGCATGGATAACATGAACCGGCGATTGGCAGAAGCCGGTGCAATGATGAACCGCCTGGAAAGTGCCGCTTTGCGCCTGAACAAGGAAATTCCTGATGTTACCAGCCTGGCTGCCAATGAAACATCACTGGATATGGCGCAGGCAATAACCGATTACAAGATGATGGATTATGCGCGCCAGGCCGCGCTGCAGATGGCCGGGCAGGTTCTGCCCAAAACCCTGCTGGACTTTCTCCGCTAAAACCGGCGGCTGACCTTAAGACAACAATTGGTTTAAAACTTTTATATAACAGGCAGGATACATGACAAGCATTTTGACTAAGGGAATGGGCGAAATTGATATTGACGAGCGGCAGCTGATAACCTTTACCAGTGGTCTGATTGGTTTTGACAAATTTACACGTTTCGCTCTGCTCGATGCGCCACAAAAACCATACTTTTTCCTGCAGTCGGCCGATCTCGCCGAATTGAATTTTATTCTGCTTGATCCATTTCTTTTCAGGCCGGATTATGAAGTAGACATACCGGATGACCTGGCCGCACTTATCGGCATGAAGAAACCTGACGATGCCTTGATCCTGGCCATTGTAACGGTACCACCGGGAGGTGGACCCATAACGGCCAACCTGATGGGCCCGCTGGTAATATGCCGCTCCAGCCGGCAGGGCACACAGCTGGTACAGGCGGATCCGCGCTGGCAGATCAAGCATGATGTGATGGCTGAATTGGCAGCATCGAGGAAACAGTAATGCTTATACTGACCAGAAAAATTAACGAGAAAGTCATCATCAACGAAGATATTATTGTATCCATTATCGAAATCCGCGGGGATATGGTAAAAGTAGGCATCGAAGCACCTCGCTCGGTTAAAGTCTTTCGCAGTGAAGTATACGAAGCCATCCAGAATGAAAACCGCATGGCTGCAGAATCTGAGCTGCAGCTGCCGCAGATCGAATTAGGCAGCTGACAAGCGGCTAATAGCAGATACCAGCGTATTGTCCTCCTGACCCTTCGTGACTATAATCCACTTGTTACAAGAAAGGATTATAGTCATGAGTCTTATACAGCATCCGGCCAGTGGTTTTTCCATCGCCGACCCATACAGCATTCCCCTGCAGTCCAGCCCCACCCCCCAGGCAGCGCGCACCTTTTTTGACAAACTCATTCTCTCAGCCTCCGGTTGGCGGGGAGTGTTCGGCCGGGACGACGAAGACCAATCAGAAGACATCACACCGTCTGCGGCTTATGCGGTTGCCCGCATGGCTCTGGTTTTTGCCCGCTTCCTTAAAGCACACAGTTCCAATCCCCAGCCGGTCCTGGCACTCGGCATCGACACCCGCCCTAGCGGCCCGGCAATTGCCGATGTGATGACCAGAATCTATCTGGCGGAAGGTATTGACGTACGTTATACATTCATAGCAAGCGCTCCGGAAATAATGGCCTGGACGGGCTGGACCAACCGCAAAGACCCGGGAGCGGAACCATCCAGTGAAAAGACTTCTGGCATACAGCCGGTTATCGACGGATTCTGTTATATCTCGGCCAGTCATAATCCAGTAGGACACAATGGGGTTAAATTCGGGCTCAAAGATGGCGGTGTACTTGCGCCGGTACACGCTAACGAACTGGCGGCCGCATTGCGCGAAAGAGCCTGTACCGCTGAGGATATTGCGCTGCTGCGTACCTTGGCTGCCAGCCCTGATGCCAGACTATGCGGGCGGGTATATGCGGAATGTTCGTACAACAAGCGCCTGGCGGTTTCGGCCTATACTTTGTTCTGCCGGCAGATACTGGCAGCAGTGCCTACGGACGGGCATACAGAAGGAAGCGGAGCGGAAGCAATGATGCAGGCCGAAGAACGTAGCCTGGACCGGCTTGAACAGGCCATCCGTGAACGCGGCATCGGCTTGATCATCGACATGAATGGCTCCGCCCGCAGTCTGTCCATCGACGTGGAGTTTTTCAGCGGCCTTGGTGTTGATGTGCAGACTATCAACAACCGGCCGCGTTCCTTCGCCCACCGTATTGTACCGGAGGGCGAATCACTGGAGCAGTGCCGCTGGGCGCTGGAAGCGGCGCATCGGGCGGACAGCCGTTATGTCTTCGGCTACGTGCCGGACTGTGACGGCGACCGCGGCAACATCGTTATCTGGGATGAAAGCATTGACGGCGCACGTACCCTTGAAGCCCAGGAAACCTTCGCGCTTGCAGTATTGGCTGAACTTGCCAGCATGGAATATGATCGAATAATCGACGGGCGGACGAGCAGCAAACTGGCAGTTGTAGGCAACGATGCCACCAGTCTGCGGGCTGACCAGATTGCCCGCTGTTTTGGCGCAGCCATGTTCCGTGCTGAGACAGGCGAGGCTAATGTGGTTGCACTGGCTAGAGCACTACGTAGCGATGGCTACCAGGTGCGGATCCTTGGTGAAGGCTCAAATGGCGGGGTAATAACCTATCCGGCCAGCGTCCGCGATCCGCTTAACACCATCGGAGCCCTGCTGAAACTAATAGCCCTGCAGAGCAGTGACGAAGCGCCCTGCCCGTACCAGCTATGGATGGAACGTTCCGCACAGGCCCAAAACTTTTCCAGCGAGTTCAGCCTGGCTGACATCGCTGGCAGTCTGCCTGCGTTCAGCAGTACCAGCGTGTTTGAAACACGGGCCGCGTTGCGCGTACAAAGCCGCGACATGCAAAAAATTAAAAATAACAGCCGCCGCTTGTTCGACCAGGCCTGGCCCCGGATACAGGAACTGTTGTTGCCGGAGTTCGGAAACTGCAGCTACGAAACGATAGTCAGCAGAGGTGTTAATGAGATAAAGCTTGACCAGGCTGACGATTGCGGCAGCGGCGGGCTAAAATTCCTTGTCAAGGACAGTACCGGAACTGCGCTTGCTTTTTTTTGGATGCGGGCTTCCGGTACCGAACCAGTGTTTCGCATCATGGTGGATGCAGGCAGCAAAAAAGAAAATCTGGAACCGCGCTTACTAGAGCTGCTTACTGATATCGTACGTAATGCTGATGAAGGCTGAGAGAGACACAAGACGTCAGCTTGCCCACTGGCGGTTTTTATGCTAAAATCGTCAGCGAAAGGGTTTGCGCTTCAATGTTTCCAGACGGAGCGCAGCACAGGTAGCATGATGGGTGTTCGAGGCGAAGTTTTTTCATCCCGGGTAATCTGCGAAGGCAGAACCTACTTCTTCAATGTTAAGGAAAACCGCACTGGAGATTTATTTCTTGCCATTGTGGAGAGCAAGCCCGGAGAAAACGAAAGTTTTGACCGACGCTCCATTGTGGTATTCAAGGACAATGTACAGGAATTCCTGCAGTCTTTCGAAAAGGCCCTTTCGGCCATGGAAAAAGCCGGACCATCGCGTGGACGCTCCGGCACCGGCCGGCAGGCGGGAACGGGCCACACAGAGACTGCTCGCAGTCCACGACGCGAAGGCGCACCGGCAGCCACCGGCGATCGCAAACCACGGGTGGTACGCCGCCGTACCGACGGCCCGGGCAGCTCCGGCAGCAGCAGACCCGAAGCTAAATCAGGCAGCTCGACCAGGCCCACCAAAGAAGGGGCACGGCGCATGACTGTCCGTAAACGCAGCGAAGACGAAAACTGATTACTCTCTGTCTTATTCTTTGCTGTAGGAAAAGCTATGCCGCTGAATAGGCGATGGCCCCAAGCGGCGGCAACATTCCCGATGCGCAGCAGTCGGATAGCCCTTATGTCCGGCGTACCCGTATTCCGGAAATAGCCAGTCATATCTCATCATGGCCCGGTCTCTGGCCACCTTTGCTAAAATTGAGGCGGCCATTATCGAAGTAACCTTTGCATCACCTTTTACTATTGCACGGCAGGCACAAGGCAGTTCCGGACAGCGATTACCGTCGACCAGGGCCAACACCGCAATATCCGGGTCTTGCAAGGTTAAAATCATGCGCTTATAGGCCCGCTGCATCGCCAACATACTGGCCTGCAAAATATTAATAGTATCGATTTCGTGAGGGTCGGCCATATCTATCCCCCACCAGGCTTTTTCTACAATTATGTCGAAGGCTGCCTGCCGGGCTGTGGCGCTAAGCTTCTTGGAATCAGCCAGACAGGCTACTGGAAAATCCGCCGGCAGAATAACTGCGGCCGCATAGACCGGTCCGGCCAGCGGGCCGCGGCCGGCTTCATCCAACCCGCATATGATTGAATCGTTTAGTTCAGCATCGAACAATTCAGCATCAAATAGTTTAGTATTAAACTGTTCAGCACCAAACAATTTAGCCTTCTCCACAGCTTACATTTCCCATACTCTTGCTGCACCACATACGCCCAGTATAACACACCTGCATCCCGCGCGGACGGCTATATTGCGATGCAAGGCATAAAACAGTATGCTTGTTGATATGAATCTTACCTTTTATAAACTGCATAGCGGCGGCTCGGCCTGGATACTTCTGGAAAATAAAAACACTGCAGGACCGGAGCCGGATTATAGTAAAACCGCCCGCGAGCTATGCAATCCGCTGACCGGAGCCGGTGCCTGCGCTCTGGTAGTGCTGGAATATGGTAAAGAGCTTACTGTTCGCAGCTGGCTGCCAAACGGCAGCAGACAGTCAGCACTGGGCGGGCCGGTACTGTGCGCGGCCCGTTGGGCCTTTGACAATGGCCAGGCTGTGAATGATTCATTGCGACTACGCACTGCCGAACAATATACAGAAGTACTCGCCCTGGATTCGCGGATTTTTAGTGTGTGCCTCCTGAATAAGACCGATAGCGAGAAAACTGTTCAAAGCTGCATTTTACAGCGGAATCCGCAACTTAAAGACGACGAAAATTATACAAGCACAATCAAGCTGCAGACTGCTTTCGGAGCATCGATCATCCATGTCTGGGATGGGCCTATTCCGCGGAGCGCCCGAAATATGGCAGTGAACGAAAACAGGCTGCAACTGGGCTTGTACAGCCGCGACCGAGCACAATTACGCTGCGGTAACAGCGATCCTTTCAGGGCGGCCGCTATCACTGTGCTGGCTGCCTCCAGTCAGGCCTACTGTGAGAGCCAGGCGGGGATAAGCCACCGCAAACAGGATATATTGGTACACCCTGCCCAGGACAATTCCATATTTGTAGCCGCACCGGTAGATTACTGCTTTAGCGGAGAATACTGGCAAGATGATCAGACAAAATAGTCTATAGAATAATCTGCCACAGACTGAAAACCCAGAGAACCATACAGCCGCTGTGCTGCTGTATTATGCTTCTTGACAAACAGCGAAGCCAGCCGGCCATGACAGTTAATCTCCTGCAGAAGTGCGGACATCAACAGCCGGCCTATTCCGCGGCCGCGAAACTCCGGCTGTACATACACCCCGCCGATCTGCTCGCGAGTAAAACCTTCAGCATTGGTTTGGGCTCTGCCAACCAGTCGGCCTTTGTACTCAGCAACATAGACCTTGTACTTAATCAGACTAATGCGCTGAGCCGCCTTGGTAGCAGCTGCATTGTACTGGTGGAGCACCGTCAGCACTTCCTCTTTATCATACGCGGCGGCCAGCGGCAGCAAGGCCTCGAGGTCCTGCCGGCGAGCCGGTCGTACCGACAGACCCTCAGGCACAGGAACCTGCAATCCTAACGGCTGCACCTGGCTCATTGCATAATATTCTATGCTAAGTGCCGGCTGCCAAGCGAAGGCCGCCTCGAGCCGGCGACTGTCGGCACTGCGACCGATACACGAAAAAGGCGGCTCGCTATATCCGGCCACCTGCAGCGCTTTCGACTGTGCCAACACCTGAAAGGCAGTACTGTTGTCTGCCATGGAGTCGTCCAGCACCGGGAAAGCCATGCCGCCGGTGGAAAAATATACCAATGCATCCAGGGTGCCAGCTTGGGCTGAACTGTGCAAGGCAATACAAATCCGTTCGAAAGTGCTGATATCCTTTGCAGAAAGTGCGGCGCGAACTTTGTCGCTGCAGGTACAGGTCCAGGATTCGCGCGCGGACAGGAATTCCCGCACGGCAGGTAAATCAGTTGGGTTTGCAAAGTGCCAGCCCTCAGAACGTACCGATCCGATGAACGGAATTTTCAGCTTGTTGCCGGTCATGGTGCCTCTGCCTGGCTCTCGGAAAAATCCAGAGGAATACTCCCCACCGGAGCATAGTCACCGGCCAGTACCGCCATGGCAGCCACAAATGAATCGGCAGCAAACGAATATACGGCTACCCCAGGAACCGCGTTACGGAATTCCAAGGCAAACCAGGGGCTTAAGATCGAAACTATATAAACCTGTTTTCCGGCAGCCTGAGCAGCCCTGACATATCCGGCCCCGGCAGCATTGGCAACACAGACTACTACCGTATCGAAGGAGCGGATTCTGGCCCGAAAAGCTTCCAGCTCCGCACTGGCCGGGTTATCAGTCGGCAGGAAGCCGAAAGAAAACGCGGAGGAACCAGGAAAACGTGCGGCAGCTGAACGGAAAAAATCACTATATGGGCCGGCAAACAACAGCCGCCCGCTGGCGGGCAAGGGGCGGAACAATGCCGCATTCAGCGGACTTACCGAGCGCATGGCTTGTTCGAGAAAAAAGCGTCTGGACTCAGGCGTAGACAGATGCTGCTCCAAATCAGCCAAGGGAACCAGGCCTTCCCGACCGCGAGGCAGAAATACTTCCAGTTTGGCACGCAACACCCGGCGTACCGAAGCGTCAATATTTTGCTGCATGGCGCTATCAGTCTGGTATAGACGCAGCAGCTGCAGCCAGGAAGGACTATTGGTGCTGAGTTCGGCCGAAAACATCAAAATGTCATTGCCGGCCGATTTGGCACGTATGACAGTATTAGCCAGGCCGCCTTCCGAGTATGCACCGGTCATCATCAGATCGTCGGTGATGATCAAGCCGTCAAAGGCCAGCTCAGTACGTAATAAATCATGCACCATAACACGCGACAGTGAGGCCGGATCATCGGAACCGCTAACCAGAGGATAGGCCAGATGACCGCTCATGATAGCAGGAATACCTTCGGCAATAAGCAGCTTGTAGGGAATCAGTTCTCTGCTTTGCATCAGCTTTTTATCTATCATGATTACCGGCAGTACACCATGAGAATCCAGTTCGGTGTCGCCATGCCCGGGAAAATGTTTGGCGGTGGCAATAACACCGGCATCATGCATGCCACGGCTCCAGGCGGCCGACAGAATGGCATTGGCGACTGGGTCGTAAGAAAAAGCCCGCGGCCCGATAATGGTGCTGTCCGGCCGGGTAGCCAAATCCACCGCCGGCCCGAAGTTCATGTGTATGCCCAGCGCGGCAAGTTCACGACCGATATACAAGGCACTGGTATAGGCATCGCTGGCCGTGCCGGCTGCTCCGATGGCCATGTTGCCCGGGGTTACACTGGTACCGCCTTTAACATGGCGAATCCAGCCGCCCTCCTGGTCTGTTGCGATGAAGGGCGGGATACCGAGTGGACTCTTGTCTGCCGCCCGATATATTTGCCTGATCGCAGCTGCCAGTACGGTGGTATTCTCGGCATTCCAGCCGAAAATTTTAATGCCGCCCAGACCGAAGCGGTTAAACCAGGACAGAATGCCGGGGCCGGGATTTGTACCATTATAGGTTAGCATAAACAGCTGTGCCAGTCTGGCTTCCGGCGACAGTGCCGCAAATAATAATTCTACAGCGGTATCAGTATCCACACCTTCCATGTCCCAAAAAGAAGTGACCAGGGGGGCAGGCGCTGATTCTGCAACGGCTTCAGCGGGCTGTTCCGACTGGGAAGGCATGGCCTCGGCCGCAAAACCGCCAGCAGAAAGCTCTTCGCCGACCAAGCCTCCGGCAAGTAATGGATCATCCGGTGCCTGGCAGGAAAGAGTCAACAGGGCAATGAAAATGAGAATAATTACCTGCCGCGGCGCGGCCGAAAAGCGCATCATGGCCGACCGGCCTCCCAAAAACGATAGGTGGCGGCAAGCCTGATCCGGAAAATTGCGGACTTATTGATACGCATGGCCTTCAAGTTCATCAATATATTGAGCAGCGCAATGGGCGGCCACGGCACCATCGGCCACTGCGGTAATAACCTGACGGAAGGGAGTGGTACGCACATCGCCCACGGCATAGAGACCGGGAATCGAAGTTTCCATGCGGTCGTTGGCTACTATATAACCAGTTTCGTCAAGCTGCAGCTCCGCCGGCATGGCCCCCGTTTGCGGGATGGAGCCGACGAAGACAAAAACTGCGGAACAATCCAGATTGCTAAGCTCGTTGGTTTTTAGATTACGGATGGTAATACCCTGAACGGATTTTTCACCACGGATTTCTTCGGCAACAGTGTCCCAGATAACCTTGATTTTAGGATTGGACAGAACACGGTCGGCCAGGGCTTTTTGGGCACGAAAGCGGTCTTTGCGGTGGATCATGGTTACTTCCGAGGCTATCTTCGCCAGATACATGGCTTCGTCGCAGGCGGCATCACCACCACCGATAACCACCATCGCTTTTCCCTTAAAGAAGGGTCCATCGCAGGTTGCACAATACGATACACCGCGTCCGCCGAATTCTTCCTCGCCTTTTACACCGGCATGACGATGCTTGGCCCCGGTGGCCAGAATAACCGCTTTTGCCAACAGTGGCCCGTCAGTTGTACTTATTTCAAAATGCTCGCCGCTTTTTTTTACCGAATTTACACTGGTAGACGAAAAGGCAGCTCCGAAGGTTTCTGCCTGGGATCGCATGGTTTCCGACCAGGTATAGCCGTCCACCGGTTCGGGCAGGCCGGGGTAATTCTCGAGCCGGTCTATGAGTAGCGCCTGGCCGCCATGGGCCATTTCTTCGAGTACCAGAACTTCAAGATTGGCCCGGGCGGCATACTGGGCGGCACCCAGACCGGCCGCGCCCGCACCGATCACCACAAGATCATGCATTGATTCCATTTTTTTCCTCCAGAAGATATACACAGAAGCACCCCGGTAAAGAAGGTCAGCTGCTTGGTTTATTGGTATAAAAACAATATACTGTTATTTTGATGCTTTGTCATCCTGAACCTTTATACATCAGCTTAAGGGGTGGTACTGATGCTCCGTGTCTTTAAATCGCGATGTCTGGCTGGACTGTTATTTGCACTCATGCTGTGCGGCGTGCCTGCCGGGGCCCAGTCCGGCACCACACTGCTCGATCCGGATCCGCGTATCGTACAGTTGTCGCAGCAGCAGAATCCGGGTATTGCTGAACTGGCTGACGCGGCCTTTATTTTCTCCGGAACCAGCGCCGCGCGCCGCGAAACTGCCATTGTTGCGCTGGATCAGCTTCTGCAAAAAGCGGCAATGCTGTCGGCTGCTGTCCCATCGCAGTACGAACGCGGCGAAGCGCTGATGACACTGCTGCACGAAGAAGTGCTGCGCACTTACCACGAACAGACAAGCACCCTGGATGCCGCCCTTATTGAAGGCCGCTATAATTGTGTAAGTTCATCCATACTCTTTTTCCTGATGGCCCGGGCGGCCGGCCTTGAGGTAGCGGGCATAGTAACTACGGATCACTCCTTCTGCCTGGTTACCCTGGACACGGGCCTGGTGGTTGACGCAGAAACCACCAACCCCTACGGTTGGGATCCGGGTACGCGCAAGGATTTCGAGGACAGTAAAAATCAGACGGCCGGTTTCCGCTATGTGCCGCCGGGTAATTACCTGGCCAGAAAACCGGCCGATGGCCGGGCTTTGGTAGCCTTGATTGCCCAAAACATGGCTACGTTACAAGAACGCCGGCAGCAATGGGATGCTGCTCTGCAATCCATCGTAAATGCCTATGCCTGGCTGCCTTCTTCCGATATGTACAAAGTACTGGCGGCACGAATGCACAATTATACCGGTAATCTGGTAAATAAAAAACTCTGGCATGAAGCCTTCGATTTTATGGCAGCCTTTGCTTCCAGACACCAGCTTGACCAGAACCTGGAGGCGCTGCGCAGCTTGATTCTGCAGGGCCGGCTGCATGATCACGTACTGCAGAGTCCGGTACCGGAAGCAATTTCAGCTATCAAACTTGCCGAACAGGATGGATGGCTTACCGCTAATGACCGAGATGAGCTGGTTACCTATGCCTATGGCAAAGTGATAGAAAGCGCCTCACGCAGCAAGCAATGGCTGGAAGCCTGGCAGCTTGCCCGGGAAGCAGTGGCAGACTGGCCGCTGAACCTTCAGCTGCAAGCCATTCTGGATCAAGCTCGCGGTAATTGGACCTACTCGGTACACAATGAATTTGCCCTGCACTATAATGCCCGCCGCTTCGACCAGGCCCGGGTGGTTCTGGAAGCCGCCGCCGCAATAGATCCGGAGAACAGCCTCATCCGAGAAGATATGGAACTGTTGCGAAAGGCCGGTTCAACCGGCGGCAAGCCCTGAATCTGTACCGGTTACTTTAGGAATAAGCAGGCGGGTTAGCGCGCCGCTATCATTGCTGCGGCTGATTTCGGCCTGCAGCTGCGCGGACAGAGCTGTAATAATATCCATACCGATACTGCGGTGAGAGTTAAGGCCATAGTCGGCATGAGCAGCGGGAATTGCAGTGGCATGGCTGGCCAAGTCACGGAATCCGGGACCATTGTCCCTCACTGTCAACTGGTATTCCGTCTTGCTTTCCTGGAGCTGTACACTGATATGACCTTCGCGGCCATCAACAAACGCATGCTTGCATGAGTTGGTTATCAGCTCTGTGACGATCAGCGACAAGGGAATGGCCTTGGCCAGCGGCAGGGTAAGCTCACCGGCTTCCACACTAAAACTGATACCGCGCTCATCGGTGTTGTACACCAGCGACAAATATTCGATCAGCCGTGCCAGATAGGCCGCGGCCTGTACATTCTGCAGAGAAGAACCTCGATATACCTGTTCGTGCACCAAAGCCATAGCTTGAACCTGGGTCTGGCAGCTTTCAAAAATGGCAGCAGCATCATCTTCCAGCCCTCCTCCCTGCAGCGAGAGCAGACTGGACACAATCTGCAAATTGTTTTTAACCCTGTGATGTATCTCTTTTAACATCACCGAATAGGTATCCAGCTTCATCTGCAGATCATGCTCGGCCATCCGGCGCGCGCTTACGTCATGGATAATGCCGATAGTACCGCAACGGTCCCTTCCCAGATCCGGCAGGTACACTCCGTTTGCGCTTACCTCTCCCCAGGCGGAAACATTGGCACGAGTCCATTCCGCCAAGCCTTTCTGCATAAGCCGTACTTCCAGGTTCCGGGTCATGCGCTCGCCTGAACGGCGCTCGTCGAACAGTTTCGGGGCTGCTTCCGGTCCGGTTGTAATACCATGATAACGCTGCAGCACATGATGACGGCTGATCTCGTCCTGGTCCTCCGGATGTATTATCATTGAAAAATGACGGCCGATCAGCTCTTCGGGAGCAAAACCAAGCTGGCGGATGGCATCATTTATATAACTGAAGTTGCCATCACCATCAAGAACGTAGACAATATCTGGGATTAGGCGCATAAGTGTCATATAACTGTTTTCGGCACGAAGTACATGAATATTCTGCCGGTTCACACTCTCGCGGATAGCCAGAAGTTTACGCAGCATCGCCGGAATGTACTGCAGCCATAAGCCAGCTTTGTCACGCAGCAGAAACGCACTGGATTCATCGGAAGTGAGTTCGGCCAGCCGGTCAGGATCATCATCCTCGCTAGCCAGAAGTAAAGCCGGAACCGGCCATAACATCAGCCAATCCGATAAAGAGCCATGAGAAAAAGCAGTATCAGCAATAATTATATCAATATCATGTATTGCGGCCTCGAGCTGCCCGAGGGTATCAACAAATACAGAAGGGAAACTGGCTGCCGGTAAAACTGTCTTTAAGCCCTGCCGGTCGGCCCCTTGCTCGGTAGCAATAAGCACCCGGATTGTTCTGGGACTTGGTTTAGCTCGTGTCGCGCCCATCGCTCCCCCTTATTACCTGCAGCACACTACAAATTTTTTTAACTGGCGATGCCTATTTTTGCCTCTGCCTAAAATACTAGGCCACGAGAAGATGAAAAGCAAGAGACTGGATCAATTATCCAGTCTCTTGCCATTTGTTAGAACACGCTTATCCGC
Organism: Spirochaetota bacterium; assembly: GCA_018815555.1. GTDB lineage: Bacteria > Spirochaetota > Spirochaetia > Treponematales > UBA12059 > UBA12059. Next base: position 16,532 of record JAHIWF010000362.1, on the reverse strand, counting down.
AAGCCGAAGGCTATTGTGGGCCGGATAAACTCTTCCAGTTTGGTGGATACCTCCGATGGAATGAAGATCAATCCTCCTTCGACATAAAAGCCATAACTCCGGAACAGGGGAAGGTCAAAGGTAAACTTGGCAAACTCCCACTGGGCGATTACCCCGGACAGCACCATGTACTTGCCGTCCGGTGGACTGAACATATCCAGCAGTGAGGCCTGCTGGCTGAAGTAGGTAAAACTGGCTCCGACACCGAAGGACATCGAGAAGAAATCAAGATCGGGACCAAACCAGTACGAGAAGGGCAGATAGGCTACATTGGCCAGCAGTTTTGCGCCAAGTATGATGCCGCCAAAACGTGAATTATCAGCTGCGGTGGAGGTGTCCAATCTAATGCCAAACAGATTATCCCATGATGGCTGCACAGCAAAGCCCTGTCCTATCTGCAGCTGCAGTTTTACATTATCATCAAAGAAGGACAGGCCGACACCAACTTCGAAACGGGTGGCCCCGAGCAGATGCAGGTCCAGATAAGAACCCTGTATAAAACCGGGCACTTCATAGGAAGCTTTGTCGCCATCGCGTACAATTACCGATACTTCTTTAAGCCCGTTCAGATCGGAGGCGGTTCCTTCGATCATGATGGATTGGTTAAAGCGGCCGTTTTCGGTTGGGCGGATGATGCGCACCTGAGGAGGAAGCGTATCCAGAGTAAAGATGCGCTTGCGAACCACAACTTCGCCATTGGCAAAGGTTGCCCGCACTAGCAAACGCAACTCTCCATTAGGATATTCCTGGGTCTCGAGACGGAAGCGGAAAGCTGCAGTACCCTTTGCGGTCTCGAAACTGCGCCCGTTATCACGGCTGAATTCTACTTTGACTACCTTGCGCTTGCGCAGTAGTTCCTGATAGGCAGTCCAGGCGACTTTATCGGCTTTGTCAACTACAGCAGTTTCCCAGCCAACGGAACCGTACACAAAGGGACGGCCTATAATAAAATCACCGGTTACAAATTCCTGTATCTGCATCCAGGGTCCATCCAGAACATAGAGAATCGAACGCTCTTCGGATACCAGCCTGCTGCCATCCGGCTTCACCGTCTCGATCCGGAATTTCAGGCTGCCATCCTCTGGCAGTTTTGCCGCCAAAACATCAGGACCTATAGGTAAGGAGAAAAAGCCGTCCTTGCTTACCGAAACCGTATCCACAAGTTCGTTATTCAGGTAGATCACCGCTTTATCGGGTATGCTGCCTGAGTACACCCGGCCATCGAGGCTGAAATCGCCGGATATTTTTTCACCATGTGCAGGGAAGATAAATTCAACTGATTCAGCCTTCTGACTCGGCAGAACCACAAAATTGCGGCTGACGTAGGATTCATTCTTAGCACGGTCATGCGCTGTGATACGCAGATTGTACCAGCCGGCCTCCAGCTGGCTTATATCTACACTGCGCGAAAACACACTCGAAGTAGGCAGCTCAATAACTAGGGGCTCCGCGCTAGTATCGTCCAAACGTCTGATTTCCAACCTTAAAGCTTCAACAAAAACTCCGTCCGATACCCGGCCCCCCACAGTAAACTGCTGGATAAATTCATCGCCATCAAAGGGTGTGTCAAGATCTACCAGCGGAGCGGTATTATCCACCGAAATCAGACCGGCCGAAAAACCAGTGATATCATAGCCGTCAACAAAACGCAGGTAAATACTGTGTACACCATCCTGAAGAATCCTGGTATCCAGAGTGTACTCCCACTCCTCGGTGCCGACAGCTCGGTTCCAGCTATTACCGTTATCAAAAGATATCCACACTTCCTTAATGCCATTGGCATCGGAAGCAACACCATTCATTACCACCATAGTACGGTTGGTAATGCTCACATCGGGGCTCAGCAACTGGCCGGCCGGCTCTTCGCGCGACACCCTGAATTGGCGGCTGACAGTTTCGCCGGCCACACCGTATACATCTACTGCATACGCTTCAAATAAGTGCTCATTATCTTCCAGTTCTTGCAGGGTAAAGGGCACAGAGAAACTGCTGTCTCCGGGAAGGGACTGCCATTCGCCTTCGTCCAGGCGCCAGAACACCTCACTCACACCGTCATCATCAAAAATCATTCCCGACAGTGTAAAATCGGCCTGCATAACCTCATTTTCATCCGGGATCTGAATCTCCAGCACCGGCTTGTCTGCTTCCACATCTACAGTAAAGGCAGTGGCACCAGCAAGCAGAGGTTGGTAGAGTCGGATATTGCCCGATGTATCGACTACTCGGAAAGACAGAGACTCCAGCGAACCGGGAAGGGAAGAAAAATCTATCATGACTGCGAAACTGGCATAGCCCATAAACTCAGGTAGTACGGCATCGCGCCCAGAAGGCAGCAGGTCCTGAGACCCCCGCCGACTGATATTTTCTGCGGGAACTGGCTGCCAGCTCTCGCCATCCAGAGCATACTCAATAATATCTATAGTACCGGCATCTGCGGCTTCCAAAACCAGCAGTATACTGCCGTTTACCACATCAGCCGCTTGCGGCGCAACTACCGCCAGCTCTGCCGGCTGCGTATCTTTGATAAATGGCAACAGAGCAATAGACGTACGACCGGCACGGTCGTACGCTCGCAGCTGCAATACCGCAGCGCCATCAGGACCAGACAAAAGAATATCAGCATTAACCATGACGGAGGTATCCGTCGGATCGGCCGGCTGCAGACCGGACGGTTCACCAACAGTGCTCGAATCGGTCCGGTCGCTTTCTATACTCTCGGTTGCAGAATCAGCCGTCTCGGCAGCCGGTGCTGCATCTTGCCCGGATTCCGGCAGCTTGTTCTCCGGCTGGTAAAGCGGCAGCGGCAGCCAAGTTTTTCCGTCATCCAGTGAATATTCAGCGGAGGCGATTCCGCCCGAATCGGTAAGCAGCGCTTTAAGCGGCATATTTTCCTGCAGCCAGGACCCTGCCACCGGCCCCGTTATGGCCACGCGGGGATCGGAGGCATCACTTGTTATTATAATTTCACGTGACCGGAATTCTTCGCCATCCTCTGTGCTTACCACGAGCTGTGCTGCTGCATCCCAGCCCTCGGAGACTGCCTGCAGCCTGATCAAAGCATCCTGAGTGGAAAGCGCCAGAAAGGGCAGCTCCGGTTCCATGCGGACCGACTGTACTTTGCGGCCATTAAAATACATTTCTACAGCTTCGCCGGGGGCCAGGTTAAGACGGCCGTCGGCAGCTACCCTCTGGTCATATAAATAGATGCCCTCGGCATCTACAACAGGTGCTGCCGAAGGCGGGCTAACCCGATACAGGCTCAGGGCAGTCTCGGCTACAAGTTCCTGAACGTCCTGCACCCGCAGCTGCAATAAAATCCTGTCGTAAGGCAAAGCAGCAGACAAGGGTAGCTGTGCGGAATATACACCTGATGCATCCGGCTTGGCTGGAAGAGCCAGCCGGCTCCATTCTCCGTTATTCAGACAATATTCAGCAGCAGCCAGACCATTCGGCGCACTTACCGAAATGTTTACTGCTGTAGCTTTGCCAAGCTCGATATACTGACCAATGCTTAAGCTCTCAGGCGCGGCTTTCTCCTGCTGATAGCCGCTTATTTCTATTGTAGGAGCGCTCGCCCGGAAGATGACGCTGCCGGTGATCTTTTCCGAAGACAAGCCGTTACGGTCCAACGCCACCAGCGACAAAGCATTACCACCCGCCGAGCTTTCCGGTAGGCGTAATCCGAAAATCGGACCGGCACCTTCCGCGCCGACAGTACCTGAACCTACACCAAGCGAGACCGAAGCCAAGGACTGGTTATCGGTGGCCAGTACAAAGAACTGATCACCTGAACTGTATACAGCTTCTTCTACCGGACTGATAAAAGCAGCCTGTGGTAGATCCGCCGTCCGGTCATAGCGCACGTTTATGGTCTGCATGGCAGTATTGCCGCTGCCGTCCACCACCCGCACAATTATCGCCAGCTGAGTTGCCTTGGCGGGGAACTCAAGCGGAATTGCTATATTGGTATCGCCGGGCAGCAGGGTAAAGGCTTTTTTCTCACGATTAATTTCATATTCGGCCGAACTGATGCCGTTGGCGTCATCGGCATGTACCAACAGCGTAAACGATCCCGGGGCAGTCTCAGCCGGTGCCAGCAAGCGCAACTGGGCGGGCGTCGTGTCGTAATCAAGATACAAACGGGTATACAAATCGCCACGGGCGGTATCACTGACCTTCAGCCAGACCGACTGCCGACCATCCGCTTGGACCGGCACACGCAGGGTACCGCTAAGATCCGTAGTGCCGCTCTGGCCGCGCAGACTGATGGCTTGAGTGGCAGTCTCCGGGGTCAGACCCCAGAAGGCCTGCGGTTTCTTCGGATCAAGGGTAAGACCGCTCAAGGTAAACTGCAGCGACAGGGGCCCGGACACCCGTATCGGCCGATTGTTAAGTTCTTCCGGAAAAGCCGAAGTATTGGTTCCGGATACAAATGGCGCAGTCCATGCAATTTCACCGTTTGCGTCCGTTCCGGTAAAAGCGGCCTGAATTACAGCAGCACCCTGGCCGCTGACATTTTGCTTTATAGTTTCCAGAGCAGGCACAGCAGCTACAGCGGCAGACAGGTTCAAACCGGCGGCAAGGTCCAGTTCGCGGGTATTGCCGGCTTTGTCGGTAACACGCACCAGCACAGGACCATTGGCGGCGTTGGCGTTGAAAGTAAGTAACGGAGCCCAGGCAAGCTGCTGGGTGCTGCCGTTTCGCTCAATTTCTATGCCGGCCACACTCCAGGAAGGCTCACCGGGCCGGAAGGCATACAGCAGATTCCCGTCGGCCGGAGCCCCGGACAAGGGTGCAATCCGCTCGGGGACAGGCAGAGTACGGTCGACCATAACAGCAGTGCGTACCACTGAAATATTGCCGGCAGCATCAGCAGCCCGGAGCGAGAGCAGAACAGCTCCTTCATACCTGGCCAGATCCAGAACCTGATCAAAACTGCCTGAATCAATAGCCAGGCTTGACCAGCTGCCTTCATTGACCGAATATTCCAGTTTGTTTATCTGATCGTCATCTTCGGCAGTTCCGGATATGCTCAACTGGTTGTTGAACCAGGCGCCGGTTAACGGTGAAGACAGGCTGATGCGCGGGGCACTACTGTCGGTTCGGAATATCATGGCGGCGGATTCAAACTGATGGCCTCGTACGGTTTCGACTACCACCCGGGTAGACTCGCTGATACCGGCGGCCTGCCACTCTACGCGCAGCTGCTTTCCGCTGTTTGAAACCCGTACCAAAGCGCTTTCTGGCTCCAGACGCACAGAGCGGATATCTTCGCCACTAAACGGTGTAATAAAAACACCCAACAAAGGTTTCTGCCGGCTGATATCTACCACCCCACCGGCCTGACTTCCGGCATCGGCAAAATCCAGCAGCGGACCAACCCTCGGCCGTGAATAATTAACAGCATACACCGGTACGCGCAATTCCCCTACCCGGTCATACACATCAGTGGCCTTTACCAGTATATCCAGCACACCATAAGGCAAACTGGCCGGCAAAGGAATAGCAAGGGGGAGGTTCCCGGCATTCTTGCCCGGATTCAGACTCTGTTCCGGCCCACCGTTAATCGAATATATCAAGCTGCGCAGCGGATTTGCCGCCTCGACCGAACCAGTTAGCTGGGCCTTGCCATCCAAAATCGACACTGCAATGCCGGTACTAAAATCCTGCTCACCGGTACTGTCCACCAGCTTGTGCAGACTGATTTGCGGAGCGGTCGCGGCAAACACAAAGGAGCGCGTCAACACGGGGCTTGAAATACCATTCGCATCCACAGCACGAAGCGACAAGGTATGCCTACCGCTGCTCAATTCGCCAATAGTAAGGCCAAAAGAACCTTCAGTAGGCAGCTCCTGCTCCTCCCCGTTATCTACACGCCAGAACACAGCCGCTATGCCGTCGCCGTCTCTAGCCTGACCACGCACCAGAATGTGGTCGCGATAGGTTTCGGCCTCCAGCGGCGAAAAAAGCTCCAGTCGCGGCAGATCGGCGGTCTGATCTATAGTACGAGTGAGCGTTGCGGTGGTAACATTGCCCGTTACATCCGTAGCACGGAAAAGCACACTAACCCGGCCACGTGCCTCATGTAACGCGAACACCTGACTAAAATAAGGATTTCCCGGCAGCAGCTCTATGATTCCGGATTCCTTGCCATACACCCATTCCAGTGAAGTAATACCGAGTACGTCAAAAACCCGTCCGGTGACCACAAAAGAACCGTTAACGGCAGCTGTTTCACTGGGGCTGATAAAATCAATCTGCGGTTTGGTATTATCTACAAAATATAGAAAAACCGATGTTCCAACCGAGCCGACTTGATCCTCGGTGCGGAACCAGACCACTCCCGGACCATCTTCCATCTGCCGGGTATCAACATTCAAGCTAAACGTAGCGGTGGTTTTTGCCCTGTCCAGACTAAGCCGCAAAGAACGCCAGCTCTGGCCGGCATCCATTGAGTATTCCATGCGTTCCAGTGCGTTTGCATCAAACACCGTACCATCGATTGCAAAGCGGCCACTGACTAAAGCGCCGAAGCCCGGTTTCTGTATGCTGTGCAGCGGTTTTGTGCGGTCCAAATGGAAGCTGACGGTGGACTCATGACCCTCGACACCGAATTTATCGATAGCACGCGCGCTGAGCTGATGCAAGCCATCGGGCAGCTCGGCTGTTTCCAGCAAAAACGACCAATAATCAGCACCCTGGGCGTCCATCCAGCCCCCGTCATTCAGTTTAACCTGAACCGACTGTACGGCATCATCGTCAACAGCGGTGCCGACAATAATCAGGTCGCCACCGACACGCATTTCGGCCAGTGGATGACTGATCTGGGTAAGTGGCAGATCAGAAAGCGGGTCAACGATGATGTTGAAGGGCCCGGCAAAGGATTCATTGCCGGCAGAATCGACAGCCCGTACCAGAATGTTATATTTACCCGGCTTGTAGGCAGAAAGATCATACTCCAGCTGCCAGTTCTCCAGCCCTTCGGCCCGGATATATTCTTTCCCCGGGGCAGCCGTTCCGCTGGCAGGAGCAAGCGCTGCGGGATTTTCCTCTGCTGGAGCTACGCTGCCGGCAGCAGGAAGTTCACCAGCTGTTTCGGTCGGTGTTTCTTCCGGCGTTTCTTCCGGCTGCACGTCGGTGTTTAATGTTTCCGGCTCTGTCGATGCAGAGCTGACCGGTTCTGATTGGCTAAAAAGCAGCATTGAGCAACATAGCAAGACGCCAATTGTAATCAGTATTTTTTTCTGCATCTGAAACCTCCACAAAGCCCTTAACTACAATTATAGTAACAAATAAAACACACTACAAGCATAAGATAGCACAAAATAAAGCACATTGACTGTATATCGACAAATAATACACACAAAAAAGTCGAATTTTACATAAGCCGTTCTCTTGTTTATGGTCAAATGATGATATATAATTTCGACAGAGGTATATATGGCACGCCCTTCAGCATTAATTATCGACGAATCCGAGCTCTTTCGTGACTATTTGAAGGCACGTCTGATCCGGGCCGGCATGACAGTAGAGGTAGCCATAAACGGACTCGACGGCCTGGCCAAAATGCGTAAAGAACCGGCTGAACTGATAATTATGGACTATCACCTAACCCGAAAAAGCTGCCAGGAACTACTCGAAGAAAAAGCCCGCAACCCCAATACCGCCGACATTCCGGTAATTCTGACCGCCCACAAGCTGGATAAAAACCGCCTGCTGGACCTGCTGCCCTTCAATATCAAAAAAATATTCATGAAGCCGTTGAAGATGGACCTGTTTTACCAGACTATTGCCGAGCTTACCGGCATTCGTTTCGATATCGATAAAACGCCCTGCATTGTAGAGGCTCATGTCAATGACAATATTCTTTTCGTGGAAATTGCCAAAGGCATCAACCGCGACAAGGTAGACCTGCTGCGTTTTAAAATCCGTGAGCTGGTTGATCTGTACTCCATGCAGAAACCTAAAGTAATTCTGATGATAAGCGATATGGAACTTTCATTTGTTGATGGTGCCAATCTGGAATTTCTGCTAAGCGCAGTGGCCGGCTCTTCGGGGGCTAGACCGCGGCACATCAAGATTCTTACCCTTTCCAGCTTTGTGCAGGATTTTGTTGACGGCCGACCCGAGTTTAACGGGATGGAGGTTGTAAAATCACTGGAATATGCCATAGACGGGCTGATAGCTGAAGCAGCCACTGCGGCTGATCTGCCGGAAGACAAGGCCGCCATCATCAATGACCGTGTGCTGTCCAGCAAGAATCATGGGCAGGGTTCCGAAATGGTCACGCTGCGCTTTGATGCCGAGCAGAACCGGCCGCTGGCATCAGTGGCCAATATCAATGATCTGGGACGCGATCTGGAGATAGCTGCAGTCGACGACGACTTCGTCATCCAGGAGCTGATAAAAACCACGTTTGCCACCATGAATGCCCAGGTAAGCACCTTCAGCAACGGTCAAAGCTTCCTGAACGAAATCGAAAAGCGCAGTTTCGACCTGGTTTTTCTGGACTTGCGTATGCCCAATGTTAACGGTTTTGAGGTTCTGGCAACCATGCACGCCCGCGACCAGCATATGCCGATTATTGTACTGTCGGCCATCACCCAGCGCGAAGCTGTCGTAAAGGCCTACCGGGCCGGAGTGAAGAGCTACCTGGTAAAGCCCTTAAAACCGCACCAGATACTCACTAAAACCCTCGAAATACTGAAGGCCAATTTCTGATGACTCTGCCGGAAACCCTGTTCGAAGCAGCTTTCAACCAGGCCAGACAGGCTATGATCATCCTGAATGAACAGGGGATGCCGGTTCTTTGGAATGAGGCATTTTACGAGCTGTTCTACGAACTGTCCGGCCAGAGTCCGGAAAAACTGGCAGTACCGCTGTTCGACTGGCTGCAGGAGCGGGATTCCTTCCAATACTCCTATTATATTACCGAAGTACTGCTGGGACGTATGGGTGCGGCGACCATTGAAAGCAACCTGAAAACCGCCCAGAATTCGCGGGTATGGCTGCGCACGACACTGTCTTTGCTGAATACGGCCCGCGAAGTGGACGATCCGCAGCAAACCGAGCGCTGGCTGTGGTGTATGTTCCAGAACATTACCGACCAGAAGCGGCACGAGCATGATCTGGTAAGCGCCAAAGAGTCAGCCGAAAAAGCCACCATAACCAAAAGCCAGTTTCTGGCCAATATGAGCCACGAAATCCGTACCCCCATTCAGACCATTCTGGGCATGACCGAGTTACTGCACGAAACCGGTCTGGACAAGGAACAGCAGGATTATATCGGCTCAGTCCGTTTCTCGGCGGACGTGCTGCTCGGACTGATCAATGACATCCTGGATTTTTCCAAAATTGAAGCCGGCAAGGTTGAGCTTGAACATGTGGATTTTGACCTGTTCGACATTCTGCGCCAGTCAGTGGCCTTGCTGATCCTTGATGCTCATAAAAAGCAGCTGGAAGTAATCCTGGATATTGACCCCCGACTGCCGCGACTGATAAGGGGAGATCCCGGCAAGCTGCGCCAGATTGTAGTCAACCTGTTCAAGAATGCCATCAAGTTCACCTCTGCCGGTGAAATCATCATCGAAGCCCAGCTGCAGTCCACTCGCGGACGCAATGAGCTCTTGCTGCAGGTGCGCGATTCTGGTTCCGGCGTTCCGGCCAAGCTGATGGATCACCTGTTTACGCCGTTTACCCAGGCCAACGCCGGCAGCACCACCCATGGCGGCACCGGCCTCGGGCTGGCTATTTCGCAATATTTGGTAAAAATAATGGGCGGACGGATTTTTCATGAGCACAATCAGCCGCACGGTGCAATTTTTGGCTTTACCTACCCGCTTACCGAGGCGGAATACAGCCTGCCGGGATTGGAACATCAATTCAGCCGGACTGCCGCAGTTCTGATAGTGGACGACCATCCGGCAGCATTGGATTATATCTGTCGCCAGACCGCCAATATGGGTCTGGAATGCCACACAGCTACTAACGGCCATGAAGCTATCGAGCAGCTACAAAAGGCGGCAGTGCAAGGACGGCCGTATAATCTCTGCCTTATCGACCAGGAAATGCCCGGCATGGACGGTTGGCGTCTGGCAGCCGAAATTACCGCCGACCGCCAAATAAACAGCACACGGCTCATTCTGATGGCTCCGGAAGGGGCTATAGACCCGGAAGCCAAAATGAAACACCTGAACTGGTTTAACGCCTACCTGTATAAGCCGTTAAATCCACAGGTGCTGTACGAGACTCTGGACAGGGTCCTGGAGGAGAAGACCGAACTGGATCTGGCTGACGACGACGAAGCAGCCGTAGACATCCGCCCCGATAACAGCGAGATGAATCTGTCGATACTGCTGGCTGAAGACCATGTGGTCAACCAGGAACTTTTTACTTTGCTGCTGCAAAAACTCGGCTGCACCGTGGATGTAGCCGACAACGGCCAGGAAGCTGTATCAAAAGCGCTGGCTCAATGTTACGACATGGTGCTGATGGATATCTTCATGCCGGTTATGGATGGTTATGAAGCCAGCCGCCTGCTTCGCCAGCAGGGTTACAGTCGGCCGATCATCGCCGTTACCGCCAGTGCGCTAAAAGGCGAGCGGGATAAATGCATTGCCACCGGTATGAATGACATATTAATCAAGCCATTCAAACGCAAGGATCTGGAATCCATGATCAGTTTCTGGGCCAATAAAACCTGCGGCCGCCAGCAGGCCGACTTCCTGGTTCCAGCAGAAACACCCGGTGCTGCCTGTGCCGAAGATCCGACCTTTGACTTTAACGAGCTGGTGGAGACCTTTCTCGGACAGAAGGCAACAGTAATCAGCCTTATCGGCCGCTTCATCGCAAAAACCAGAGGCCAGTTGGCCGAAATGGCCGCTGCCGTCCAGCAGGAAGACTGCAGTCAGATGAGGGAACTCAGTCATTCCATCAAAGGGGCCGCCTGGAATATGACAGCCCGGGTGCTGGGAAATGCCGCACGTGATATGGAGGCTGCGGCCAAGGCCGGTCGGATAGACCAGCTGACAGTATTGCTGCCAATACTGGAGCAGCGCTTTATGGAATTCGAGTCGGCAGCACGGGAAGCCGCTCCGGGAGCCTGATCCTATTCCCCCTATGTGCGTATTCATGCTACAAAGAACCATGATTCAAGCCGTTTTTTTCGATCTGGACAATACACTGTATCCGGCAAGTGCCGGCATGGAAGAAGATATCGTCAGGCGCATGACCCAATTCGCCGCAGAGTTCCTTGGAGTAAGCAGCGAAGAAGCAATGCGCCTGCGCCGCGCCAATATACACCAATATGGAACCACACTCGAATGGCTGATGAAAGAACACGGATTACGTGACTATGATCATTACTTTTCGGTGGTGCATCCAGACGGAGAAGAAGCCATGCTGGAGATAGACCCCGCATTGCCCGGCTTTCTGGAAAACATCCAGCAGCGCAAATATGTTTTTACCAATGCCCCGATGGAACATGCTACCCGAATTCTAAAACGATTCGGCATCGAACACTGCTTCCAAAAGATCTATGATGTGCGCTTCAACGACCTGACCGGAAAACCAGCCCGTGCTGCTGTAGAACGGGTTCTGACCGATGCCGCCTGCCCGCCGCAAAACAGCATTTTTGTAGATGATGTTCCGCGCTATGTGCGCGGTTTTAGCGCCTGCGGCGGCAAAGGCATCCTGATTGATCATTATGATAAATACACGCATGAAGATCTGCCGCGTATCCGCAGTATTTATGAGCTGGACAGTTATCTGCACTGATCCAGAATTCCACAAGGAGTACTATGAAATCCCTGTTCCTGCTGTACAAACTGATTCGCCGTAAAAACGGCAACATGGAGATAACACTGGTCAACAAGGTTCGTATTGTGTATCTTGTTTTGAGTGTGATTCTGTTAGTGGTACTCGGCCGCTCGCTCGGAGCAGGTCATCCGCTGATGCTCGGTTTTTATGTAATCCTGCCTTTCATGGTCATATCCGAGGACCGCTGGGTGTTCAACCTGGAAAAAGGTTATATGCAGAGGCGTTTCGGGCTGGTTTTTATTTCGAAATCCTGGCAAGTTCCGCTGGATGAAGTGTCGGCCATTGAGTACAGCGCCGATCTGGCCGCAGCAATGGATTCCAACGACCCGCTGGTGTATCTGCCCGGGGCTGTCGGTAAAAAAAACTGCGGCTTGCGGGTCCGCCTTGCCGATGGCAAGTCGCTGACCATGTATGCGGCAGCCGGCAAGCATTTCGAACTGGTTAAGCAGCAGGCCCTGAGTCTGGCAAATGCTGCCAACCGTCCGGCGCAGGAAATATAGACGGCTGTTTGTCACCATTTTATCCCTGCGGCGCCCTGGCAGCTATGTAAAGCCTTAAACGGCGCGGCTGGCTATATCCGGCCTTAAAAATCCGGCCGGAAGGAGAAGTACTGCGATATGACTGATACCTTAAGCCAGGCCATAGAAAACCTGATGGAATCATATGCCCGCTCCGGCGGCATCAACCACCGATCCGGTAACAACCTGCCCTCACGCGAAACAATACATCATCTGGTAGCCGATCTGGAGACATTGGCCTTTCCCGGTTACAAACGCGAAGATGGCATCGATGACCGCAACGCCGCTTTCGTTATAGGCGAACTGGCAAATCGCTGCGCCCGCACGTTAATAGAAGAAAGTGCCCGCAGTCTGGATTATGATTACCGCATCAGGGGTGAAAAAGGCTGCCCGGCTGCCTGTCATCTGGAGGCCAGAGAAATTACCGAAGACTTTTTCATGTCGCTGCCGGACATCCGCTCTATCCTCATGCAGGATGTGCAAGCCGCCTGGGAAGGCGACCCGGCGGCGAAATCGATCGAAGAAGTGATACTTTCCTATCCAGGCCTCGAAGCCATCACCGTGCATCGCTTTGCCCACCAATTATGGCGGCAGGGCGTTCCGCTCATTCCCCGCATGATGAGTGAGCATGTTCACTCCCGGACAGGAATAGATATCCACCCCGGGGCAAGCATAGGACCAGGTTTTTTCATTGACCATGGCACTGGTGTGGTAATCGGCGAAACCACTGTTATCGGTCAGAGAGTAAAAATTTACCAGGGTGTAACCCTCGGCGCATTAAGCGTATCCAAGAACGAAGGTAACGCCAAGCGCCATCCGACTATAGAGGATTCAGTAACCATTTATGCCGGCGCCACCATACTCGGCGGCTGTACTACCATCGGCGCAGGATCAATAATAGGCGGCAATGTCTGGATTACCAGCAGCCTGCCGCCGGGCTCCCGAGCCTATGTTCCGCAGGGCGGATACATCCTTAAGGATTCCGACCCTGGCGGATCCTGCTGCTGACCGCAGCTTTGCGCCAGACCTGGAAGGGCCTCAGGCCTCGACCGGAGGTTTACCAAAAATAACCACATTGCCGGTTTTTTTGCGCTGGATACTGCGCAGATACTGTTCTTCTTCGTGCTCTACTGTATACACCTGCGATCCGGTAATCCGCTTTAGCAGCACCTTCCCGCTTCTGGCAAAGAAAAAAATTTTCCGCGGCAGAACTCCACCGGTATCACTGGCAACAATCGGAAATTTTTCACGCTCCAGGTAGTTAAAGGCAAAGTCAATATTGCTCTGCGGAATTTTGGTTGACCCGTTACTGACCCGGAGTACTGAGCCGCCACCAAAAACCTTGGCAACGATATCCATTTTGCGTGAACCATTTTTAAGCATTTCATTATACAGCAGTTCAATCGCAAACATACCGTATTTAGCGCTGCCGCTCTGCAAAATATCATTAGTATCTAAAGCACCTGGCAGCATAAAATGATTTATGCCGCCCAGTTGATTGCGCACATCAAACAGGGAGACAGATATGCAGGAACCGAGCACTGTAGAAATTACCACATCCTCTTTGCTTACAAAGAATTCTCCTGGATGAATGGTTATAACCGGTTGTTCAAAACTGCTGATGCGATGGTTGAACATAGGCGCTAGAAGAGGGTCACTTCACCACTTACGGCTGCTTCAGACTCATCTTCCACTCCTTCTTCCAGATTGGCTATGCGGCTGGCAGTCTGACGGTGGGTGAAAATGGTGAAGCGATCGACAATCTCGCGCAAACGATTATTGCGCAGCTCAAGACTGCCGGATAAAGTCTGCTGCATAGTTATACCAAGCTCGCTTTCGATCTCTGTGGCATGAGTTGCCAGACTCTGCTGCATTCCCGACAGCTCATCGGCCAGCAGCTTGATCTGGGCGGTCTGGGAGCGGGAGCGACCGATGGCCGTAAAAAAATTGGCAGCAAAAGGCTGAAAATCTTCCGCAGCTTCTACCAGTGTCTTGCAGGAAGAATCCAGCCGGGCCAGTTCGTCATATAAGGCCTTCATGGCAAAGTCAAAATCCTGCTGATCGGCGTTTTCATCATCACCAAGATAGGTAAACATCTCGGTATTGATGGATTTGGAAAAAGTGCGGGTAAGCGCACCGGCAGCCGACACATCTTCGCCCAGCCGCTCGGTGAGATCCATCATTCCGGCCACGGTATTGGCAACCAGCGAGAGAGCCTTGTTACGGGCTATTTCGATGCGCGATGCTATTACGATGTTGTTGAAACGCGACAGAATCATATTGACTTTATTAAAACGGTCATCTAAGCGCTTTACGCCATCGGCAACATGACGGGCGGTCTGCGATACCCGATGTTTGCTGCGCAGGTAAGCGGAAACCAAGGCGGGAAGTTTGCTCTGTTCCACTCCGGCGCGCACCGAAAGCAGTAGCTGTTTTTTTGCCTCGTCGACCCGGGCCACAAGGGTATCGATACTGTTGATACTCGATTCAAAATCGCCAAGACTGCGCACGACCTGGCCGTAGATATCTTCGATAAGCAAGGCCGAAAGGCGGGTTATTTCCGCCAGAAAGGCTTTTTCTTCGTTTAATCCGGCGCTGCTGTTATCCGACTCGGAGCGGGCATTGTTCTGCCCTGAATCCTCCAAAACTACATTCAGGGAAAGACGCACATGATCCAGTGATTGGCGGATGATGTCCTGCACCTGAACTCCCTGCATGATACGCGCAACCGGATCACGTACAGTGGCGGCGGTATCAGACAGGCGGCGGAAACCGGCGGCAGTAGCATGCACCCGCTCATCCAGCTGATGAAAGCCTTCGCTGAGCATTGCAGTTATGGCATTAAAGAGGGCAAGGCGATCATTTTCCAGAACACCTAGTTCCTCACGTAACTGGGCAAGATAGACTAGCAAATCAGACCCTACCATAGACAGCTCGTTGGCATGCAGAATGGTGCGGGTAGACAGGCGCTTTAACTCGTCGGTAATGACCGAAAAGGCCTTGCCGGCATGGCCCGACTTGAGGGCAACAGTCATGGCATTTAACGATACCAATTCCATCTCTTCAGAATCCAGACGAACCCGGCTGATTATGTCATCCAATTGAGACAGTTCACCGATACTGGCATCTACAATAGAAAAAAAGGCTTTTTCTTTTACCGAGAGTTTATCGAAAAACTGCCTTGAATCATCAATAAAATCATCGGCACGGCGCTTTGCCTGTTCTGCGCTTACACCATGCTGATAGCCTGCAAGTATGGTCCGGATGCTCGCATCGGTATTCCTGGCGCTTTCATCGATGGCGGCTTTTATTACCGGGAATATGGTACCAAGGTCCAGATACAGGTGCTCGGTATCTTTTTCTATATGTTTTAAGCGATCTAATAATTCTTGTACTATGGCAACGCTGATATCCTGCATGGTAATTCTACTATAAAGCATCGAAACTGGATCGGCAAGGGCGTTTAACTGCTTTGTAGCCCTGTTTATACAGTGATATGCGCCAGGCATTCATGAAAACACCGAAGGCAACACCTACATTCAGGCTACCCTTAGCTCCCAGCATCGGGATTGAAATCCGGTGTGTACACAGCTGCAGAGCCTCCGGAGATACCCCCAGTTCTTCTGAACCAACAAAAACCATGCCCTCTGCCGGAAACACAAAATCCTCGATTGGCTGACCACGCAGCTCCAGGGCTATAAAATTGCCGCCCGGGAAGGCAGCGGCCAGATCGACGATCGGTAAACGCTGCCAGGGCATGACAGTAAGCGCTCCCATGGACGAGCGGCTCGCCCTTGGATGCTCCGGATCGGCACTAAACGGTGAAAGATATAGTGAGTCCACCCCAAAGGCATCAGCTGTCCGGAAGATGGATCCGACATTGAAAGGCGACCGGATATCGTCCAGATAGGCATGCACACCGGGAAAGCAGCGCTGAACCGAAGCGTCCAGCTGAAGGCCTACCGGATCAGCGAAATCCCAATCTGAAGGACTTACTCCGGCTGCCTGTTCCATAGACCGGCGCAGTCGATTTATACCACGCACCAGAGCGTCCTGAGTCGGGCTTAGCTCCTCTGCAAGGCCGCTATCTACAGACCGGCACAGACTGACCAGCTGCGCTGCCAGCTGACGCAACGGCTGAGGCTGCTGCTCATCCAC
>JAHIWF010000361.1 GCA_018815555.1 Spirochaetota bacterium | reverse complement strand
AGCACGTCGAAAATGCTTTTACCCATGCGCTCGGGGTGCATGTCGCAGACGCCGACGATTTCTACGCCTTTCTTGCGCAGCAGCACTTCGGCCATGCCGCTGCCCATGGCACCGAAACCCCAGATTACCACCTTTACTTTTTCAGTTCGCATATATACTCCTTTTGCTGCGGTGCGCAGTATTCCGTGGAAACTGCAGCACCTGATGCAGTCTAACGTATCGATATAATAATCTTTTGTTGCTGATCTGTAAAGGCGCATCGCTTCACCGCTTGTTTGACAGCATTTTGAACTTGCACTACACTGACCGTAGCAACGCAGGGGGCAGCCGGTTCCATGAGAAATGCGCATATTTTCGTATCGGTCAGGCATACACTGGTGCTGATTGTGGTTTTGGCCATGATACCGGCCTTTGGACTGATAATCTGGACCGGAATCGAACATGGCGGGCATCTGGAGGATCAGCTGCGGGCTGACGCTGTTCGGCAGGTGGAATCCTTTGCCGAGATACAGCAAAGGCTTACCAGTTCCAGCCGGCAGACCATGGCTACTGTTGCCGATATTCTACAGCGTCATCGACTGCCCGATGATACCATCGTGCCGCTACTGTCTTCATTCCTGGCCCAGATACCCGAACTGCTGAATATCTCAATTACTGACGCAAGGGGTTTTGTCACCCATTCGGCCATGCTGCCACCCGGTGTGGATTTTTCGGCGCGCAAGCATGTTAGGGATGCCATAGCGACCCGTTCCTTTGCTGTGGGTGAATATATAGAGGCCAAGGTGGACGCTATTCCTTCCTTGGCTTACGCTCTGCCGGTTCTTGACACCGATGGTTCAATCGAGTCCATCATCCTCTGTGCCTATCGGCTGGATGCGTATGAGGCTATTTTCGAACAGCTGGAGCTGCCGGCCGAGACTATTTTAGGTTTGGTGGACCATGCCGGTGTACGGCTATTTTTCTACCCGCCGAAAGCCACTAATCCCATCGGGCAGCCTATAAAGGGTGCAATTTGGCAGTCGATACTGGAGGGCTCTGACTCGGGAACCATCCTGCAGACCGGATCTGACAATATAAAACGTTTTTACGCGTACAGTAAATTACGACTGGACAGAGATCAGCCGGTGTACATGTATATAGTGCTGGCAGTTCCGGAGGCGGTGGCCAGGAGACCGTCCCGGCTGGTGCTGATCCGTAATCTGGGTTTTTTACTGGTGCTGCTGCTTATGTCGCTCGGCCTGGCTTTTGTGCTCGGGCACGTATTGGTGGAAAGGCGCATACAGCTGTTGATGGAGGCTACCTCGCGTATTCAGGCGGGGCAGCTGGATTTCCGGCTGCACTGGCCGGAGGACCGTTCGGAGCTTACGGTGGTCGGGCATTCGATCGACCGTATGGCCGAAGCTCTGGCGCGTCAGGCCGAAGAGCGCAGTCTGGCAGCCGCCCAGCTAGAGCGTTCGCTGCGCGAAAAGGAAACTTTGCTGCGCGAGATACATCATCGTGTAAAGAATAATTTACAGCTTATATTAAGTCTAATACATCTGCAGGAACAGCAGCAGGTTTCTTTAAAAGAATTTTCGACCTGTCTGGAAGGCCGTATACAGGCTATGTCGCTGATCCATGAATTATTGTATCAGTCCGAGGATTTTGGCGGTTTGGACATCGGCGGCTATATCCGGCGGCTGGTAAGCCTGCAATTTCAGGCAGCCAGCTATCTTAAAGCGCCAGAACTGGAATTAACGCTGGAGTCAGTATGGCTCAATATCGACCAGGCCATTCCGCTGGCCCTGCTGTTTAACGAACTGGTATCCAATGCCCTGAAACACGGCAGGCGCGACAGTCCCAAGTTGATAGTGGAACTTACACATGATGATGACCATTTCCAGCTGCTGATCCAGGATAACGGGATAGGTCTGCCTGACGATTTTGATCCCCTGCATGGAGAGGGACTGGGCATGAAACTGGTTGATGCCCTGGTGCAGCAGCTTGGCGGTAGCTTCTCTTGGAGTAATGCCGGCGGCGCTCGGTTTTGCCTGCGTTTTACTTTGAACAGGAATCAGCAATAACTATTAAAGTTGCCCGGTGCTGCCTTACAGTAGCATTACTTGGTATGGTGAAAATTATTCTATTCAGGAGCTTGCATGAATGTTTACTGTGAGTATAAGGTTTTTTCTGGTACTCTGACGCTGCTGGGTAAGAGCAGGAGTCTGGGCCGGGCTGTTACTGCCGGGAAGGCCTGATTGTGGAATTGCTGGTGCTGATAGGAGGGGCTGCTCTCCCCAGTCTGCTGTTGGTGGGCTGGATAGGCTGGCGCGATCGTGGCAGGCCAGAACCCTTCCGTCTGATAAGTATGGCGGTGCTGCTTGGTTTTCTGGGTACACTACCGGTACTTTTGGCCGGTTTTTTTGTTGGCATACCTGAAGTACTGCTTTCTGCGTCGTTGCTGGGGGCCTTCTGGTCGGCTTTTATCAGCGCGGCGCTGCTTGAAGAATCAGTTAAGTTTTTTATCATCAAACGCTTCTTCTATCATAATCCGGCTTTTGACACGATCATGGACGGGATACTGTATGCTATGTGTGTAAGCCTTGGCTTTGCCTTCGCCGAAAATATCCTTTATGGAATGGATGGTACGGGCGTACTCTTCCTGCGCGCTTTTACAGCAGTTCCACTGCACGCCAGTGCTACCGGTATTATGGGCTACTGGCTGGGACAGGCCAAACTGGGACGCCAGCGCCAAGCAGCCGCTGTTTTGCAGCGAAAGGCCTGGATCAGCGCGGTTTTGATACACGGAGCTTACAATTTTCTATTGTTGTTGGGAGGGCTGGCCGCCTATGCTGCGCTGCTGGTACTGGCCGCCGCCATTGCTATTCTGCTGAAGCTGATTAAAAAGGCCCAAGCGGCTGACAGTCTGCATACGGTGCTGGCTTCCGGCAGCAGTTAGTACTTCTCGCTGCCGGGGTTTCAGCTGGTCAACCTGAAATTTCACAAAAATGTATAAAATTCTCTTTATATGTGTTGACAAATAATGTCTAAGTGTCATACTAATGCTGAGTAAAATTTCGGAAAGTGAGGAAGTGCGTATGATAATAACCAGTCCGTCGTTCGCTCATGGAGCAATTCTGCCTTTCAGCTGCGGTTATGAATCGGAAAACCGGTCGCCGGCACTATCCTGGGCCGATATTCCGGCCGGTGTAGAATCTTTGGCTCTAGTCTGTGAAGACCAAGGCACGGAAGCGGCGCAGGCTTGGACCCACTGGCTGATATGGAATATTGACCCCTGTGAAACCGGTTTGGCTGCAGCTCTACCGCCGTATCCGCACTTTGTGAACGGTACCGAGCAGGGTTTTAATGACTATCTGGAAGTGGGTTGGGGCGGTCCGTGCCCTCCTACCGGTGTACATACCTATACCTTTACCTTGTATGCGCTCGATACCAAGCTGCAATTAGCGGCGCGCAATCGTCAGGCTTTTGATGTGGCTATTGGTGGGCATGTTGTAGCCTCTGTCTCCATGGATGGGGTTTTTCAGGCTGAAAATCTGCTGGTATCCTATCAGAAGGCACGCAGCGGCCGGACCATCTGGAATTAAGGCCGGTATGGCGAGAGCTGCCGAACTTACGGGTAGATAAAGCGGCGCCTGCCAGACATGCTGCTGCTATAAGCCCGGCGCGGATGCCAAGACAGAACCCGCCGCTTTGTGTATACTGGCGGCATGAAATTCGATATTCAGACCTTATATTGTGATGAAAATATCTTGGTGGTAAACAAGCCGGCCGGACTTCTTTCCGCGCCTGACCGCTACGACAGCGAAGCGCCGGTAGCCGCCCGGGAACTGGAAGGCCAGTACGGCCTGCTCTGGCCGGTGCACCGGCTGGACAAGGATACCAGCGGCGTGTTGCTGTTTGCCCGCGATGCCGACAGCCACCGGGTTATATCTACGGCCTTTGAATTTGGCCAGATACACAAGGTGTATCACGCGCTGGTGGCCGCCAATCCCCCCTGGAATGAAAATGAATGTGATCTGCCGCTTACGCCGGATGGCGACCGCCTGCATCGCACCATTGTTGACGGTGCCGGCAAACAGTCCCTGACCCGCTTTAAGGTGCTGATGCGCCATCCCTTTTTGTCTTTGGTGGAGGCCAGGCCGGAAACCGGCCGGACCCACCAGATACGGGTGCATCTGGCCGCCATGAGTTGTCCTATCTATTGTGATCCAATGTATGGCAAGAATGAAGGCCTGTATTTATCCAGAATAAAACGCCGGTGGAAAGGTGATTCCGCCGCAGAGCGTCCGATCCTGGATCGCTGCGGTCTGCATGCCTGGTCGATTTGCTTTGAGCACCCGGCTTCGGCTGAATCCATGACCATCGAAGCGCCGTATCCGAAGGATTTTCGGGCGGTGGTTAACCAGTTGCAGAAGGTTCGCAGCGCCTGATACGGTGATATCAGGCAGTAGCGGAAGCTTACAAGCGTTTGCCGTTGCGTCAACTCAACGCAGGATCAGCGCTGCCAGTAAAAGCACCAGCAGCTCGCCGCCTTCGATGGCCGCACCTATAGCATCGCCATTATAGCCGCCGATCTTGCGCCGATACCACAGACTGAGCAGCAGGCCGCTCAGTGTGGCTGCTATGCCTCCAGCCAGTACCAGGGCCATGCCGGCCGGAATGCCGAAATGTATGGTTATCAGCAGAAAAGCTGGTATTACGGCAATGCCATAGCCGACAGCCGCCTGCCGGGGCGACAGGCGGCCGATCATGGTCGCCAGGCTGCTGCCGGGGGCCGGTTCGCCGCTGGCTGCAGCCAGTACACCGGCCAGCCGTCCGGCCACCGGTGCCAGCAGCAGTACTATCCATAACCAGACTGCAGCTGCCTGGCTGAGCTGGGTAAGTACCGCCAGCCGGGCAGCGAGTACCATGAAGCCGGCAAAAAAGGCAAACACGCCGATGCGCGAGTCTTTGAGTACTGCCCGGCGCTTTTCCTGGCTGCCATGCACCCCGGAGGCATCGGCCGTATCCAGCAGGCCGTCAAAATGAAACAGGTTGAATGCCGCATACTGCACAACGATCGAAGACAGCGCCGCCAGCATTCCCGGGCCGAAGAGCAGCAGCCCCAGCCAGGCCCCAGCCAGCGCAGACAGGCCGGCAAGCAGGCCGATCGGCGGCAGAAACAGCGAACTGCGGCTGAAATCCGGTTTGTCGCGCAATACAACCGGGATACGTGAAACCAGTGAAAAGGTGCTGAGCAGCTGATGCAGTAGTTTGATCATAAAGCTT
>JAHIWF010000360.1 GCA_018815555.1 Spirochaetota bacterium | reverse complement strand
GCCGAGAGGAGACAATTGCGCGCTAGCCCGCCATGCTTACTTGTCCAGCAGCGAAAAACGCAGTGCCGGAAAGCGCGAAAAACCCCGGTCGGCACTACAGAAGGTGGCATCATGGCGGATTGCACTGGCTGCCAGCAAAACATCAGGAATTTCATTTCCACTGGCTGAGCTTAGCAAACACAGGTGCTTGAAAATACCAAAGGTCATCGTATCCACATCAGCATGAAAAGCAGCAGGATGCTCTTCTAGAATATCAATAAAATGCCAGGCTTCATCGAGAGCGGAAGGACTCCGGAAGATGCGCGGATTGGTAACCAACCGTAAAAAGGAAGCGGCAACATTTGGCAAAAAAATGAAGGGTTCACGCCGGACCAGTGTAGTCTGCAATTCATTATAAGCAGGCTCGTGTAAAGGGCTGTCCGGGCGAAAAGCATATACCCAAAGATTAACATCCCATAAAATCATCGATAGTTCTCTGCGTCAGCACCCGCCGCCTTCAGGCCTTCCCAAGTGACGCCTTCAAGTAGACCATCATGCCGGGTTGAAATTGGCAGCTTGCAGTCCGGCTGGCGGTGCTCCAAACGCGCTTTTAGTCCCTGAACCAATAGATCGGTGAGGGTGCTCCCTTCCAGCAAGGCTCTCTGCTTGGCTTGAAGCACCAACGAATCCGGCAAATTCAAAGTTGTTCTCATATTAATACAATACTACCAATACAGACATATGTCAATGAATGCAGATTAGCATCACCGCAACATGCCACAATGCCAATACCGGACACCAGCAGCCACATCACTGCTGCCCCCATTATAACCAGGCAGGTGGCCGACGCCGGATTGTACCTACTTCCCTCCAGCGAGCTCCTGACCAGCGGCCGTTCCCCGCTTGACCGCCGCGAACAAGCCGCCTATGCTTTGCGGTACGGAGGCTGCTTGTGGATGCAGGAATCTGGAAACCGGCCAGGCTCGATTTGGCGATCTCGGCACTTATTGCACTCGGCCTGCCATGGCTGGCCGGCTGGCTGTTTGATGTAAGCGGAGCGTTTGTGCCGCTGCTTTTGTACTACGGACTGGCCTGGGGTCTTGCCCTCTGGCGGCGCGGTTCCAGCGGTTACCGTAAGCTGCTGCCCCGTAAAATCAGTGCTTGGTTTTACCTGAATGTTGCGGTCATCCTCGGAGCTCTGCTGATGGCCCGCTGGTCGGCAATCGTTGCGCCGCATTTTTTGTGGCCAGGCATGCTGGCAACGGCTTTTATTTGGGCTCCGCTGAACGCGGCGACTGAACAGATACTATGGATTTATATTTTTGAAGCCTGGGACCTGTATCCAGGCCGGCCGGAACGACGGGCATCTTGGCTCCGGCGCCTGGCCGGACTGCTATTGTTCTCGGTTTTTGTAGGGCTGATACACACCGCCTTTTGGTTAAAGTTCCTGCATACGGTAGAGGCCGGCACCCTGGCCGGCATAATCTTTGTAAGCCTGACTTCGCTTTCCGGCTACCTGCATCTGGTAGTCTGGCGGAAAACCGGCAACATGCTGTTTACTTTTATTCCGCACTTGCTCTTGAATCTGGTGCCGATTTTCTGGACCGGATACTCGATACTGCCCTGGCTGTTCAGGTAGGCCGGGCCGGAACGCGCCAGGGATCGGACGGAAAGCCCGCAGGCAGTGCCTGTATTCAGACGGCCGCACGCGCGAAACGGGTCGGCTGTCTGCCAGGGATGCCGGTGTAGATACTGAAAGCACGTTATGCTGACCGGGGGCGGATGCGGTGGCAGCACGCGAGGAATAAGCCGAGGACTTGGAGGGAGAGCCCGGCCCCGCGGCGGCAGCCGCGGGGAGGCGCCCTGTTAATACATTATATCACTCGGCAAAGCGCTTCAGCATTTCAGCAAGCGCACCGTCTGCTGCAGGGCTGTAGTTTTGCGCCCGCGGACGCTTACCCCAGGCATCATAGCGGACGACGGCCAGATCGTTCAGTCTGGCCGGCCTCAGCTTGTCCGGTTCCTGGCCGTAAAGGTGCAGCGGATAGTTGTAGGCGAAGGAAAGCTCGTGGATACCGGATGATCCGGCAACTGCCAGCGCGACAGCAGAAAATACTGCCTGGTGCAGAAACGTGGCGTTCAGCCCGCTTGTCTTTCCGGCCAATTCAGGTGCGCCGGCAATGCTGCGCAGGCGTTCGGCCCAAACACGCAGGATTCTGGCTTCCGGCCGTACCACCAGCTGCCCGACATTGAAGTACGGACGAATGACGTTTCGGTCCATAACGGTTTGTACAGGAAACACAGCAGAGGGCGGCACGGCGCACAGGCCGAGCACAGTCTGCCAATAGGCATTCGGCGCATCCTGCCAGGCCGAAGCGATGAGTGTATGGTGCACCGGACGGGCGGCAAGCAGGGCGTTGGGCGGCAGGAAAAACTCGGTCGGCTCGCGCAGAAAAACTGTATCCGAATCCAGCCAGACCAGCAGGTCCGCACCATCGGCAGCGGCCAAAATTTCAGCTTCGGCAGCAGCACGTGCTTTGGCGGCAAAAGGCAGGGTGGCTGTTTCCGGATCGGTAACAAATTGGTACAGGCTGCAGCCGGCTTTGGCCAGCGACTGCGCGGCGGCTTCGGGAAGGGCAGCAGGTTCTGCTCCGGCGGGCACCAGGCAATAGACCGGAGCATCCTTGAGACGGCCACCCATGGCCCGCAGGCTTTCTACCAGCAGGAGCCCTTCGTCCGCGATTGAGGCGGTGAGCATAAAGCCGAAGCAGATTTTCTGCTCGTAATTTGCTGTGGGTGGTGCTGGCTGTATGGCGGCAAGCCTGGCACGGCGGGCGTTGGCGGCGGCAATGCGGATGGCCTCGCACATGGCGCTGCGGTAATAATTGCTGCGCAGACCGGTAACCAGACAGCCGTCCACTACCGGCGGCGGGGCGTCACTTTTTGCACTTCTGTCGGCATAGTCCAGGAAATAGGCACCGGCGGCACGGTATTCTGCTTCGTAATCAGCATGACCGCTTACGGTACGGCCGGACAGGACTCCAGCGGCGGCCAGCAGACGCACACCACGGCAGAACGCCGCGAGGGCCAGGCCGGCTTCGTCTGCGCTGCGTATCAGCTGCAGGATGGCCGGATCGGCCATGAGTTTGGTATGGCCTTGCCCCGGTGCGATAATGAGCGCGTCGTAAGCTGAAATTGATTCCAGGTCGGCAATATCGACAACGGACTGCAAATCGGCCAGCCCGGCAGTATTTCGCGCATAATGGCAGGGATTCGGCGACGGGTGATTGGAAGCAAATACCAATTCCCAGCCGAAGCTTTGCAGCTGGGAAATAATGCCAGGAGCCTTGTCTTCTATTGTAAGGTTTGCACCCCAATTGTCATCCAGCAGTATAATGGCGCGATAAGGGTCCTCTGTGCTGCCGGCCGGATAAACGGGTATTTCGGCAGCTTGCATCCCGGCAAGTATGGTCTGTACTTGAGAATCGGCGGCGGTGTGCAGGACTGTTTTCATGTTGTTCTCCTTTGGGCAGGCTGTAAACAAGCTTCCGGCAAGCAGGAACGCACATATTTGCAGTATGGACGTAGTGCCGGCTTTGTCTTTAGCTGTGTGTATCATAGCAGCTTCTCCTCTGCTGCGAGTATACGGTGTTTTTGAGAAGCTGCAATTGATAGTTCTTGCTATGCCGGTTTTACCGGGATGCGAAAAATCACTTCGGATTCCGGACTTTCAGGATTTTCCGCCCGGTAGGCCGGGCCGTACTCGTCGAAATCCATGCAGACTGACGGAATCAGTCCGTGGCGCGGCAGCCAGCTGGCATACAGATACAGGTAGGTTTGGTTTAGCCGGGAGGCTGGGCCGCGGTGCAGTGCCTGCAGGTAGGTACCGGGCGGAATGGTATAAGGGAAAAAAACATTGCTTTTAGAACTGGAGGATTGCTGCGTCTGATATTGGCCTGTTTCCGTGACCGTACCAGGTTCGGCCACCAGGCAGCCGGCCAGATAGCGGATATGGCTGCCTTCGTGGCCGCAGAGGCTTTCGGCCAGGCCGAAATGCGGACCGGTGGGCGATATTTTTTCCAGTGGCCAGGTACCGGAAAGTTCGGCCCAAAAGGCATTGATGCGCTGACCGAGCAAGGGATCTTCCAGCTCAAAATTGCGGGCCGCGCATACTAGATGCCTGGCCGGAAGTTCGACCACCTCCGGCCGCCCCACTAGGCAAGCGGCCTGATGGGCCATGGGATGCTTTTGCGGGGCAAACGGATTCATTACCGCAAGCGCCGAAGTTTTACGACGATACACGGCAGGAGTTACACTGAATTCACTTTTAAACGAGCGATGAAAGGCTTCGACCGAACCAAAGCCGCAGACTGCCGCGATATCCGCGACCGACCTGGCCGTGGCGGAGAGCAGCCGCGAAGCTTCGCTTAGCCGACGCATGCGCAGAAACTCCCCCGGTGGCACTCCGACAACAGCCGTGAAGATGCGGTGAAAATGGAAAAACGACCAAGCGCTGCTCTCGGCAGCCTGCTGCAGGGATAGCGGGTTGGAGAGATTGGTTTCGATCCAGTCTACTGCGGCAAAAATGCGTTGCCGGTACTCTTCTCCCGCTTCTGTCCGCATTGCTCCTCCGTAATGACTTGCCGACTGCCGCTTTTTATTTTTTACCATGCAGCCGGTATCTGTCAATCACCGCACCGCTATGCGCTCTCCGGCTCGAATTGGCTGTTATACAACTCGGCGTAAACACCACCGCGCTGCAGCAGCTCTTCATGCTTGCCCTGCTCTACAATATCACCGTCCTTCATTACCAAAATCAGGTCGGCATTGCGGATGGTCGACAGGCGGTGGGCAATAATGAAGGAGGTGCGGCCGTGCATCAAACTGTCCATGGCCTTCTGGATTAAAACCTCGGTGCGGGTATCTACCGAACTAGTTGCCTCATCCAGAATCAGCATTTTTGGATCAGCCAGTATGGCTCGGGCGATAGTCAGCAGCTGCATCTGACCCTGTGATACATTATTCGCTTCTTCATTTATTATCATATTGTAACCGTCAGGCAGGGTTCGGATGAAGTGATCGGCGTGAGCCATTCGGGCGGCCTGGCATACTTCGTCGTCGCTGGCCTCCGGGCGACCATAACGGATGTTCTCCATGATGGTTCCGTTGAACAGCCAGCTGTCCTGCAGCACCATACCGAACATGCGGCGCAGCGCATGCCGCTCATGTTCATTGATATTTGCGCCGTCAATCAGTATTTGGCCATCGTTCACTTCGTAAAAGCGCATGAGCAGTTTAACCATAGTGGTTTTACCTGCGCCAGTAGGACCGACCAGGGCTACTTTGTGGCCTGGCTCGGCAATGGCCGAAAAATCATTGATGATAATCTTGTCCGGCGTGTAGCCAAAATGCACATTGCGGAATTCTACCCGGCCGGAGAAGGCAGTGGTAGTATCAGCCTGCGCGCTTTCCGGACTCTGCTCGGCCTCTTCCAGGAATTCAAACACCCGCTCGGCAGCCGCTATAGTCTGTTGCAGAACGTTAGAAATATTTGCCAGCTGGGTTATGGGCTGGGTAAACTGGCGCACATACTGAATAAAGGCTTGAATGTCGCCAACCGAGATGACACCGCGTACCGCCAGTACACCGCCAAGTATGCTGACTGCAACATAGCCGACATTGCCTACCAGCATCATGATGGGCATCATCAGGCCGGACAAAAACTGTGATTTCCAGCCAGAATCAAACAGGGTATTGTTGATGCCGGAGAACTTGGCAATACTGCGCTGCTCGCCGTTATAGGCGCGCATTACCTGATGACCGCCAAACATTTCCTCCACATGGCTATTCAGGTGGCCCAGCGATACCTGCTGTTCCTTAAAGTAATGCTGTGATTTTTTGATTATAAAGCCGACGATCAACATGGACAGCGGCAATATTACTAATGACACTAAAGTCATCTGCCAACTGATGGAAAACATCATTACCAGCACACCAACGACTGTTGCCGCCGAACTTACCAGCTGGGTAAGGCTTTGGCTGAGTGTGCGATTAACCGTATCCACATCATTGGTGATGCGCGACAATACCTCGCCGTGGTTGGTGCCGTCAAAATAACGCAGGGGCATGCGGTTGATTTTCTGCGAAATGTCCCGGCGGAAGCGGTAGCTGATTTTTGCCGAGATACCGGCCATGATCCAGCCTTGAATATAGGAAGCCAGGGCCGAGAACAGATATAAACCAAGCACCAGCAGCAAAATACGACCGATAAAAGTAAAATCTATGCCGCCGCTGCCGGCCAGTTTGGCGACTATGCCTTCGAACAGGGCGGTGGTAGCCTGCCCCAGAATTTTCGGGCCGACGATAGCAAATGCCGTGGACAAAAGAGTAACCAAAAGTACTACCAGTACGGCCGGCTTGTAAGCGCCAAGATAGGCCAGTAATTTACGCAGGGTGCCTTTAGCGTCTTTGGGTTTTGCGCCGGGCATTCCGCCCATGCCACCCATCGGTCCCATGCCGCCGCCCATCGGGCCGCGTCCCCGACCGGGGCCGAGAGCCGTTTTTGTTCCGGCAGGATTTAGGTTGCTCGTGTTACTTGTCGAATGGTCGCTCATGCCAGTTCCTCCGCGCTAAGCTGCGAGAGGGCTATCTCGCGGTAAGGTTCACAGTTTTCCATCAATTGACTATGCGTACCGCAGGCAGCAACCCTTCCGTCTTCCAGCACTACGATCTGGTCCGCGCCTTTTATAGTAGCCACCCGCTGGCTGACGATGATGATGGTGCTGCCGCTGGTTTTCTGTTTCAGGGCCCGGCGCAGCCGGGTGTCGGTACGGAAATCCAAGGCCGAAAAACTGTCGTCAAAAATGTACACCGGCGCCTTTTTGACCAGGGCACGGGCGATGGACAGGCGCTGTTTCTGCCCGCCGGACAGGTTTATTCCGCCCTGGGCAAGGTCGGCATCCAGACCCGGTGCTTCGGCCAGAACGAATTCTGCCGCCTGCGCCGTCTGCACGGCGTCGGTCAGTTCGTCCTCCCCGGCTGCCTCGTCGGCATAGCGCAGGTTGCCGGCAATACTGCCGGAAAACAGCACCGCCTTCTGCGGCACAAAACCGATATGCCGGCGCAGTTCGTGTTGGGTCAGCTGCCGCAGATCTACGCCGCCAAGACGGATCGCGCCGGCACTTACGTCATAGAAACGCGGTATCAGGTTAACCAGGGTGCTCTTGCCCGAGCCGGTAGAGCCAATGATGGCGGTGGTCTGGCCGGGATATGCACTAAAGTTTATATCATGTAGAACATCTTCTTCGGCCGCTGCATAACGGAAGGAAACATGGTCAAATTGTATGGTTGCCTTAAAATCGGCGGGCAGCGGCTTTGCGTCCGGCGAATCTTTTATCGAAGCCTCGGTTTCCAGCACCTCGGCGATACGGTCGGCCGAAACAGCGGCGCGCGGCAGCATGATGAACATCATCGAAAGCATAAGGAAGGACATAACAATCTGCATCGCGTACTGCAGGAAAGCCATCATGTCGCCGACCTGCATGGCCGAAGCGTCAATCTGGCGAGCGCCAACCCAGATGATGAGAATCGACAGGCCGTTCATGATCAGCATCATCAGTGGCATCATCACCACCATCACCCGGCTTACAAACAGCATTACCGAGGTGATATCGGCGTTGGCCTTGTCGAAACGCGCTTCTTCATGGTCCTGGCGGTTGAAGGCCCGGATGACCATGATGCCGGACAGCAGCTCGCGACTGACCAGGTTAAGACGGTCCATGAGCTTCTGGATCAGTTTGAATTTAGGCACGGCAACGACAAACACGATCAGCACCAAAACACTCAGCGCGCCGACAGCCAGGGCAATGATCCACCACATGGAGGCGCTTTTGCCGATGGCGCGGATGATGCCGCCGATGCCGATGATCGGTGCGTAGAACACCATGCGCACCAGCATGACCACTACCATCTGAATCTGCATGATGTCGTTGGTGCTGCGGGTGATCAGCGAAGCGGTGGAAAATTTGTCAAACTCGCGGCTGGAGAAATTTTCAACCTTCTCGAACACCGCCGAACGCAGATCACGCGAAAGGCCGGCAGCAATACGGGCAGAAAGATAGGCTACCAGGATAACGCTTACCGCCTGTATCAGGGTAAGTAGCAGCATCAAGCCGCCGGTTTTTAGCATATAACTATTCTGTAAGGTAATTATATCCATACCCAGAGCTTCATACTCGGCTTTTACCGCCGGAATGGCGGCCTGGCGGAGCATTTCCGGGCTCATGGCTGCGGTCTGAGCGCCAAAGGCTGCTTGCATTTGGTCGCGAAGCTCCTGCGGCAGAGACGCCAGAGCCTGCTGTGGATCAGCACCGGGCAAAACCAAGCCAGGAGGAAGGCCTGCTCCTGCGGTCTTGCTGAGCATACTCAGTCCGACCAGCGCTTGCGGCAGCAGCTCTTCCAGTGCCTGATAATCCGCAGCTGAAAGATCTCGCAAGCGATAGACCTGCTGCTCCGGCAAAAACTCATAAGCAAAATTAACCAAACCCTCCTGAGACCCCAGACGGCCGGCTGCATCAGTACTATCGGCGGCATAAGCCGCCTGCACACGGGCTAAATCTTCGGAAGACAGCAACAAGCCAAACCGCGCCAGTTGCTCGCGGCGCAGTACCAGCGGAACAGGGCTTTCCACCCCGCCCTGCTGTATGCCCACATTAACAATGCGCGACAGGTAATCCGGCAGAGCCAAATCGGCGTTAGCCTGAATAGCCAGCAAAGCTATTGCCAGCAATAATGATAAGCCATAAGGTTTAATAAATCGTTTTAATCGCAGCATGGAGTTTCCTTTTCCAAGGTTCGGGTTTTTAGGGTAAGCAGGCGCAGCGTTTCGGTGGCAGCGGAAATTTCGGATTTGTCGAGTTGTTTTGCCAATTCGCTGAACCAACGCTGTCTGGCTTCGGTAGTTGCCTGTACGAGAACACGGCCACTTTCAGTTAGTTGCAGCCGGCGCGCCCGGCGATCTGCAGGATCTTCTACGCGGGTGATGAAGCCGGCCTGCACCAGGCGGTCCAGCATCTGGCTGGCGGCAGCACTACTGACACCCAAATCTTCACCTATGCCGGAAACCCCGCAATGCCCCTTGCGTGACAGATGAAAGAGAGCTCCCAACTGGGACATGGACAATTTCTGTTCTTTGGCAAAATGGATAAAGCCCTGCATGGACTGCTGCATGAAGACCTCGGACCAAGCCTGCAGGGTTTCGGTAAATTCTTGCGTGCTAGACATGTAAGCAAACCTTATAATTAAGATTGCTTAAATATATTGACCAAGGAAACAGGAGTCAATATACATGAGAAAAAAATTTTCTTATTCAGCAACCAGCGCGGAGCGCAGACGGCTAATGGAACTGTCGCCGTCCAGAATTTCTTCGGCGATGGTTAAAGCCCGTTCGACCGAAAGACCGCGACGCAGCGCCTGCTGCAGCAGGGCCACAACTTCCAGATATCGATCGGTACGCAGCCGGGAGGCTGCCAGCAAGCGCAGCAGTCGCAGACCCTGTGCAGCCTGTTCTACGGAAGTGGCCAGCAGCCCAGCAGCGGTAACAGCAGCTGCAGCCAGACGTTCAGGAGCAGCCGCACCGCCGTAAGCCCATTGTATTGCTGAACGCAACTGGTCTTCGCTCATTCCGTTGCGTAAGGCGGCTGCAGTAGCAAGGTAGAATGAATTACGTTTGGCCTCGGGCAGCCAGTCTTCCGGAATGTCAATTTCAGCTATAAAGCGCCAGTTGCCGGCATCAGCCTCCAGACTGGCCATTACCCGGCTGGCTGGAATATTTTTGGCTGCGGCTTCACGCAAGCGAATCTGGAACAATGCCGGAGGAATACCGGCAGCCGCATGTTGAGCGACCAGCAGCAGAATGTCCGTGGCCAGATTGCGCACGCTGCGGGCAGCCGCGTCATCATTCAACCAGGATTGCAGTGCCGAATATTCATTGCGCAAGCGGGTCGGAAGCGTTTGCGGATCGACAAGAGTGTAAGGTCCGGAGGAATCCGGCTGCCGGCCGCCGTTGTTATTGCCTGAATTACCGTCAGCTGCCGGATTCTGGCTGCTGCCCGGGTTTCCACCGCCTGAATTGGCAACGTCGGCTTCGGAACTGTTCTGATCGCCGGATCCAGCTGGCCGCTGCTCTAA
This sequence comes from Spirochaetota bacterium, assembly GCA_018815555.1. Taxonomy (GTDB): domain Bacteria; phylum Spirochaetota; class Spirochaetia; order Treponematales; family UBA12059; genus UBA12059. The sequence continues at coordinate 2,559 of JAHIWF010000360.1, read as the reverse complement.
CGGCGTACCAACGGCTGCATTACCAGGGGCGGCTGCCAGAGGCAGGCCGGCAATGGCAGCAACAGCAATGCACAGAATCAAGCGTAGAAAAAGTTGCGAAAAGGTACGCATACCGGCCTCCTGGATTGCGGGTTACAACAGCAATGAAGATACCGATCCGCCCATACCGTCATCCTGTATCAACAACGATTCCGGATCGACAATCCATTCTTCGCCATCTATCACAAAGTTATAATTGTATATCTGCCCCCTGGGCAGCTGCAGGGTAAGTTCCCAGCGGCCTTCCGCGCCGGCCGGCTGCAAAATATGCACCTCGGTTGACCATTCATTGAAATCACCGCTAACGGCTACTGTTTGCGCGCCGGGAGCATACAATACAAAGGTAACTGTAGCCAGCTGCCGGCCGGCCATATAGCGGGCGGTCAGGGCCGACGAAGCCACCACCAGCAAAACAGCGGCCAATGCCAGTACCAGGCCTTGTGTGCGCCGTCCGGCAAACAAGGCCGGAGAAGTTTTGGACGCAGTCGGCAGAGCCTGAACACGGGCCATTATCGCAACAGTACTTTTTTGAGCGGCAACATCGGTTCGTGGAAACAGCGAAAAGTCCACTCGGCCATCGCTGCCGGCAGCAGCGAACTGAATCTGGTCATGCCGAGCGAGAAAAGCGGCAGCTTCAGCAGCTGCCCGCGCTTCCACTTCCGCCGGAATCCGCTCTGTGTGGGTAATGGCACTGCTCTTAATTTTATTCCGCTTCATGTCAGTGTATATCCTTTGCAAGGCCAGCCGGTTGCAACTTTTCTTCTATTATTGTACCAAGACGGCGCCGTCCACGCAACAGACGGGATTTAAAAGCTTCCGTGCCGATTTTCATGGCAGCGGCTCCCTCCTGCACCGATAGCCCGGCAAAATAAAACAACTCCAAGGGTTCACGGTATTTCCGGGGCAAGGTCCCCAGCGCCCGACGCAACTCCAAAACAGCCTGCTGAGCGATTAATTCGTCGCTAAACTCGGGTAGCTGCTCCTGGCTCATAGCTTCGGTGCCAGCAAGCTTTAGCAGCTCACCGGTTCGCTGTCTCTGTCGATACAAGGCTTTAACCTGGTTGGCAGCTATGCCGAACAGCCAGGCGGCAAAGCTGCGATTCTGGTCAAAATTGGCCAGAGCCTGATAGGCACGTACAAAAACATCCTGCAGCGCATCCTCGGCATCATCGTCGTCGCCCAGACGCAGACGGCAAAAACGATACAGCGCAGGAGAATATTCTTCTACCAGGCCGCGGAAGGCAGCGCTGTTGCCATTGAGGATAGCTTGAATCAGACGGGTCTCGTCCTGCCGGGTCATGACTGTGAATATAGACACTGCAAGCCGGGATTTCAAGAAAATATAGAAAAACTGCAACCGGTATATGCTAAAGCGCCTATACAGGTGCATAGGACGGCGCGCACATACAGGCCGCCCACGGAGGTTAATCATGAAGAAGCATACAGGTATCTTTGTTCTGCTGGCAGCAATTATGTTGATGCTGGTTTCCTGCAATCCGGCGGCCGATGCCGAAATCAGTTTTGCGCTGACCGACGCCCCGGTGGACTCATCCACCATCAGCGCGGTAACCATCAGCGTAAGTAAAGTCTCTGTCAACCAAAGCACTGACGGAAATATTTCCGACAACCATGGTTCCTGGATAGACCTGCCGATCGAACCTGCAGTAGTCGTTAATCTGCTGGACCTGCAGAATGGCGCAACTGAGGTTCTGGGCAATCTGCCAATAGCCGGCGGCACCCAGATCAATCAGATCAGGCTTACAGTTGACTCGCTTGTGGTTACCGATAATGGCAGCGACATCACTGCAAGCATTCCGTCCACCACCGGCCTGAAAATCGTAAACGCCTTCCAGGTACCGCTGTCCGGAAACGTCAGCGTAACCATCGATTTTGACGTACGCAAATCGCTGGTGGAGAATGCCGGCGGTTATATGCTCAAGCCGGCCATCCGCGCGGTAGTAGACAACGAAGCCGGCAAGATTACCGGTACCGCACCAGCAGGCAGCATCATTTACGCTTATGCCGGCGACACTTGGAACGAAGCCGCCGAAACCACCGCAAACGCCGACGGCCTGAAATTTACCGCAGCCTACAGCAGTACACTGGCAGCTGATGCCGGAACCTTTACCCTGGCCTTTATGGACGCCGGCCTGTACACATTGGTAGCAGTGGCTGTGGCCGATGACAGCATCCTCTACATTAATCCGGTGCAGGTAATGGTAGAGGCGGACAAGACCACAGCTAATGTAGTTATGGTTCCCTGAGCATACTCTGCCGGCTGGTCTGTTTGCAGTGTTATCTGCAGTGCAGGCCGACCGAAACTGACGGCTGCGGTCCACACGGGCTGCGGCCGTTTTTTATGCTTGACCGCTGAATCCGGATGCATGAAAGTATATACTGTATAGTAGCCGGCTTTTGCGCAAAATCCGCGCACCGGCTCCGGGAGGCGTACATGAAGCAGTCGAACAATATCCGGTTTTTTTACATATTGACCAGGCTGAGCCTGCTGCTGGCTGCAGG
>JAHIWF010000047.1 GCA_018815555.1 Spirochaetota bacterium | reverse complement strand
TTCGTTTCCATACATCTTCACCGACCAGCTTGATAATCTTTCGCTGTGTTTTCCGCCAGGCTTTTATGCCGGCTGCAAGACTGGCTTCTCCCTGGTCGCTTAGCAGATACATTTTTTTGCGCCGGTCACCATCTATGGCAGCCTCAAGCTTCAGATGACCACTGTTAATAAGGCTGGTCAGAGTCCGCGACAGAGTGCTTGGATCATGACCGGTGGCTTCGCTGATACTGCTTGCGCTGGCCGGCTGAATAGCGGCAATGTGCACTAATAGACCATACTGACCGGAACTGATTCCGGTTTCGGTAAAAGCCTCGTCATATTGGCGTAAAACGGCCCGATAGGCTTTCCCAAGATTAAAGGCTATACAGTCTTCCGGAATGGCAGTCAGGATTTTAAGTGAAAGGTCCTTGTTTTTCATGCTTACACTATACCCTGCTTCCGGTGCTTTCTTCAACAGACTTAACTTTTTAATGAAGCTGTGGATCTTGCAGCGGCAGCAGCGTAATATGTTCGAATGGCAAGCAAAGTGAAACAATTTCGCCTGCAGAAAACTTTACTTCCTGTGCCTCACACAGAAACTGCACTTCGGTTCCATCAAGCAAAGCCAAATAGCTGACCCGCAATCCAAGATAAGTCCTTGACTTAATCAAGGCAGAAAATATATTAACATCATGTACACCGGCAATACGTATATGTTCGGAGCGAAAGGCAAGCATGCAAGGGCCATCAACCACGGTATAAGCATCCTCAGCATCCAGCTGCAACTGCCCAAAAGCAGTCGCTACCTGGTTTTTATCCCGGACTGCCGGAAATATATTCTTAACACCTAGAAACCGGGCAGCCTGCGCCGAAACAGGCTTTCTAAACATGGTTTCAGGATCGTCATATTGCACGAGGCGGCCGTTAAACATCAGTGCAACACGATCGGCCAGCATCATGGCTTCTTCCTGATCGTGCGTGACTATAATGGTACTTACAGCAGTCTTCTTCTGTATATCGAGGATTAGCCCGCGCATTTCGTCACGCAGATGTGCGTCCAGATTCGCCAACGGCTCATCCAGCAACAATAAGCGCGGCCGGGTAACTAAAGCCCGGGCAAGGGCGACACGCTGCTGTTGCCCGCCGGAGAGTTCAGCCGGCATGCGGTTTTGCATGCCGGGCAACTGAACCAGTTCCAGCATTTCACGCACCCGCTGGGCAATCAGTTTTTTCTCCATCTTCCGGATTTTTAAACCAAACCCGATATTGGCACCGACACTCATAAACGGAAACAAGGCATGGTGCTGGAAAACCATCACGGCATTGCGCTGTTCGGCAGCCAGTCCGGTAACATCCTGTCCGTCAAACCAGATACGGCCCTCCTCAGGCTGCAAGAGACCGGCGATCAGCTTGAGTGTAGTGGTCTTGCCGCAGCCTGATGGCCCCAGTAAGGCTAATATGCTGCCGGGGGCAAGTTCCAGGTTAAGCGAATGCACGGCAGCCGGGGCGTTTGGCGTGTAATACTTTGTTACATTCTGCAGGCTTACTGTAGTCATATTCTCCCCATTTTTTGGGTTTCTGCCGGATGTCCGGCCAGATATCGGGCTGTCAGCATCAATATAAACAGCGAAGGCAGTACAAATACAATTGACAAAGCAGATACAGCCGGAATATCTCCACCGGGAATTGTCGAGAAAAGCAGAATCGGCAGGGTTATTATCCGGCCGGCTCCGATCAGCATCGTTAAGGTATATTGACTGAAAGATATTAGGAAAGCGAACAGCCCGGATACCATTACCGCCGGGAAAATAGTTGGCAGAGTTATATAGAAAAAAACCTGCAATGGTCCTGCCCCCAGGGTACGGGCCTGATCTTCCAGGCTTGTATCATAACGACTGAAAGCTGCCGCCAGTGTAAGGATTACATAAGGCAACACCGGAATCAGATGGACCAGAGCGACACCAGTCCAGGTACCGGAAAGCCCAAGCCGGCTGAACAATACCGAAAGCCCCATTCCAATGGCGACTGGAGGGACAATAGCCGGAGCAAGTACCAGGAACTCTACAACTTTCTTGAACCGGAAGCGATACAAGCCAAGTGCTCTGGAAGCCGGCAAACCGATCAGCAGAGCTGCTGTTGTTACTATACCGGCAAGACTGATGCTGGCAAAGCCAGCGCGCAGCATACCGAAATTTCCGGCAAGTATGCGCTGCCAGGCCCGCAAGGTCCAGGTTTGCGGAATAAGCTGCGGGAAAAACCAGCGGAACGAAAAAGCATACAAGCTAAAAGCTAAAAAAGGGACAGCCAGTGCCAGTGCCAGAAACAACAGAATGCCGATGCCTTGCCTGCGACGTAGGTGCACATTTTTTCTCATCCGCCACGTCCAGTTTCAGCTTCTGCCCGCTTTGCTAGACTTTGATACAAAGCAACGAGCGAAAGGCCAAGGATGGTCATCAATACACTCAACGCCATGCCGGCTACCCGGTCGCGCAAATCCGGACTCACGAACAATTCCCAGGCAAGAGAAGGCAATCCTTGCGGATTTCTGGTGCCTAGCAGCTCCGGTATTTCGTAAGCTCCCAGAACATACGAAAACACCAGAATACTTGCCGCCGACAGCGCGGGAAATATCTGTGGAAAAATTATATAACAAAACCGCTGCCAGGCGTTTGCTCCTAGCGTACTGGCACTTTCTTCATGAAAAGTTCCGGCCTTGGCCAGCGCCGCCAGTACCACCAACCCCAGGAACGGGATCTCCTTCCACAGGTAGGCAATAATGATGCCTATACCCCTGGTATCTCTGGTCAGCACCGGAAAATCAGCGGGTTTGCT
>JAHIWF010000359.1 GCA_018815555.1 Spirochaetota bacterium | reverse complement strand
GTTTCTATAAAGAAACGACCGCGCACATGCAGCTTACCCCGGCCAGTCATGTAGGCTTCACGAATGCCCCTGCGGCCGAAAATAATACCGCCAGTAGGGAAATCCGGTCCGATAACATGCTTCATCAAACCATCGATGCTGATCTCCGGATCATCTATGTAGGCACTGATTGCTGCGGCAACTTCCAGCAGATTATGCGAGGGCATGTTGGTCGCCATACCGACAGCAATTCCGGACGAGCCGTTAACCAGCAAGTTGGGAAAAGCGGCCGGCAGCACAAAGGGTTCGGTAAGGCTGTCATCATAGTTGGGGACAAAATCAACTGTATCTTTTTCAAGATCAGTTAACATTTCATCACCTACTTTGGAAAGCTTGGCTTCAGTGTAACGACTGGCAGCGGGCGGATCACCGTCTACCGAGCCGAAGTTACCCTGCCCCTGCACCAGGGGATAGCGCAAACTGAAATCCTGAGCCATGCGTACCAAGGCATCGTACAGCGAAAGATCACCGTGCGGATGGTATTTACCCATCGCGTCACCGGTAATACGGGCACTCTTCTTGGTCGCAGCACTTGGCTTAAGCCCAAGCTCATCCATCGCGTACAACAGACGGCGGTGTACCGGTTTCAGTCCGTCCCGCACATCAGGCAGAGCCCGGCTTACGATAACACTCATGGCGTAATTCAGATACGCGGTTTTCACTTCTTCTTCGATCGGAACTTGTATTAAGCGGCCAACATTATCTGACATATTACACATCCAAATTCGAGACCGACAGCGCGTTCTCTTCTATAAATTGACGACGGGGTTCTACGTGCTCGCCCATCAGTGTTGTAAACACATTCTCCGCTTCCACGGCATCTTCCATCTGAATCTGGGTCATCAGGCGGCGCGCTGGATCCATAGTAGTTTCCCAGAGCTGATCCGGATTCATCTCACCCAGACCCTTATAGCGCTGTATGGCTACCTTCTCTGGATCTTTACCGCTCTCGCGGATCAAGCGTTCTTTTTCAGCATCGTCATAGGCATAATGAATCTTCTTGTCTATGACAACTTTATACAGTGGCGGCATGGCCAGATACACATGTCCGTGCGACAGCAGATCGGTCATGTAGCGGTAAAAGAAAGTGAGCAGCAGAGTACGGATATGCGATCCGTCGACGTCAGCATCAGCCATGATAATCACTTTGTGGTAGCGCAGTTTACTGAGGTCGAAGTCCACACCGATACCGCAGCCCAGCGACTGGATAATCGGCTGCAATTTGTCGTTGCCGATTACCTTGTCGATGCGGGTCTTCTCCACATTCATCATCTTGCCCCACATGGACAAGATTGCCTGGAAGGTTCGATCCCGCCCGCCCTTGGCCGAGCCGCCTGCGGAGTCACCCTCTACAATGTAGATCTCGCATTTTGAAGGATCTTTCTCCGAACAGTCCGCAAGCTTGCCAGGCAGTCCGGAACTCTCCAGTGCAGATTTTCGGCGGGTAAGCTCACGGGCCTGCCGGGCGGCTATTCGTGCCCTGGCAGCCAGGATGGACTTCTCCAGGATCTTGTCTATGATACCGGGATTGGTTTCGAAGAATAGAGTAAACTGCTCGGTGCAGAAATTGTCGACGATGCTCTTAATCTCCGGATTCCCTAGCTTGGTTTTTGTCTGGCCTTCAAACTGCGGATTCTGAACCTTTACCGATAAAACTGCAGACAGACCTTCGCGGGCGTCATCACCGGAAAGGGTGTCGTCAAGCTTTTTGACATATTTCGATTTTTTGAAATACTCATTCAGGATACGGGTCATGGAATTGCGGAAGCCGACCAGATGGGTACCGCCTTCTCGGGTATTAATTCCATTAACGAAGGCAAACATCGATTCGCTGAAGGTATCATTGTACTGAAGACCAACCTCGATCTCGACATCATCGCGTGTGCCCGAAAAATAAATAGGATCTTTATGTAGTACAGCTTTGTTCTTGTTGATGTACTCGATGAACTCTCTCAGTCCACCTTCGAACTTGAACTCGTGTACTTTAGGAGTGGACAAACGGTCATCGGTAAGTGTTATGGTCAAACCCTTATTCAAAAATGCCAGCTCACGCAAGCGGTTGGACAATACATCAAAACTGTAAATGGTAGATTCAAAAATACCAGCATCGGCGCAAAAGGTTACTTCGGTACCCCGCTTGTCGGTTGTACCGAATTCCTTAACCGGCTCTTCCGGAAGACCGGTAATATAGCGCTGATAATGGATTTTGCCTTCCTGATGCACTCTAACCTCGCACCAACTGGACAAGGCATTTACCACAGACACACCGACACCATGCAGACCGCCGGATACTTTATAGGTATTCTTGTCGAACTTTCCGCCGGCGTGCAGCTTGGTCATAACCAGTTCCAAAGCACTGATACCTTCGTCCGGATGAATGCCAACCGGTATACCGCGTCCGTTATCTACAACCCGGACAACTTCGTTCTTCTCGAGATACACCTCGATTTTGTCACAATAGCCGGCAAAAGCCTCGTCGATCGCGTTATCGACAACTTCATATACCAGATGGTGCAAACCATCGAGGCCGGTAGATCCGATATACATACCGGGGCGTTTACGTACCGCCTCCAGTCCTTTAAGTACCTGAATATTCGTAGCCGAATAGTTGGATTCCATGAACAGCTTCCGATTAGTAAGGGATTACGTACTGCAATTTCCGGTTCAGACAGAAAACCGGGCATTCACGCAGGTTGTGATTATAGCTTTTCCTCCATAAAAAGTAAAGGATTGAGGCATCAGCTCTCTTATGCTGATAGCATCTATTTCTTTGCTGAACAGCAGTTATAAAGAGAATAGAAAAAGATGTGTATAACTTGTGTATAATTCTGTATCTCCATATCAGTCAATAAAGAACGTAAAATAGAGATTATGGAGAGGATTTTTATTTTTTCGCTGATCTTTCTAAGTATATATATTATAGACATTTAACAAGCAAGCTACACGAAAATTTAGTAGTACCTTATTTTTCTGCTTTTAAGCCCATTATTTTTTTCCCACTGTACATTGATCTCTGACTAGTATAAATTGTGGATAACTTGTTAGAATCTAATTAATAAAGGAAGTACGTATGGATGCCTGGGACTATTCCCTGTTCTGGCAGGAAGCAATCAAGCAGCTGTCCGGCGAATTATCTGAGCAGGAATTCGCAATGTGGTTCAATATTAGCTATGATTCATCCACTCAATCCAGCATCAAAGTTAGAGTACCCTCCGCCTTCTTCCGTGACCAGCTTGCTAAAAATTACCAACAGCGCATAGAGAGTACTTTATTCGAAATATCCGGCAAACATTTAAGTCTTGATTTCGTTATTGTAAAACCGGTAGCCGGGCAAAATTCAGCAATACACAAAGATGCAGAAGCCAAAGTAGACCAGGCACAAAAGCCTCAGTCCACAGCCCAGACAATCCAAAAACAGGATGCACCAGCTGGCCTTTCCAATACTGCCCCAAAAGAGTCTGTCCCGGAAGCCGTTGTAAAGCATCCGCAGATGAATATTGATTTTACCTTTGAGAATTACATCATCGGTGAGAACAATTCCTTCGCTGCCAATGCCGCCTTGGCTATCGCCAAGAATCCCGGTAAAGCCTACAACCCGTTCCTGGTGTATGGCGGAGTAGGTCTGGGTAAGACTCACCTGATGCAGGCTATTGGCAACCGGGCCTGGAATATCAATCCAAAGTTGAAAATTATCTGCGTCTCGGCTGAAACCTTTACCAATGACTTTATTGAAGCCTTAAACTCGGGCAAGCTGCCGGCCTTTAAAAACCGTTATCGTTCGGCCGATATGCTGCTGATCGACGATATTCACTTTTTCGACAAGAAAGAATCCTTGCAGGAAGAGATTTTCTACACCTTCAATGCCCTGTATGACAATTCCAAACAGATGGTTTTTACCTGTGACCGCCCGGCATCCGAGCTTAAAAACCTGAATGACCGTCTGCGCAGCCGCTTTGAACGCGGCATCCGGGTAGACCTGCAGCCACCGAGCTACGAGATGCGTTATGCCATCATCCGCAAAAAATCTGAAGTATCAAACACCACAATTCCGGATGATGTTGTAGATTACATGGCCCGTAACATATCGACCAATATCCGCGACCTGGAATCAGCCCTGACCACACTTATTGCCTTTACCGAAATATCCAACAAGAAAATTGACCTTAAAACTACAGAACATGTACTTAAAGACCGTATAAGTCAGATACGCCACAGCAATGTGACCATAGACCATATCATTCGCGCCATTTCTGATTACTTCCGGGTCAGCAGTAACGACCTTAAAGGAAAAAAACGCAACAAAAATATTGTTTTCCCCCGGCAGGTAGCCATGTATATAGCCAGAGATATTACAGAATACTCGACTACGGAAATAGGGCTTGAATTTGGCGGACGCGATCATACAACGGTCATGCATTCCTGCCAAAAAATTGACGAACGCCTCAAAATTGATCCAGCACTGGAAGTTACCATTCAAAAAATCACCCAAGTCATAAAAGACGGCAGTAATAAACTGTGAACATGGTAGGGACAAGCTGTAGATAAACTAGTACTTTATCCACACGGTAGTTTCCACTGTGGATGTTGTGGATAAACAATAAAAAAAACAGCCCTTTTATTAGAAAGCCAATTTCTTATGCTGCAATACATAAAGCGGTTTATCCACTTAACTTGTTACCTACTACTATTTCTACTAAATTTATATATATACATAATAATAGAGCAAAGAAAATCAGAATATTCTTAAAGATCATCATTCTTGCCAGTTACGTAAATTGTGTGCTATTCTATTCTTCGCCCTGTAAAGAAAACCAAGTGAGGTATGCATATGAAATTTACCTGCGAAAAGAATGTCTTTCATAAAGAAATAGCAATCGCACAGGAAGTTATTTCTTCCCGAACATCTATTTCAGTTGTTTCCAACGTATACCTGGAAGCAAGTGGCAATACATTGATAATCAGGGCTACTGACATAAAAATTGGATTTGAAACACGTATTCCGATAGAAATTCAGGAAGAAGGCAGCATTACTGTATTTTGTGATAAGCTTTCAGGAATTTTGGCCAGTATTCCTGATGGTATTCTGGAAATAGAACATCGTGACGGAAAGCTGAAACTGAAACCAAGTTTTAAAAAGGCTAATTTTACCGTTAAGACAATATCTAGTGAACAATTTCCTGAATTGCCACTGATGGATGTAAGCAACTATTTTTCTGTTCCAGTTGCCGAATTCAAGGAAATGGTGGCTCAAACAGTATTCGCTGTTTCAGAAGATGAAACACGGTATTTTATGAATGGTGTCTATTTAGAAAAACGTGACGACTCTTTGATAATGGTGGCAACTGATGGTCGCCGTTTATCTTACATAAAAAAAGAAATTACAGGATTGCCGGATTTTAAGAGTATTATCATACCGCCTAAAATTCTGAATATTGTACAAAAGCGCGCACCCGACGAAGGACTTTTGGATATAGCTGTAAGTGATAAAAATATATTCATTAAGTTTGGTATGTATAATCTCAGTTCTGTACTGATTGAAGGACAATTTCCTAATTACCAGAAAGTAATCCCCGAAAGCCAGACGTATAGTATTTCGGTAAAAAAGAGCGATGTACTTGATGCTCTTAAGCGTGTATCGATTTTTGTTGAACAGAAATCCCGGCGAACATATTTTGAGCTTTCTGATGATACAATTGTGCTTTCCTCGGAAGAATCAGAGGTTGGAACAGCCCGCGAAGAAATCGTATGCAGTTATGCCGGTCCTAAAACTATTCTGGCGCTGAATTATAAATATGTGGAAGATCCATTGAAGGTTATGCGTGATGAAACAATCCGGATTTTGTATACCGAAAATTCACGGGCGGTTACCATTGCACCGGAAGAAGACAGTTCTTACTTCCATATTCTGATGCCCATGTCGGTTGATCAGGCATAAATGGCCTTTTTGGAAATCGAAACTGCCGATTATCGCAATCTTGAAGGAGGCGCCATAGCAACGGGCGCCTCTTTTGTATTTTTTATAGGTGAAAATGGACAAGGCAAAAGTAATATTCTGGATGCCTTGTATACCCTCTGTTATGGTTCTTCCTTTAGGCGCGGTACTGATGCCGAGGCGGTATGTTCTGGAAAAAAAAGCTGGCAGCTGAAAGGCAGCTGGACTGACAGGCTTGATGAAAAGACTGAATCTGCGGCGTTTACTGATGTTTTAAAAATCCAGTGGAGTAAAAAAGGGAAATCAATAAAGGAAAATGACAAGCCTGTATATGACCGCAAGTATCTGGTGGAACGCTACCCGGCGATTGTTTTCTGTCATGAGGATATGGATTTTGTGCAGGGTGAGCCGGAACGGAGACGCTTTTTTTTTGACCAGACTGCCGGACTGATTAAAGCTTCATATATAGATTCTTTGCGCAATTATAAAAAAGTACTAAAGCTGCGCAATCAGGCCCTTAAAGACCGGGTAATGGATTTGCTGGATATTTATGATTATCAGCTGGCAACGTATGGTTTGTATTTGCAGACGGAACGGACGGCACTGGTAGACGGGTTTAACAGCACTTTTAGCGACTGTCATGAACGGATTTCGCTGCTTGGTCGCGAAGTTCGTATCGAGTACAAAAGTTCCTGGAAATACGACACAGTTGACCAGATATGTTCGCAGCTGGCTTTAAACCGCGAACGGGATTTGCTGCTCGGTACCAGTACCAGTGGCCCGCATCGTGACCGCTATAGCTTTATTGACGGGCCAGGTGATTATGCCCAGCGGGCGTCCACCGGGCAGAAACGCTTGATGTCGCTGGTGCTGCGCATAGCTCAGGCTGAATATTTTACAGCCGCCAGCGGGCGAAAACCTCTCTTGCTGCTGGATGATGTTCTGCTGGAACTGGATCCGGAAAAGCGCAAACGCTTCATGGTCAACCTGCCGGAAGCCGAGCAGTCATTTTTTACCTTTCTGCCCGGCGAACCATTCAGGGATTATATAAAGCGCGATACCATTGTATACTGGACAGAAGATGGACGATTTACCGGTACATAAGGCTTCTGAACTCATTAGCCGCATCATTCAGCCACAAAATGCAGAAGATGCTAAAGGGTGGACTGATTTTTATGCTTCGTGGAGCAGTATCGCCGGCGATTTTTACAGTGCACATGCCCGTCCGGTAGATGTGCGTAACGGTACGGTTCTGGTTGAGGCTGACCATCCCGGATGGATTCAGCGTATGCAGTTTGACCAGGCACGGCTGCTGAAGGCTATTCAGCGGCGTTTTCCGTCCTTAAAGATACGCAGCATAGCATTCCGTACGGCAGCTGATACTTCCCTGCCCGGAACTGTTGTCCGAAGGTCTGCCAAACAAGCCGGGAAAAATAACAGTGAAGCGGAAAAAGCGGAACTACCTGGTCAACAGGAATCTGAAGAGCGGGCGGGGAGCATCGCTGAGGTAATAGACAAGGTGGAGGATGCCGGATTCCGTACCATTTTAAGTTCCCTGGCAGAGACGCTCAAGAAGAGCGGCAAATAAGCAAAGAACACTGGCGGTGAATGTAAAAAGCTGTAACTTAGGGCTTTTTCCATCTTGATTTTTCCGGCTTCAGGCCGTAATGTAGGCATCCGTATGAAACCAACTTATAAACACCATATCGAAGTGTATGGCCGGGCCGAGAAGGAATTGTGCTTCGGCTGCAGTAGTCATGAGAGTGAATGCGCGTCCTGCGCTCCTTCGGCCAAGAAGCGTACAATTGATTTGTTTGCCGATTTTACTGCGTTGCTGCAGAGTACCGGATTGGCACCGGACTGGTCGGCTGAATTTCTGGAGGCTACACCGGATAATATCAGCCGCAATGCTGATGTCCAGCGCATTCTGTCCATGGCCGAACTGGATCCGGTCATTTGTATAGACGGTAAGATTTGCTATTTGGGAGGTTTCAGCCCCGATGGTCTGCTAACTGAAATTCGAAAACAGGTACAAGGATAAGCCATGCAGTTGACTGAAGAATTTATCAGCGGTCTGAATGTGAGTCAGGCCGACCTTCTGAACAAAATTGCCACCGAGTTGAACATCCGGGTCAGCCAGGCGGCGGCGGTTATTGAATTGACTGCTGAGGGCAGTACTGTGCCCTTTATCAGCCGCTACCGCAAGGAGCGAACCGGTAATCTCGACGAAGTGCAGGTACGGGACGTGGTGCATCGCCACGGTTCTCTGGTAAACCTGGAAACCCGCCGTATCGAGGTTATTCAGGCAATTTTCGGCCAGGGCAAGCTGACCGATGACCTGTTCGTCAATATTAACAAATGCAGTACGCTAACCGAAATCGAAGATATTTATGCTCCGTACAAACGCAAGAAAAAGACCCGCGGTATGATAGCTGTAGAGCGTGGTCTGGAGCCGCTGGCCGAGCTGATCATGAGCGGCAGTACAGCCGAAGTTGAGGCCAAGGCCCCCGAATTTGTACGCGAAGACAATGATAATCCCGAACTGTCGGTGGCCAGCGCCGCTGATGCGATACAGGGTGCAATAGACATTATTGCCGAGCGAGTATCGCAGGATCCGGAAAACCGCGCCATAATAAAGAAATATTATTTGGCTGCCGGCACGCTGAAAGTAAGCGGAGTGGGCGACGAAAAGAAAAAAGAAGGCAGTACTTACCAGATGTACTGGGATTATGCCGAGCAGCTGGGTACGCTAAAGGCGCACCGGGTGCTGGCCATAAACCGTGGCGAGCGCGAGGGTGAACTTTCAGTTACACTGGAAGTAGATGAAGACGGTGCTGCGGCTCGTCTGCAAGACCGCTATACGCTGCACAATGATTACCACCGGACAGCCATTACCGAATCGGTTCAACGGCTGGTTTCGCCGGCTGTGTTGCGCGAAATCCGTTCGGATGCCACCGATTCGGCCGATAACCACGGCATCAGTGTGTTTGGCGAAAACCTGAAGAATCTGCTGATGTCGCCGCCGATTAAAGGTACCCGGGTGCTGGGTATAGATCCCGGTATCCGCACCGGTACAAAATGTGCGGCCATCGACGAGACCGGAAAATTCCTGGGTTATTTTGTTATTAATCAGGAAACCAAACCGGAAGAAGGCAAAAAAGCGGTAGCCCGGGCTATTCAGGAATATAAGTTGCAGCTGGTGGCTATCGGTAACGGTACGGCCTGTCAGGAAGTAGCCCATCTGGTTGCCGACTGTATCAGCGAAAACAGTCTGGATGTAAAGTTTACGCTGGTGGACGAGGACGGTGCATCGGTGTATTCGGCCAGTGATGTAGCCCGTGAGGAGTTCCCGGAGCTGGACCTGACCATTCGCGGCGCTATTTCCATCGGTCGCCGGCTGCAGGATCCGCTGGCTGAGTTGGTAAAGATCGATCCGAAATCTATCGGCGTCGGGTTGTACCAGCATGATGTAAACCAGAAACGCCTGGGCGAAAGTGTAGACGAAGTAGTAGAATCGGTAGTTAACCGGGTTGGCGTAAACCTGAATACTGCCAGTCATTCCTTGCTTAAATATATTTCCGGCATCAATACTTCACTTGCCAAAAAGATCATCAAGTATCGAGACGAAAATGGCAAGATAATGAACCGTGATGAATTGAAGAAAATTTCCGGTATGGGGGAGAAGTCGTTTGAGCAGTGTGCCGGCTTCCTGAAAATTCTGGAGAGTCCCAATCCGCTGGACCGTACCTGGGTGCATCCGGAGAACTATCCGCTGGCCTCGGAAGTTCTGCCGATTCTGCAGGCAGGAGCAGAGTTGAGCCATGAACAGCGCAAAGCTCTGAAGGACAAGTACAGCGTAGGTGAAACTACCCTGGACGATATTATTCTGGAGCTGAAAAAGCCGAACCGTGATCCGCGTGAAGATCTGCCCAAGCCCATTCTGCAACAGGGTGTAATCAGCTTTAACGATCTGCGCGAGGGCATGAAGGTTCGCGGTAAAATAAAGAATGTGGTAGATTTTGGCGCTTTTGTGGATATCGGCATCAAGGAAAGCGCGTTGATTCATGTGTCCGAAATGGCTGACCATTTCATCAGCGATCCGATGGAACTGCTGAAAGTTGGCGACATGAAGGAATTCCGCATTATTAGTCTGGATCCGGTACGTAAGCGAATTGGTCTGTCGCTGAAAAGTGAGTCGGGAGGGCAGGGCAGTTCCGGCGGCCGCAAGGTAGTGGTGGTTAAGAAGGCCGGAGAGGGCGGGGCGGCTGCGGCCGGTTCTGCGGCTTCTGGTTCTTCATCCGCGGCTGCCTCCGGGGCGCGGCCGGCTGGCGGTGCAAATCCGTACAGCAGCCGCAAACCGTCTTCTGGTTATAGTGGCGGTGCGCAGCGGGGTGGTGGTGCCGGCGGTGGGCGATCAGAAGCCGATGATGACGGTACCAGCTATAATCCCTTTGCGGATTTATTAAAGAACCGGAAATAGAGTTTTTATAACAGTTGATTTTATTAAAGCAAAACCCGGTCCAAAGTGACCGGGTTTTGTTTTTTATAGGGCTTCTACCAAGTTCAGATAGAAGTTGACGGTTTCCATAAGATTGTTTATGGTAATTCGCTCATCATGGCCATGGATCAGGTCCAGCTCCTCTTTGGACAGGCGCATTGCCGAGAAGCGCAGTACACAGTCGGAAATAGCACAGAAATGCCTTGAATCAGTAGCTGCCAGCATCAGGTAGGGTGTAACGACGACTTCCGGCCAGGTTTGACGGATAGCAGTGCTGACTGCTTCCCAGGATGGTCCTGTTGTTTTGCTGGCTGGAGAAGCCTCACGGCTTTCTCCCACTGTAAAGCGCAGCTCGGGATTTTTGGTTATGCGGCGCAGG
>JAHIWF010000358.1 GCA_018815555.1 Spirochaetota bacterium | reverse complement strand
TGAGGGTCGCCTGCAGTGCATCGCTGACGTTCTGGCGGTCGGGTAGGCTGATGCGGCTGTCGCTGCCGCTTAGGGCCACCGGCTGGTAGACCCCCCAGGCTTCGTGTACTGGATATAAACGGGCGGCATCGGATACGCTGTGTTCGCGCCACTGCTTAGCACCGGCCTGCCAGGCTTTTTCGAAGCTGTCCTGGAACAGGGTGATTTCTACCGGCAGCCAGGCTTTGTCTTCTGTTATGATTAATTCCGCGCTGTCGCGGAAATTACGGCGGGCTTCGGTCGGGTTGCTTTTAAGGGCAACGGCCGCATAGATGTGGCCGGGTACAGTAATAAAGGCAGTTTCTACGCCGATGGCTTCCAGCAGGGCGGTGTACAGGGCACTTAAGTCGTCGCAGTCGCCGTTGGTAAACTGCAGGGTCTGGCGCGGAAACTGCAAAAAGTCTATTACCGCCTGATTCTCCGAGAATTCGCTGAATGGGGTGGTGGGATCAATCTCGTAATGTATGCCATAGGCTTTTACTGCTTCGAAGATAGCCATGGCTTTCTGCAGGTTTTCGTCGATGGCGCTATTCTTGACGCCTTGCAGCCAGGAGCTGACGTTTTTGGCAAAGTTCATAATTTCCGGATCTTTGGCGGTTATGAAAGAGACGATTTTGCGGTCGTCGTCCCAGGTAAGGGCGTTGCGGTTGCGGAACTCCAGGATGCCGCTGTTCTCCGAGGTGAATATTGTTTTACTGCCCTGGTAGCTGCTGCTGACTCTTGCCGAGGCCTGTACGCCTTCGGTTATTTCCATGGGCCGGTCGTTGAATAGGGCATACAGTTCCACGGTCTTTTCTTCGCCGGGCTGCAGGCTGATTTTTTCGCCTACGGTCATGGGGTTGTCCATGTAGCGCTCGGTAAAGAACTGGACGCTAATGTCCTCTATTGGTTTTTTGCCGGTGTTTACCACTACGGCTGTACCAATCGGCTGCCTGGTGTAATAACTGTATAATACCGGGAACAGTGGCATCAAGCGTATTTCGCGGATTTCGATGCTGCTGCGTTCGCCGGCCAGGCCGGGCAGATCCAGGGTTACCGACAGCTGCAGGCGCAGGCCGTTGTATAGTTTGTCGTAATAGTCGTAGCTGACGCCGGCTCCCATGGTAAAGGCTCCGGCGATGCGGAACAGGGCCCCGGCGCTGGCGGCCGCCACAAAGCCGCCGCCAGCATTTTCGCCGGCATCCCAGCCGCTGGCATCCCACTGGTAATAGCCGGCCAAGCCTTCGGCGAAGAGCGAGAGCCGATCACCAAGCGGAAGGCGGAAAACTGGTCCGGCAAAACCGCTGATGGACCAGACGGCGCTTTCGGAACCGGTGGCGGCCAGTGGCAGGTTCAGGTAGGCTGTGCCGGCTTTGAGGCCGAAATTGCCGGTAAAAGAGGGTTGGTAGGTGGCGGAGGCTTCTATGCCGGCGCCCAGTGTAAAAATTCCGGCACTGGAGCCCAGCGGCAGGCTGCCGTAAGGCAGGGCTTGCACCATCAGGCGGTTGGCGGTCTGGGTAAAACCAAAGCTGGCGCAGACTATGAGAAGGCTGCCGGCAATAACTTTTCTGATACTTTTTTCATGCATTTGGAACTCCTGCCACTTCTTTCTGCTTAATAGTTAGCATTAACTGTGCCAGGACAGTGCGCTAGGTGAAAATTTTTATTACTTGTATAATATGGAAATATAAGTTGCCGGCGGAAGGCTGGTCCCCCTGGTCAATATTTTTGTCGTAATTTGCGAATTTTCGTCGCAAAATGAGAAGTACTGCGCTATACTGTTTGAGCAAAGGTACTGATGTTGTGTGCGGAATTGCGCTTGATTGCGGAGGTGCGGGGTATGGCGTCTTATTCCCTGTTTTGTGTGGATGACGAGCGCTACATCGTGGATGGTATCTGTGATTATCTGGATGATAGCTACGCCTGTTCCGGCGAAACTGATCCACAGGCCGCCCTGCAAGCGCTCTGCGCGAATCCGGTGGATATTCTGATTGTTGACTACCGCATGCCCGGACTGAGCGGTCTGGAACTGTTGCGACAGGCGCAGCAGCAGCATGCCTATCGCTTCGGAATTCTGCTTACGGCCTGGGCTGACAAGGAACTGCTGAAGGAATTGCTGAACACTGGACTGGTGTACAAGGTACTGGAGAAGCCGCTGGACCTGCCGTTTTTAAAGGAGTTGCTGGACGGGATTGCCGCGCTCTGCGGGCAGGAAAAGGCTGAGCAGGAACGGCTGGATTCGATTTATCAGCTTCTTGCCCAGGGCGATGATGGCGATTTTCAGTTTGTGGGCCAGTATGGCGACCTGGCAGAAGTCTGGGGTCAGGGGGAACTGGCCGCCCCTACCGATGAGAATATTCTGATAACCGGGGCTACCGGTACCGGCAAGGATGTGCTGGCCCGGCAGCTGCACCGCCTGAGTTTGAGACATGACCGGCCGTTTATAAAAATTAATTGCGGTGCTATTCCGGCTACGCTGATAGAGAGTGAGTTGTTCGGTTACGAGAAGGGAGCCTTTTCCGGTGCCGAGAAGCGCAAGCCCGGTCGGATAGAGCTAGCTGACGGCGGCACCTTGTTCCTGAACGAAATTGGCGAACTGCCGCCTGATTTACAGACCCGCTTGCTGCATGTTGTTGAAGAAAAATGTGTGGAGCGGGTTGGCGGTACCGAAACCATTCCGGTAAATTTCCGCCTTATCAGCGCCACCAACCGGCCGCTGGATCTGTTGAGCGGCCGCGAATTCCGCCGCGACCTTTTTTACCGCATCGCCACAGTGCATTTGGATCTGCCTGAGCTGAAAAACCGGCCGGTGGATCTGCCCATGCATGTGCTTAATCTGGTGCGGCACAGCTGCCGGCTATTCGGGCGGCCGGTGCTGGATGTAAGTCCAGAGGCTTTAAAATTACTGTGTTCATACAGCTGGCCGGGAAACGTGCGCGAGTTGGATAATGTAATTAAGCGGGTGGTGATGCTGAAGGACCGCCGCCTGACCCTGCTGACTGCCACCGATTTTCCCTGCCTTACCGCAATGGCCCGGGATCAGACGGATGACGCTTTTCTGGTAGCAGTAACCCAGATTGCCAGCATCATGATGGACTCCGGCCGCAGTATAAATCAGCTGGAGCGGGCGGTGCTGGAAAGCATACTGGATCAGTGTGAGGGAAAAGTAATGGAAGCCGCGCGACGTACCGGTATTCCCAAAGACCGTTTTTACCGTATTCAGGAGCGGCGGAACCAGTGAGCCGCACCCGTTGGCGTTTATGTATGATAAGTGCTGCCGGATTGCTGGCCGTTTTGTATTTGTCTGCCTATGTTGCTTCTTGTTCTGTCAATGTAGTGCCGGTGCTGGTAGAGCCCGGCGACTCCACTTTGTTGGATTTGTCCGGCTGGGATTTTGCCCGCAGAGGTCCGGCCCGGCTGTTGGGTAACCAATGGGAACTGTATTGGCGTCAGTTGTATGAGCCGGCCGATTTTGCTGCCGGGCGGGCGCAAGCGAAGCCGTATCTGCAGCCCGGAGGAACGGCCTGGAACAGCCTGCTGGCGGACGGACAGCCACTGGGGCCGGACGGGTATGCCACCTACCGGGCGTATGTACAGCTGCCGGAAGCTGGCCAGATTTACAGTTTTTACATGCAGAATCAGGATTCTGCTTATATTTTTTGGGTTAATGGGCAGAAGCTCGCCCAAAACGGGACTGTGGCAACCGCTGCCGGGCAATACCGGGGTCAGCGACTGCCGCGGTTGGTTCATTTTTATGCTGACAGTGCCGAGTTAGAGCTGGTCTTTCAGATAGCCAATTACACCCACAAGTGGGGTGGACTTACCAATAATATTTATTTGGGCCTGCCAGATCAAATGCAGGGTTTTGTAAGCGGTTTCTTTGGTACGGAATTGTTTCTGACGGGCGCGATTCTGATAATGGCTGTGTATCATCTATTTATATTTTTTAATCGTCGCAGCGAATGGGCTGCATTTTGGTTTGCCCTGTTCTGTGGCAGTATTTCCTTGTGGTACCTTTTTAATGGTGAATATTTGTTTTTTATCCTGTTGCCCTGGTTTCCGCTGGCTGCGGGAATCCGCCTGCAGTATGCTTCGCTAGTGGCGGCGGTGCCGCTGTTTTTTCTGTTTATCCAATTTGCCCTTCCGGATATACTAAACCGCAGGTTTTCCCGTTTAGCGGTTTTTCCCGGGGCAGGTTTGCTGCTGGTCCCGCTTTTCGCACCAGTCAAATTTTTTACCCTGCATCTGTTGACCCCCTTTTATGTAGTGGTGCTGTGTTATGCCCTGCTGTCTTTGTATGTCATGGTGCGGGCTTTGCTTAAGGGCCGCAGTGGCAGTCTACTGTCTTTCGCCGGTTTTCTTGTGTTGCTCGCCGCCATCTTGTACGATATGGCAGCCGACCGCAAGCTGTTTGCTGGCAATCCGCTGGGGCCATTTGCTCCGGCGGGGCTTTTTGTATTTATTTTATGTGAATCATTTATTATGGCCAGGCGTTTTTCGGCAGCCTATCGCTCTTTGGATAGGCTGAACCGTAGCCTTGAGCAGCTGGTGGAAAAGCGGACGTCCGAACTGCAGCAGGCTCGCGAGCTGCAGTACGAGAAAGACAAGCTGGCCGTGCTTGGTACCCTTGTTAGTGGAATTTCACACGAAATATTTAATCCACTGAGCGGCATCAGCGGTCCGCTCAGCATTATCCGCAAAGAACTGGCCGCCTCGGATTTGCGTAATAATGAAGTAATCGGGCGGCATCTGGATTATCTGCAGGGAAATGTGCAGGAGATTCAGACGGTTATCGGCAATCTTAATGCGGTAATCCGTGATGTACCGGTGGAAAAAACCGCCGTGTCGTTGCGGCCGTTGCTGGAGCGTGTTTTGCACGACCTGCAGGCAGTCGAAGGGTCGGGCGACCCGGCTAGAACGGATGGCGGCAAGCTTCCATCCGTTATTGTAGCTGTGGCCGCCAGGGCCGAAATTCAGGCAGATTCTGGCATCCTGCGGCAGATTCTGAACAATCTGCTGGCTAACGCTCTATTGGCTACCGGCCCGGAAGGTGAGGTGCAGGTACGGTTGCGGCAGGACGAAACACCCTGGGTGCTGGAAGTAAGCGACAGCGGCTGCGGCATGCCGGCCGAACAGGCCGCCCGCGCTTTTGACCTGTTTTTTACCGCCCGGCCGCTCGGCGGCGGCAGCGGTATCGGTTTGTTCCTGGTACGCAAGTTCGCCACTAGTCTGGGTTGGCAGGTGCAGCTGGAAAGCGCTGAAGGGAAGGGCACGACGGTTCGCCTGATTCTGGGTTGACCTTGGGCTGATAAACTTGCCTGTGGCCCGTCGGTGAACCTGTTATACCAGTGCGTTAACTTTTTTAAACTGGTCCAGCGCTTTGTCAAATCCTTCGTTCAGGCAGACCGTAAAAGCCCGCTCGGCTGCCGGGAAGATGCCGCAGTCCAACTTTTCGCGCTCATCGCGGCTAAAGTCCGACAGCACATAGCCGGAAATGTCGGTATGGTTCGGCCGGCCGATGCCGATACGCAGCCGCTGGTAGTCAGGCGTGCCCAGATTGTCTTTCATGGAGCGCAGGCCGTTGTGGCCGCCCAGACCGCCGCCGGTCTTAAAGCCGAAAAAGCCGAAGCCCAGTTCCAGATCGTCATGCACCACCAGAATGTCGGTGGGAGGTACCTTGTAAAAGCGGGCAAACTCCGCCACGCTGGTGCCCGACAGGTTCATGTAGGTTTCCGGCATCAAGAGCCATACCTTGCCGGCCGGGCTGGCCATTTCGGTCCACTGCCCCTTAAAACCGCGTCGCCAAGTAAGGCCGGACACACAGCCCAGGCTGTCCAGAAACTGCCAGGCCACATTGTGTCGGGTGTTGCGGTATTGCTGCCCGTGGTTTCCCAAAAAAACATACAGTTGAATCAAAACGCTATCCTTGCTAGAGTTGGCGGGAGCATCAGCCTTTGCCGTTGTTCCCGTGGCAGCGCGACCATGGCCGGAGCGCAAACGGGCTCGATGCCCCCTGCGGAATTGTCTCTGGCGCTATGGCTAGTAGTTTGACCAGCTGCCTGTCCGGATAGTACAATATAGCCGCCCGCTGCGCAATCCGCTGCCTGCCACCGCAGGCTGCAGGCTGCCACAGCAAGGCTGTCAGCGTTGTAGCTGAAGCACAGGAGAAATGCATGAACCCGACTGTTTACGTGCTTGGGCACAAGAACCCTGATACCGACTCGGTGGTAGCCGCCACCGCCTACGCGCACCTGAAGCGCGAACTGGGGCAGGCCAATTGTGTTGCCGCCCGCGCCGGCAAGATGAACCCCCAGGCCGAGTACATATTCGAGCGCTTTAAGGTACCTTTCCCGATTTTTTTGCCCGATCTGCTGCCCAAGGTGGAATATTACCTGGGTTCAGCTCCACAACTGGTGGATCGCGGCACCCCGCTGTGGGACGCCCTGTCGCTGATGAACTCCGGCAACCAGAAAGCCCTGCCCATCGTGGACTCGGACGGCCGTTACCGGGCTATGCTGCATTACAGCTCTTTTGCCCAGAACATCCTTAAAAAGATCAATCCGCACAAAAAAGCCATCATTCCAACCAGTGTCGGCCGCCTGATGGCCACCATAAAGGCCCAGCCGGTAAACGTGTTCAATCCGGAGGACCAGTTCAAGGCGCGCATCCTGGTAGCCGCCCTAGAGCTCGATACCTTTAAACAGCATCTGAATGCCGAAGACGCCTCCAACGCCATCGTTATTGTGGGCGACCGGGTGGATGTGCAGCGTTATGCCATCGAATCGAAGGTACGCCTGCTGCTCATCACCAATGGCGCTCTTCTGGACAAGGAGTTGAAGGCCCTGGCCGAAAAGAACAAGGTTTCGGTGATGGTTTCGCCCTACGATACCTCCAGCACCTCCTTGCTGGTAATTTATTCCACACCGGTAGAGACCATGGGTGACACCTCCATCCGCAGCATACCTTTGCACGAATCCATGAAAAAGGCCCGCGAGGCAGTCAACGCCTCGCCCAGCCGCTCCGTGCCGGTCGTAGACGAAGATGGCCGGGTGGTGGGGCTTTTTACCGAGAGCGACCTGATCCGCGAACCCAACGTGTCACTTATTCTGGTAGACCACAATGAATTGTCCCAGGCTGTGGACGGAGCCGAACACTACCGCATCCAGGAGGTTATCGATCACCATCGCCTGGGCTCCTTTGCCACCCGCTATCCCATCACCTTTATTAACCGGGTGGTAGGGTCAACCAGTACCATCATTGCCGACATGTACCGCGAGGCCAAAATACCCATTCCCCGGCCCATTTCTTCTATATTACTGGCCGGCATCCTCTCCGACACTCTGGTGCTCAAATCGGCCACCACCACCACGCTGGACATGGACATCGCCGAGTACCTGGCCAACATCAGCGACCTGGAAATCGAAGAATTCGGCCGGGACATCATGGGCTCGGCCAGCCTGATCTCGCGCAAACCGGTAGACGAAATAGTCAACATGGACATGAAGCAGTACAACGCCGCCGGCAAGGACTTTTCCATCAGTCAGGTGGAGGTGGACGCGCCCGAGGAATTGGTGGAGCGCAGTGCCGAACTGCTGCAATGCCTGGAGCAGCACCGTAAGGCCAAGGGACTGTACTTCAGCGCGCTGATGGTCACAGATATCACCGAGCTTACCAGTATCCTGTTTTTCCAGGGTGACAAGGAAATGCTCTCATTGCTGCGCTACCCGCGCCTGGAACCCTGCGTGTTCGAGCTGAAAGACGTGCTGTCGCGCAAAAAGCAGCTTGCGCCAGTGCTCATCGAGTTGATCGAAAAGGCAATAGAGGGGTAAGTTTCAGCTATAAAAAGGGATAAAAAACACCGGCCTGATTGGGGTCGGTGTTTTTCGTAGTGGTCAATATGAGGGTTTAGTAGGGGTTTGTTTGAGGATCTGTTTCTGTCCAATTATTCCAGTCAACGGTAGAAGCCCAGCTGTTGACTGGTGGATTAGCATACGTCTTGTAGGTGAAGCTACCTCCGCCAGCTCCCCAAACCAGATCATCCGTACTCATTACTCCATCGACATCTAGATCTTTAACAATAGTGTAGCCGGGCTTGAGGTTATAATCCATAGTACCGTGCAGAACACAAACTCCATTACTATCTGTAGTTCCAGCAACAATTTCTGTAGTTATGGGGTCGCCGGATATTGCCGTGTCAAACATGTATAGCAGTAGTGTCTGGTTGGCATAGCCAGTTGCGGTAACCGTGATATGCAGCATGGGTTCCGGCCGGTATCCTTCGCTTACAGGCGAGCTGGATGGAGAAAAGCCGTCTGCTTTAGCGCGCAGCATATATTTGTAGGTTTTGGTTTCATCCAGAGCTGCATGTGTATATGGCGTGGTAACATCAGAAAGGACAGAGGAACTAATGCTGGGGCTGGTGCCGTCATCAGTATAATACAGATCGTAGCTTGTGGCGTCGCTAACTGCGTCCCAGCTGATTGTCATGGATTCGCCCAGGGCAGTGATAGTGAGTTGGTCAGGTGCGGCGAGGTCTGGTTTGTCTGGGAATAAGCTGCAAGAGGATAGAGCCGCGAGCAAACCGACCACTAATAAAACTTTGAAAATTGATTTCATTACACTCTCCAATTTGGGGGTATTTATCGAACGGACACAATAGCTGTTCATAGACATAACGCAGTGTATACCCTTTTTGTCAGCAAGAACTGTGCAATTCAATAAAATTATCTCGGCACTGTAACGGAGCTTTCTTGAGCTGTCAATAAAAATGTGTCAATTGTCTGATAAACAGTCATACCCGTTGACAAACCAGGCCCTTTTCTTCTATATTCGAGTCCACGGATTGGAGCGGTGTCCGAGTGGTTTAAGGAGGCGGTCTTGAAAACCGTTGTGCCGCGAGGTACCGGGGGTTCGAATCCCCCCTGCTCCGTACGAAAACCCGGCTGACCCCCATCAACCGGATTTTCTGCGAAACGGAGCGCTCTTGGTTCCGTACGCTGTTTGGAGAGGTGCGAGAGCGGCCGAATCGGGCTCCCTGCTAAGGAGTTGTGCCCCAAAAGGGTACCGGGGGTTCGAATCCCCCCCTCTCCGTAGGATGCATATGCCGCCGAAAGCGGTGTTTTGTATCTGTTTTGTTTATATTGACCGCCCGAAGGTATTTAGGGGATTCGAACCGAGTCCTCGCCGACCAACGGGAGGACAAGGCGACACGATGTCGCCGGCAGGGGACGAGGCGGGTTTTCAAGCATGCAGGATGCATGCGCGGAAAACCGAATCCCCCCCGTAAGGGCAGCCTAGCTGACCTTACGAAGTTTAGTGTGGTTTGTTTTGTGCATGAGGTTATAGCTCAGCTGGATAGAGCGTCAGATTGCGGATCTGAAGGTCGGAGGTTCGAATCCTCTTAGCCTCAATACCTTTTCGGTTACACTTTTGCGAGTGTTCTGAAAAGGTTGTTTTTTATTCGGGAGAGATGCGAGAGCGGTTGAATCGGGCGGTCTCGAAAACCGTTGAACCCTCGCGGGTTCCGGGGGTTCGAATCCCCCTCTCTCCGTAGGCAAAAGTTGCTGCTGAAAGCATGAAACCGTAGCCAGTATGGAGAAAACCGACCGTACGAAGCGTCAGGGGTATTCGAACCGAAGCCCCGCCGACCAACGGGAGGACAAGGCGACACGATGTCGCCGGCAGGGGCTGAGGCGGGTTTTCAAGCGAACACGAAGTGAGCGCCGAAAACCGAATCCCCCGGCTGGTAATGACAACTGTTAAGTTAAAAATATGGAATTTGATTATTGGAGAGATGTCCGAGAGGTTTAAGGTCCACGCTTGGAAAGCGTGCGTGCCCACAAGGCACCGGGGGTTCGAATCCCCCTCTCTCCGTAGACCTTTATTGAAGACTGTTGGGTTATAAACCACTGTCAGTTGATTTAGCTGACCGTAGTCGCTCAGGGGGATTCGAATCCCCCGATATCATTATCTGCTGCAAGCCTCGAGCGTTTGTAGCCAGGCCCCACGCAAAAATCAGTGCCTAACCCCGCCAGGTCCGGAAGGAAGCAACGGTAAGCATGTGGATTTTGTGTCGTGGTAAGCCTGGCTACAAGGGCTCGAGGCTTTTCTTCAATAGCGGGGCGTCTGCGGCGTTGCAAAAGTGTTTGTGAGGCTCGCTGTGCGAGAGCACAGCTTCGTCTCCCAAACTCTTTTGCGCCTTGCATCCACTCCCGCTATTGAAGAAAAGCTGCAAACTGGAAGAATAGCGGGGCGTCTGCGGCGTTGCGGCAACGTGTGTGAAATGGCAAGTTAAAATGTTGTAGAGTTGTGCAACCTGTATTATGATCTAGGTATGGGTGCCACAATGGGTCAGAGTTCAGCGGTTTCCAAGAACCAGGAAGATGGAATGGTTGCCGGGTCATTTCTGTTGGGGTTGCGGTATTCGTTCCAGAACTTGAACATTCTTCCTCCGGGCAGCTTTGACCTGAGTTCTGAGGATTTGCAGCCAACCGCTTGGTATCCTTATGCTGCGTTGACAGATACCCTCGACATAATTGAGCATAGCATGCCTTCACCTACGGTTTTGTTCGAAGCCGGAAAACAATTTTTGCGTATTTGGTACGAACAGGGACCGGGCAAGCAGATGATTCATTCTACGCTTGACTGGCTGTACGCCAATCAGGCCAGCGGAGGCTATAATTCTGTAGTTACCGGTGGCACGCCTGATCAGATCGGCTGGTGCAATCTGACCCGGATTGATCTTGAAGAAGGTATTGCGGTTTATGAAAACGTGATGGCACTGAAGGGCGAGTACCTGCGCGGCGTCTTTTTTGGAGGGTGCATCCTTTTCGACGATCTTGAATATGTAGATGTGACTATTGCTTCTGAGCCTTATGTGGCCAATCCCCGTTTTACCCGGACCATGATAACCGTGTACTTTCGTCTAAAAGACGTAAAAATCAGTGCAAGGGTTGATGCCAAGCTGGCTAATGCGATACCCGCCCAGGATTGGACCTCAGAAGAAGTTCAGACACTGTTGTGGCGCTACCGGGGATTGGCGGTGCAGGATGCTGTCAATGTGGCGTATAACCGTGAAATAACCGGCATTCTGGCAGCTGCGGTAACCAGAGCCCAGGATGCCCTGGCGGAGCTCAGAATCGCCAAGGAGCTTGCAGATCAGGCCAATCAAGCCAAGAGCCGGTTTTTGGCCACCATGTCCCACGAAATCCGCACACCGTTGAATGGTCTGCTGGGCATGGCTCAGCTTCTGATGGGTGGAGAGCTTGATCAGGCCCAGCGTGACTCCTATACGGAAGTTATTTATAATTCAGGTAATACTTTGTTGACTTTATTAAACGACATTCTGGAGCTTTCCAAAGTGGAGTCAGGCCAGATAGAATTCGAGAACATTCCAATGTCGCCGCTGAAAGTTGTAGCTGAGCTGAGCAGTTTATTCGAGGGGCAAGCCAGGGCAAAAGGCCTCGCATTGCACATAAAATCCTTACCTTTGAAACATGAAACGTATACTTCCGATCCAGCCAGAATACGGCAGATGTTTACAAACCTGGTAAGCAATGCCATTAAATTTACACATTCCGGTTCTGTAACTCTGGGGGTGTCGGAGCAAGTGGCGGATACTGCCGTTTTCCTGGAATTTTCCGTTGCAGATACCGGTATCGGAGTGCCGCCGGAAAAAATGAACCGTCTGTTCAAGCTTTTTACCCAGGTGGATGCTTCTACAACCCGGGAATTTGGTGGCACCGGTCTGGGGCTTTCCATAGTGCTCAAGCTGGCGGAGTTGATGGGTGGTACGGCCGGCGCAAGCTCGTGCTATGGCGAAGGGTCTACCTTCTGGTTCCGTATACCTGCGCTACCTTATGACCATGCTATACCCCTGCCACCGCCTTTGGCTACTGATGATGTTTCAGCATTAGAAATTTTAAAGGGGCGACTTGTCTGGGTAGCCGAAGATATTTCCGTAAATCAGATATTTGTAGCGGCTATTTTACGCAAATTTGGTATGCACTACGTTATTTTCGAAAACGGCAAAGAGCTCCTTGACCTGTTTCAGCAAGGTATACGGCCTGATCTTGTTCTCATGGATTGCCAAATGCCGGTCATGAATGGTTATGAAGCCGCTGAGGGTGTGCGTGCATGGGAGGCGCACATGCAGTGGGAGCATGTGCCGATTATCGCTCTGACGGCTAACAGTTACCTGGAGGACAGGGTCCAGTGTCTGAATTCCGGTATGGATGAAGTAATTAGCAAGCCTGTTAACATCGGTACGCTCCAGCAGTTCATGATCAAGTTTTTGTCTCCAGCACCCTGGTTCTGAGGTT
Organism: Spirochaetota bacterium; assembly: GCA_018815555.1. GTDB lineage: Bacteria > Spirochaetota > Spirochaetia > Treponematales > UBA12059 > UBA12059. Next base: position 9,345 of record JAHIWF010000358.1, on the reverse strand, counting down.
TTTCAGACTACTCGACATAGTCTTACCTCGAAAAAGGTGCTGCCCTGCCTGATTGTTGCTGTAAGCTTGTGCATCAGTCTTCTCACTGCCTGCCAGGCGCGTGCCAATCTTGTTCAAGAACCAGGGTCAGTGGTCGCCGGTCAGCCGCCGGTGGCTGAAGCCGTTGCTGTATCGCCGCCGCCGCTCCTGGTAACCAGCCGACCTGCTCTTGGCCATGCCGTCGCCGCTTCCGAGTGTTTGTCCGAAGTGGCAGCCAACAGTCTCGGCTCTGTCCGGGCTAGTCTAGTGTTCATGCCTGTAGTCTGGGAGTCTGTGCGCATCCATACGCTGATTTACATCTCATCCTCATCGCTCAAGGCTGGCGGTTTACACGCTTTAGAAATTTATCAGAATGACGCGCGCAGTGCCGAGCTGATCGAGAATTGTCTGGATTTTTTATCAAGTCGGCTATAGCTCTGTCAATTGCAGAAATCATTCTTTGAGGATCCACGCTATTTTGGCTCTTGCTAGCTGGCCGTTTATAATTATGCCCCTTGTACTCACCTCCGCATTAGAAGAAAAGCTGCCAGCAGGTAGAATGGCAAGGCGTCTATGGAGTTGTGAAGAAGTTTGTGGTGCCTACTCCAGGTTTATTTTCAGGTTCAGTATAATATCCGTGTTTAAGGCCGAGATGGTATAAAAACCGAACAGCATGTTTTTTTCTTTGACTTCATTTTCAAGGCCGCTGATTAAATCCTTAATTTGGATGGGGCTATCGTCATCATGATAATAATATTGCATCACGAGGTCGGTGATGTAGATGAGCTCACCCAGGGCGGAAGCTTCTGCTATACTGGATCCGGTTACACTGTCCTTGTCATCGACGTAGGGTGATGGCAGTATGCAGCTGAGTTTTGAATTTACACCAAGTTCCCTGGAGTAGATCGGCCTGGCTGTACTTAAATCATAAGGGAATGGTCCTTCATTAACAATTAGTAGTAAAACATCGGTATTTGCATCAAGATTAACTGCGCTGGATGATTTATTGTCTATCTGAATCTGCAGGGGCTTCAGGAAACGTGTGGCAAGATCGCGACGGTAATCATCTTCAAGCGGGGTGTCCGGATTAAGGCGCTTAAATTCCAGAACATAAGGTGCGAGGTACTGATCCAGGTTTATGGTTATTATGATGCCATCATGCTCTCCGCTCAAGTAATAGTGTACAGGCGCGCGTTCGAGTGCTTGCGCTGTAGCGCTCTGTACAAGGGTTGCGGTAAGTAGTAATAGTAATATTTTTTTCATGTAAAGTCTCCTGGAGGATTCGTGATGAATGCATGTATAGAAGGCTGTTTAACTATATTGCAGTTTGGCCAAAATATCAATAATAGTATGGTGTTTTTCGAGTAACGGTTGTGGCTGCTTGACTATTACATTGAAAGCCCCAGCCGGTGTGCTTCCAGCAGGCCGCTGGCGATACTGGTAAACACATCACCTTCGTTTACGCGGCCGGGGAACAGCCGCTCCAGCAGGGTGATGAAGGCCGGAATGCGCGACGAGCCGCCGACCCGGACGACATGGCTGACTGATTCTGCCGGTACACCGGCGGTATTCAATACTCTGGTTATCAAAACTTCTGCTGCTTGCAACGGCGGTGTCAGCATGTGGTCAAACCAGGCGCGTTCGATGCTTTCGGCGATTTGGATGTATGGTTCTACCTGAAAGCTGATGCTTGCGCTGTTGCTGTCCGACAGTTGTATTTTGGCTTCGTCGATGGTGTTGAACAAACTAAAAGACAGATTGCGGTCGAGGAATTCCAAAAGTCCTTTTAGTTTAGGTTTGTCAGCGGGTCGGGCTTCGGGTATCAGGTCCTTGATGGCACTGCGTGTTTTGGCCAGTTCGGCTAGCGGCAGGGCGTAGAATGAGGCTACCTGGTCGGTGATCCATTTTGGCATGTCCAGCCAGCGGCCGGTCATGGTGCGGAATTTTCCATAGAAACCAAAGTGACTAATTATTCGCTGCCGGGAAAGCTGTTCGTTGATGATATATCCACCTAGGTCGATGCCGTCGTTGGCAAGAATGCGTAAGTTTCCCGGCGCAGCTGCGGCCAGACTGATGTCCAGGGTGCCGCCGCCGAAGTCGAAGATCAGGGTATTGCCTTCTGGCACGGCAGCGCTGACGAGTGCGCCTACCGGTTCCATCACAAAGTGTATGTCACTGAAGTCAGCAAATTCGGCAGCCTTGCGGAAACGGTTCTGAATACGGCTGTCTTCTTCAGCCGTCGCGCCTAATACAACCGGCCGCCCGAGTACCACTGCACTTTCGTTGCGGCCGGTTTCCTGGTCGGCCTGCCGTTTTACTTCTTTCAAGAACAGGCCGGCCAGCGATTCTGCCGGCCAGAACTGCCCGAAAATCCGTGTGCCGGTAAAGTTGGGGTCTTTGAGCGCAAGCTTTACGGCCTGGAAGAAGCGGAAGGATTTTTCCAGAGCCAGTTTGCCATGGTGGCGCTGCAGCGCGTCGCTGTAGGCGTCCATGGCGGCGAAACCGATGCTGGGCAGCTGGTCTTTTTCGAAGTACAGTAGTGAGGGGATTATGGGGCTGCCGCCAAGCTGCAGCAGGCGGCTGGTGGCTGCCGTGCCGTCCTGGGTGGTTACGACGGTGTTGGAAGTGCCGAAATCTATTCCGTACATGGGTTCTCCTCGGTCTGTTGGCGGGGCTAACGGGTGAAGGATTGGCAAAGAACGGGTGGGAAGGTGGTATAAAAACATGCTTTGCATGGTAGCGTCAAGGTAGGTGTTTGCTGTCGGTGCTATTGACAAGATCCGCTTTTCATATTAAATTATACCAACCGGTCGGTTTTAAAGCACATGTATGAGGAGCTTTCATGAAACCATTTTCCATGCCTAAATCTTTGCACGATGTATTTGGCGAGCGCCAGACTGTTTTCAGTCTGCTGCTGGTGCTTTTCGGGGGTGTAGTGTTTACGCTCGTTTTTATTTTTACTCTGCTGCGCGATCCTGCTTACCAGCCTCTGCCTTGGTACGTCCTTGCTCCAGGCCTGCTGCTGGTCTTTGACATTGCGGCTGGCTGCGTTGCCAACTTTAGCGAGGGCACTTCGAATTATTATGCGCGCCGGCCTAAAAACCGCTGGATCTTCATAGCGATTCACTGGCACCTGCCGCTGTGCGCTTTGCTGCTGGGTTGGCCGCTGCTGCCGGTTCTGGGGTTTGGCATTTATACTCTGCTGGCGGCCAGTATGGTCAATGTGCGCAGCGGCCGGAGCGACCAGCCGCTGGTGGCTGGATTATTACTGGCCGTCGGCCTGAGCGCGCTTGTTATCGCCGGCAAGGTGTTTGCGGCACTTTCAGCACCGGCCATGCTGGTTACTGTGCTGTTCATGATAAAGGTCGCTTACGCCTTTGCTGTAGACCACTACCGGCTTGGTGCTGCCGCGCTTTCCGCCGGGACAGGCAACGATGAAGCCTGAATATGTTCGGCTGGACCGGGCTGACCGGGACGAAATTATCGCTGTGTTGGCGGATTCGTTTGCTGATGATCCGGCTCCGGTTTATTTTATGGGACCGCGCTGTACTAGCTCGCAATTGCGGCGGTTTTTCGCTTTTATTGTTGACCAGGCCTTGCTGCTGGACGACCGGCTGGAAGGTGTCCGCATAGACGGACAGCTGGTGGCCTGCAGCCTGCTTGAACAGCCCGATCGTTTTCGGCAGGCTGGTATCGGCAATCTGGTTATGCTGTTTGTGAAAGCCACGATTGCGGCGGCGGGCTTCCCTTCCGGCAGTCTGCGCAGGATGAATACCTACTTCCGGCTAGCGCGCGCAGGCTTGCCGGCCGGCCGCTGGCACTACCTTACCATGATCGGTGTTAGGAAACAGTATCAGGGCAGTGGGCTGGGTGCCAGTCTGCTGAAGTTGTTGCTGGCGGCAGTGGCGGAAGATGCAGAGTCAGCCGGGCTTGCCCTGGATACTGAAAACATAAACAATGTGGCCTGGTACGAAAAACAGGGTTTTGAGCTCCTGCAGTCCGTACAGCTTTCGACAGGCAGGCAGGAAGCCAAACTGCGGGTGTATTGTATGGCGCTTCGGAATGCTCGCCCGGCGCCGGCTGTTGGTGAAGCAGAGTTATGAAAACTTCCAAAGAAGATATAGTCGCCAGGGCCTTTCCCCTGTTTCTGGCAAAAGGCTACGAGGGCACCAGTATGGCCGATCTGGTATCGGCCAGCGGCCTGTCTAAAGGAGCTTTTTATTACTATTTTCCGGACAAGGCCAGTCTGTTCGAAGCTTGTATAGACCGCTTTTTTACGGCGTATCTGCCAGTACCAGTGGATAGGGCCACTCAGGCCGAGCCTGCCGATGCTGTTAGCGCGGTAGTAGGTGCGGGTGGGGCCGGCTCCGGTGTTGCTGCTTTTCTGGAGACTCTGGCCGAAGCTTATGCCAGAGGCTTAAAAGAGGCGCGCAGCCTGTGCGGAGACGCCTCGGCCTATCTGCGCTTTGTGCTTTCGCTGGTACCGCTGCGCCGCGGTTTGCTGCTCGGCCAGTTGGCCGAAGGAGAGGGCCGCCTGGTCACTCTGTATCTTGCAGAGCATCCGGAGCGTGGCCGGGAGCAGGCTGCACTGTTCGCCGAGCAGAGCCTGGCTTTGCTGGAGGGTATTGGCGTGCTGGCGGCGGTGCACAATGATGCCGAGCCGGCGGAGCGGTTCGGGCATCTGCTGCGGAATTATATGGAGTCCGAGCGATAAGGGGAAGCGTTAACTTAATGCGTACGTATTGATTTATGCAATCGTACGTGTTATTGCTGTATTGGAGCGGCTCTGGATCTGTCCTGGACACGCGACCCCTTCGACCGCCTGATCTGCGCCAACGCCGCCCTGCATGCCGCTCCGCTGGTCACCAAGGACGAGACGATACTGCGGCAGTACCGGCATGCCCGTTGGGATTGATGTAGTGGGGATTCGGCTGACTGAGTTTTTCCTTTATTGCTTGCCGGCTAATCTGGCAGCTGTGTATTTTTAGGGTCGGCACCCCTCACTTTTTAAGCCAGATGATATCGCGATACAGTTTTTCCAGTGCGTCCGCCTGCAGTTTTTGCTCCAGGCTGTCATGCACCAGCCGGCCGCCTTCCAGGAATACTGCACGTGCCGGTGATTCTCTGATAACATCAAGGATGTTGGTCGACACCAGTACGATATGCTCTGCGGTCAGAGTGGCGAGCAGCTGCCGGAGCAGGTATATGCCTTCGATATCCAGATCGTTGCCCGGCTCGTCGAGTATGACCAGTTTTGGACTGCCGATAAGTACACTGAGTATCATGGCACGGCGTAGTTGGCCGGCGGAGAGCTCCTGGCTTGGCTGGTCAAGGTACTTGCCGCAGCCGAACAGCTCTAGCTGCGGCCGGATTTTTTGCCATTCTTTTTTGCTTCCGCAGCGCAGCCAGCTGATCATTTCATAATTTTCACGTACACTCAGCATGCCGGCAAATAATTGGCCGGAGGGGCAAAAGCCAAGCTGGCGTTTCCAGCCAACGTCACGTTCGGGGTCGATGGTTTTCCCGTTTACACTGATTGTGCCGGCCGCGGGCACTTTGCGTCCGCAAATCAGATCCAGCAAGGTGGTTTTGCCTGCTCCGTTACGGCCGATCAGGGCAGTGAGTCCCGGGCTGTCCAGACTAAGGCTAAGGTCAAATATTCCCTGCTTGTTGTTGTACTGGAAACCAATATTGTTACAGCGCAGCATAGGTTTTCTCCTGAGTGGCGGTGGTTTTGCTGGCATAGGGCAGCATGCCGTAATCTGAGTGGGCCGACCATAATCCAAGTGCGGCAAGTATCGGCCAGGCGGCCGCGCCGGCAGAGAACCCGATTGCGAAGACAAATACACTGCCCAGTAATAAAGAAATATAAACAAGGGTAAGCTTTGTACCCGGCGAGAAAAGCAGGGGGATCAAGGCCGCATTGGCAAGATAAACACCGATAAGTCTGCCCCAGTCGCCGCCCAGCAGGAAAACCGCGCTGATGGCAGCCGCCCGTGGCAACAGCAAGAACAGAAAAGCTTCAAACGAGTACCATGTTTGCCAGCGCCTGAAGCGAAGCGGGTATGCCAGAAAAAATCTGCCATTGTTCCATGAACGGCTGGATTCCGAACCAGACAGAGCATTTATGGCTATGATCGTATCCAGCAGGGCAAGATTCAGAGCAAGGCTGCCGGCCAGCCAACGGGTGTCAGTGTCATTGCCGAAGCGGATAGCCCAGAATCCGACAAACAAAAGTACCAGCAGCAGGTAGCTTAAAATGGCTCCGTAGCCGCCACATAACAGAAGAAGTTGTGCCCACAGCGCCGGTCGATATTGTATATAACGCTTGGCCGGAGTTTTTATTCGATATGCTGTAGTGCTGCTGACCACTGCCAAGAGACTGGCTATAGAGTACAGCGCAAGGGAATATAGCAAGCCGCCGGCTTGGAGTAAAAAAGGCAGGTACAACAGGGTGGCGGCTGTAGTCTTGAGTACACAGTACAGGCGGTGGCTCTGTTGCAGCCTGCCCGGACTTACCGGTATATGATCAAACAGTACGGCGAAATTTTGCAGCCGCCGGTTCATGATTGCCTTGCTTATAAAAATATAAACGAGGTAGCAGAGTGCTATGGTCAACATGAGCATAAAAGCCGGACTGTTGCTGCCAGAGGCGCTCCGCTCGAGGTCGTTAAAAATGTTGTCCTGGTAGCGCAGAATAAGCCAGCCGGCCAGAAGCAGCCAGAGCAGCAGCAATACCCGGGGAGCGTTTTCGCGGCGGCTCAGAAAATCGCGGGCGTTCAGCCTGACGGTATAAGCCACTAATTGCAAAAGCTCCTGATTGATGGTCATGCCGGATCGACTCCCTTTCTTCTGCCTCCATAATAGCCAGATTCTCTATAATCGCCTATACTGAAAGTATAATCTCCCCCTAAGGAGTCGCTATGTCTTTTCCCGGTTTTCCCGCCGATACGCTGCGCTTTTTTGCCGATCTGGCGGTCAACAACACGCGCGATTGGTTCGAAGACAACCGCAATCGCTATGAGACTTCGGTGCGTGAGCCGGCCGAAGCTTTCATCATGTCGTTGGGGCCACTTCTGGCTACAACTTATCCCGCTGTTTCCTTCGACCTTCGTCGCAATGGCGCGGGTTCGCTTATGCGTCTGCACCGCGACGTCCGCTTTGCTAAAGACAAAAGTCCATACAAACAGAATCTGGGCATCATTTTTCCGCTGCAGCCGGGCAAAAAGGTAGAGGTGCCGATGTTTTATTTTCATATTGACCCGGTACAGGCCTTTTTTTACGGTGGCCAGCATGTGTTCACGCCGGAGCTATTGCAGCGCTACCGGCAGGCGCTCGATGACGCTAAGCGCGGATCGGCTATTCCGGCGATTCTGGAGAAGCTGGCCGCACAGGATTTGCCGCTTATGGAAGACCCTGCCTACAAGCGGGTGCCGCGCGGCTGGCCGGCTGATCATCCGCGGACGGAGTTGCTCCGGCAGGCTGCGCTTGGTGTCGGCCGCAATTTCTCCGCAGAGCAGCTGACACAGCCCGATCTGGTGGAGCAGTGCCGGAAGTCCGCCGTAGCCATGAAGCCGCTGCTCGACTGGCTGCAGGCTTTGTGAGCAGCTGCAGCCTGCTGTAAGCCTGCTGCAAGAGTCCACGTGCAAACCTCTGCTCAAAACGCAACAACACCAGCTTGTAATGCCTTTCATAATAGTGAAAGTGCTTGATATGACTTCCCGCCGTTATGCCTGAATTTCACCAAGTATGCCGCAGATCATGTTCGTCAAGCGCTGCAGATCCTCAGGATGTGCAGCCAGCCTGTATTCACCTTTATCGCTAGTGTCGGGTGCCTGATTCCCGCCAAGGTCAGCCTTCTGGTTCACTTCTATCGCCGGGCGACAAAAATGGTAGGCGTTTACATCCAGGACAAGCGCGAGGTTCTTTTTGCCTAGCCTTCTGGCCAGTTCACGGGGCAGGCCGACGTTGGCTCCTAGTGCCCCTCCGCTAAGACTGACAAAGGCGTATTTTTTCAGGTCCTTTCTTAGTGCCTTGAAACAGCGCCGAAACGGACTGGCAATATTGAACATCCAGATCGGCCCCATGAAAATGACAAGATTGTAAGCGCTGGCTGAAGGTGGAAGGGCTTTTAGGCGAGGCTTCCGGCCGAAGGCCATATCAAGGAGTGTTGTCGTAATCTTGCGCTCCCGCTCCTCTTCAAGGATAAAGTGGTTAGCTCCCAACTTGGCTGCGCACGCCTCGGCCAGGGCCTGGTTGTTACCGGTAAGCGAATAACTGATCAAAAGAATCTGCATCTATTCCCCCATGTTTTGGGGCAAGCCGACGTCCCGACGCCCCATATATATCAAGTATTAATATTATATAAACGTTTGTTTGTTTTATCAAGAGAAAAACCAACTATTGTTGACTTTTTTTAGCTTTCCATGGATCATGAAGCTATGGGAAGACCAAAAAAAACAGACGGGATACCGACCAAAGAGCGTATTCTAAGCCGGGCTATCGAACTCTTCGCTGTAAAGGGTTATGAGGCGGTATCGGTACGCGAAATAACTCGGGGCTTGGCTTTGAATGAAGCGTCTCTGTATAACCATTATGCCAGTAAGGAAGAGCTGCTTATGGCTATCTTCCGGCGCTTCGAGGAGCTGCTTACTACCTTGCCGCCCCAGGAGGCCGAACAGTTGCCGCCACTTCCCCGCACTGTGGACGAACTCATCCGCTATCTGCAAGAGGGCGGGCATGCTTTTTTTGCCAGGCAGGGCACCGAGACCCAGCTGATTTGGCGCATCCTCATGATGAGCCAGTACAGCCAAAGTCGGGCCAGGGACCAGGTTAAGGCGGCCATACTGGACCTGCCGCGCCAGCATTTCGGAGGAATACTTGCAGCGATGCAGGCTGCCGGAGGCCTTCCTGCCGATTGTGACTGCAAAAGTGCTACCCGGATTATCGCGGCCATTTATATCGAATATTCGCTGCGCGCCATTCTGGATGCAAGCTGGGGCACACCTGACCCGCACGACCTGGAAAACCTTGACCGTGATCTGGAATTGGCAGTACGGGGGATTGTTGGGCATGCTCCGCCAGCGGCTTTGCCAAAAAGCCAGTAATAGGCGCTGGATACCCATGACAAGAGGTTGTAGTTGGAACCGGCTTGCTGTTGTATGCCCTGTTATAAGTCGGCAGGTCGGCAGACCGAGCGATACCGCGTAAGCAGTTCCAAGTATGTTCAGAATGCGGTAAACCCGTAGGCGAGCTCGATGCCGAAACAGATATCGAGCCAGTCGTTGTTCATCGACCAATAGGGAACGATCATAAGCTGGGCCAGAG
>JAHIWF010000357.1 GCA_018815555.1 Spirochaetota bacterium | reverse complement strand
CCGGACCTTATTGCAGACTGCAGTTGTGGCCGCTGGCGCCCTGGCTTTTGCCGCCAGCATATCCATTGCCGGGGCCTTGATACAGCTGGAACGCAGCACCTACAACTATCGCATCTCAGTGGGCAACGGCACTACCGACGAAGCCGGTGATTTTAACTGGTCACGCACAGCCGACCTGACTCGAGACCTGGTAGCCGCCCTGCCGGCCGAAACCGCCCTGATACAGCGCACCGCTCCGGTTACTAACACCCGCTGGAACAACGTAGTAGCGGATGGCACCCGTTACCGCATACGCAGTGTAGTAGCCGCCGGTGAAGAATATCCGGCAATCATGGGCCTGCAGCTGCTGGCCGGCCGCTTCTTTGAGAAAACCGAACATGACCAGGCCAAACTGCTTACCGCCATCTCCGAATCTGTAGCCATTGCGCTATTTGGCTCGGTGAAAGACGCACTGGGAAAAACCATAGAAACCGAAGCTGGCATCATGGCCCGGGCTATCGGCGGCGGAGCGTTGCCGGGCAGCGGTATCGGTGCCGGTGCAAGCCGCGGGGGGGCCGGACAGGCACTGCCAGCCACCCGCTTGCGCATGACCACCGTGCAGTTTTCAGTAATCGGCGTGTACAAAGACCCGACAGCAGTCAGCCAAGCCGCCCTGGGCTTACCGGACGCACTGATTCCCTTTACCACCGAAGGCGCAGCCCGCCAGGGACAGTCCCTGGTACGAACCTTCGTAGCCCAGACCGACGGGGCTGCCCCGGAACAGGTTGCCGCGGCAGTTCGCAGTGCACTGGCCGCGCTAGGCAAAGAGGATGCCGCCATTTCCAGCTGGGAAGGCAGTCCAACTTCTCCTAATTCCAATGCTGCCGAAGAAGCCCGTAAAATGCTGAAGGCACTTTCCGGAGCGCTGATCGGGCTGGGTGCGCTGATACTGCTGGTAAGCGTCCTCGGCGTGTATTCCTGGACCAGTATGGAAGTGGCCGACAGTACCAAACAGACCGCCATCCGCCGGGCGTTGGGCGAGCCGGCTAGCGGGTCGGTACAACGCTTTGCTGCCAGCATAGGCGTATTCGGCAGCGTCGCCGGACTGCTTGGGGCCTTGCTGTCCATCCCAGCCTACCGTCTGCTGGCCGGAGCCGCCGAAGCCGTATTGGCCTCCAGCGGCACTGCCGAAGCCGGACTGTTTCCGGCCTTGCCGCCGCTGTGGGCACTGGTCAGCTCGGTGCTGATAACCGCAGCGGTCTGTGTGCTGTTCGCCCTGCCGCCGGCCATCGGGGCGTCACGCATCCCCATTACCAGCGGCATTCAGGAATTATAAGATGAAAACAGCAGTGCGACACAGCAGGCTGCCGGCGCTCGGCTTGGGCCTGATCCTGTGGCTGGGCGCAACAATGCAGCTGACCAGCCAGACTGCGGCAACCCAAACTATGGCAATCCGGATCATAGACGTGCAGCAGATAATGGACTCGGCCGCCAATGGCGCGGACAAAGTGCTGACAGCGCAGGAAGCCGTAGACGATGCAGCCGAAGCCCTGCGCGAAACCGCCTTCTGGTATAACCTGCAGCTAAAACTGAACGGCTCGTATCGCGGCAGCCTGCAGCAGACAGACAGCGGCGGCGCAGCACCAGGCCAGGACCCGCTGACAGGCAGTCTTTCGCTCTCGGCGCCTCTGCCATTCAAAGCCTCACTGTCGGCTTCTATCGACCTGGAAGGCAAATACAGCGCCTCGGCCTCCTGGAGCCCACTGGGCAAAGACAGCAGCCGCGCCGATGCCGAACTGAAGCTGCAGCTGGCCGCCATAAACCTGCAGGATGCCCGCAAACAGGCGTCCCTGGAGGCAGCCGCCGCCCTTACCGCCGTGCTGTCCGCCGAAGCCAGCCTGCGCTCCGCCCAGCTAGCTCTGGAAGCGGCCAGTATCGAAGTTCAGGGCCTGGAAACCCTGCAGCTGCGTGGCGAGAGCGACCGGCTAAGCCTCCTGCAGGCCCAGGCTCAATATACCAAAGCCGCCGCCAATCTGGCCAAGGCCCAACTGACCGCCAGCCAGGCCAGAGAGAATCTTGCGCAGAAAACCGGAGCCGATCTGGCAGACTTGATCCTGGCTGGTGCAGAACTGGAGGTAGGCCTGGCCGAACTGGGAGACGATTGGCAGCCGCCGGTCTACGACGCGCTGCGCTGGAACAAAACGGTAGCCGAAAAAACCGCCCAGGTGGCCAACCTAGAACAGGCTCCCTGGTTCAGCGGCAACGGCCCCCTGTCCTTGCAGGCCAGTCTGGACAGTAGCGGCAGCTTCAGCATCAGCGGATCCATCGCCCTGGACTGGGCTCTGATCAGCGGCAAAAGCTTCCTGCAGCGCAATGAAGCCCTCAGCGAGGCCCGCCAGGCTAAGTCAGATGCCACAGAGTCAGCCCGCGCCGCCTACGAAGCAGCCGTGGTGGAAGTAGAACTGGCCGGCTATAACCTGTCCATTGCGAGCGCAGAATTGGAATATGCCAGTATTGACCACGAGCGCGCCGACATCCAGCTGGCCCGTGGCGAAATAAGCCCTACGGCCTATGCCCAAAAGGTCGACAATCTCAGCAAAGCCCGCCTGACCATGGAACTGGCCAGTCTGGACTTGTTGCGTGCCCGCTTGGTGCTGGAATAGCCTTGCACAAAAATCAAGCAGCGGAGGCCGCCATACTGCAGCCTCCGCAATTTTCACTTGCATCAAGCGCAGGCAGGCATTACAGTAGAGAACAAGGACGGTGTAATGACTACTGGCGCTGCCGATTCGTTGATACAATTCCAGCCGGAAGGTGAACAAAACAAAGACAAGCAATATTCCGGCCCCTTCTGGAATATTCTCATCGTTGACGATGATGCCGAAGTACATACCGTTACCCGCCTGGTATTGCGCAACCGCCTTTTGTTGGGCCGGGGCGTCCATCTGCTGTCAGCCTATTCGGCCCGCGAGGCCAGAGAAATACTGTCCGCCCGTAACGACATAGCCGTAGCCCTGCTGGATGTGGTGATGGAAGCCGATGACGCCGGCCTGGAACTGATCCAATGGATCCGCGACGAACTCAACAACAAACTGCTGCGCATCATCCTGCGCACTGGCCAGCCCGGACAGGCCCCCGAAGAAGAAGTAATCAACCGCTACGAAATAAACGACTACCGCGAAAAAACCGAACTGACGCGCTCAAAACTGCTCAGCACTATAACCACTGCTCTGCGCGGCTACCGCGATTTGTGCACTATCGCCCGGGATCAGGCAGGCATTTCCGCCATCCTGCGCTCTTCCCCCCAGCTCTTTGCCAGCCGCAGCCTGGATACCTTTATTGTTAACACCCTGCAGCAGCTGGCCGGCTTGCTGGCAGAAAATGCATCCGTGCCGGCACCGCCGCCTTCCGGCTTTATGGCCTGCCCGCGTAACGGAGAACTGCAGATTCTGGCGGCCGGAGGGCGTTTCAGCCCCACCAAAGGGCGGCGGCTCGATGAAGTAATGCCATCCTTGGACAAAACCGGTCGCGAGCTTCTGCAAACGGTCATTCAGCATGGCGGACTGCAGACTGGCAGCCATACTCTGGCAACCAGCCTTGCCTTACAGCATAACGAGCATACCGTGCTGTATGTTGACGACCTCAACATAGCCCCCGACCATGATCCCGATCTGCTGCGCCTGTTCTTTGCCAATACCACTGCCGCGCTGACCAACCTGCGCCTGTTCCTCGAACTGGAAGAACGCCTCGACGAAAAATCTATCCTGGTGCGCGAAATCCATCACCGGGTTAAAAACAACCTGCAGATAATTCTAAGCCTGATCGACCTGAGCGACCCGGAAACCGACAGCCGCTCCCTCTCCGGCATCAGGCGACGCATCGGGGCCATGGCGGTAATTCACGACCGGGTATCCAACATCAACAACGAAAAACACATCGATTTTCTGGAATGCGCCGCCGATATCGCCGCCGACGTAGCCCATGCCTGCTCGATCGAAGATCCAGCTCTGGGCATCCCCACTATCCTCAGCGAATCCAGCAACTTTATACTGCCGCTGGAAACAGCCGTGCCCTGTTCACTCTTAATAGAAGAAATGCTCAGCACAGCCATTAAAACCCACCAGAAGGAAAGTCCGATACTGCTTACCCTGGAAGGCAGCCCGACCGGCCATGCCATAAAAATCTGTTTTCAGCAACTCGAAGGTGCTGGCTCGTGCACCGATAGCGAGCTGCGCCTGGCCCAACGTCTGGTTGAACAACTGCATGGAAATCCGGTAGAACTAGTGTGCGGCCCGGACAACCAGCGCTGCCTGCAGTGCAGTTTCTAGCAGAGTGACCAGACCAGGCACCGGACACCATACACCAACACGGAGAATACATGAATCAGGATACTGTAAAACAACAATTGCTGCGCCTTCAGGATGCCAAAACCGAGTTTTCGGTGGTTTTCAGCGGCAAAAAGAGTGCCAAGGTAAACGGCCTCTATAAACCGCTTACCCGCGAGATCCTGATACACAACAAGAACTTCGAAAACGACAACCAGCTGATGTACACCGCCATCCATGAGTATGCCCACCATCTGCACGGCGAAGAACAGCCGCACCGGCCCGGAGCCCGCGCCCATACCAACGATTTCTGGAACCTGTTCCATGGCCTTTTAGACAAGGCCGAAGAAATGGGACTGTACCAGAACATCTTTGCCGGCGACCAGGCCTTTGCCGAACTTAGCGCCAAAATAAAACAGCTACTGCCGGAGAACGGCCGCCTGATGCTGAGTTTCGGCGAACTGATCATTAAAGCCGAAGCCCTGTGCCGCGAACGCTGCGTGCGTTTCGAAGACTACCTGGACCGGGTACTGAATATTCCACGCACTTCGGCCGGAGCGGCCATGAAGGCCAGCGCCTTTCAGGTACCGGCCGAACTGGGCTGGGATGCCATGAAACTGGTAGCCGGCATCCGCAAACCGGAAACCCGCAGCGCCGCCATCGACGCCTTTAAAGCCGGCAAAAGCCCGGATACCGTAAAAGCCATGATAAAGCCCATCAAGGTACAGGACGAGGATCCCCAGGAGCAGCTGGAAAAAGAGCGTAAACGCCTGGAACGCACCATACAGACCTTGCAGCAGCGCCTGGAGCACATCCAGGAAGAACTGGCCCGCATCGGAGACGATTGATATGCTCGGCTTTATCATGCTCAGTGTCGGGCTTACCGCCCTGGTCATCATCATGCTGGTGTCCTTTGCGCTGACCGCCAGCAAACTAAAAATAACCCTGCCGGCCAATGCGCCGGACCGCTGGCTGGCCGAACACGAACAACCCACCGCCCGCAGCGACCGCCAGCGGCCGATTATCGTCTGTGCCGGCGATTCCATCACCCATGGCGCAATCAGCGCCAACTGGGTGGAAATACTGGAAAAGCGCATCCACCAGGCAGACTTTATCAATGCCGGAGTAAATTCCGAACTGGCCTGGAACCTGTACCAGCGCCTGAACCGCATCATCGAGATCGACCCGGATGTGGTAATCATTCTGATCGGCACCAACGACGCCAACGCCACCTTCGGCCTAAAATCCACCCTCAACTATCTGGCCATGCAGAAACTGCCGGAACTGCCCAGCCCCTATTTTTATAAAGAAAGCCTGACCCTGATACTGCGCAAGCTGAAAAAAGAAAGCCACGCCCGGGTGGCTTTGGCCTCCATCCCGCCCATCGGCGAAGATCCGGGCCACTACTCCTGGATACGCGCCGAAGAATACGCCAATATCGGCAAAGAAGTAGCCCGTGCCGAAGGCGTAGAATACCTGCCCCTGCACGAAAAATGCTGTGCCTACATCGAGTCCGCACCGGCCAAACAACCCGCTCCCCTGGAAGCCTTCGGACGCCTCACCCAGCGGGCCCTGTGGGACCATCAGATGTTCGGCAAAAGCTGGGACGAAATCTCGGCCGCCAACGGCTTTCACCTGTTGATCGACGGCATCCACTTCAACAGCCACGGCGCCATCATCATGGCCGACCAGGTAGAACGCTTCATCCAAGCGAATATACGAGTGGTACCAACACAGGCACCAAAGAATATAAATATTTGATTGCAGAAACTTGAGTCTTGCAGGCGATGCAGGAATAATTCCTTCAACAATACCCCAATCCTGTGCCGCAACATAAATAAGCTTGGCTGATTTTTGTTCTTTTTAGGTATTAGCATTCAACCTTACCTTCCTGTTTAATTTGTATATTACACAGTTAAAAAATATCTTGCAATGAATGCCAAAGTGTACTACTATACAATAAGCATAGTTATGCATGGTATGCTTTAAAACATAGCACAACACTTTTTACCATGCAAAGAAAGGGAATGCCATGGATCAGGTACAGGAACAACTATTGCAGAGGATTTCCGCAGTAGAAAATCAGCTAAAGCAGGCTTTGTTTGCGGCTGGTACAGAAGCTCCAGATCTCAAACTCGAGGACATGATGAAAAGCTATAGTGTACCGGGACTTAGTATTGCTGTAATCGATCAGGGGAAAATAGATTGGGCAAAGGGCTATGGCCAGAGAACTCTTGAGGGCCGAGACTTGGTTACACCGGCTACCTTATTTCAAGTCGCCTCAATTAGTAAGCCCATCACCGCATTCGGGGTTCTTCGACTCGTTGATCGCGGTTTAATTTCGCTCGACGAGCCAGTTAACTCAGTGCTTAAAACTTGGAAAATTCCGGAAAACAACTTCACTTTAAAGACGCCTATCACCCTCCGGCATTTACTCACACACAGTTCTGGAGCAAATGTCAGTGGGTTCCCCGGCTATAAGTTTAATGAACCCCTTCCTACCACTATTCAAATTCTCAAGGGTCAAAAACCGGCTAATACTGAGGGTCTTCGTATCTGTAGTACACCTGGCGCTGAGCATTCATATTCCGGCGCAGGTTTTATCGTTATCCAACTACTACTCGAAGAGCTTAGTGGGCTCTCATTCAGCGAGTATATGAGGACTCAAGTCCTCGAGCCCCTTGGCATGAGCGAAAGCTATTTCTCTCAACCACTCTCCGCAGGATTACAGGTCGATGTCGCCTCGGGGCATACAGCCAAGGAGGCAATGGTTCCTGGCAGGTGGCATACGTATCCGGAACTTGCGGCGGCAGGGCTTTGGAGTACACCCTCCGATTTGTGCCGGTTTTCGCTCGGCCTACAAAATGCCGCAAATGGTGTCCCTGGAGCGCTCTTGTCCGTAGCTACCGCCCGAAGCATGTTGACTCCAGGAGTGGAAGACTGGGGTCTTGGTATAGGCCTCGGTGGATCTCTCGAGGGCGGCGACGGCTTCTTCAGTCATGGCGGCGGCAATGAAGGATATATATGCATGCTCTTCGGGTTTATGACACAGGGCAGAGGTGCAGCCATTACCACAAACGCTGATACCGGCAACGAGATCGTCATGGAAATTCTCCGGGCGATTAGTTCAGTGTACGGCTGGTCGATTCTTGCGCCCAGGCCTGTTGAACTAGCGGCTTGTCCTCCAGAAACACTCGCGGACTATTGTGGAACATACCAGTCCATCGACGACCCGGACATGATGCTGAAAATCGATATGAAAGCTACTAAACTCATCATGCGATCGCGGCATACCAAAGGCGCGGTGCTCGAGGCTCGGAGTCATACGGAATTCGTGTGCCTGGACAATGGCGCCCAGGTTTCTTTTGCCGCCGCTACCGACGGCAGCAGCCAACTGACGCTATGGGGTCAGGAGTATAGAAAAGAATCTAAACTCTGTGATGAAATCACTGGTTAAACCAAGTATCACCCATAAAAAATTCAGACCCTGTGCTATATTAGGCTATTTTTATCGCTTTCTTTATGATGCCTAATATAGCAGGATAAAAACCCACCAGCATTAAAGAATGTGTCTCATAGCTTTAGCTGCTGATGGCATCAGCCCTCCATCCCATTAGACCGGCAAGTTAAAACAAATCGGCACCAAAACAGGCACCAAAAGAGACAAGAGAGCACCGCTGGTAAAGCTGACGGGTACGGCTTCCGGGCCGATGCACTGTTCTATTAATGGCAGGGTCACGTCCATCGCGGTGGCTCCACCAGCTCCAATAGCCGTATACGGATATTTGGTTCGGGCCAGAAGGGGTATCATCAGCAGGGCCAGGGCTTCGCGGATCATGTTGGCCAGGAAGGCGGCCGAGCCGAGCATGGGGTCGCCCAGGTTGGTTATCATTACGCCGGACAGGCTGTACCAGCCGAAACCAGCGGCCAGGGCCAGGCCTTTGCCGGCGGCCAGGTTAAACACCAAGGCTACCAACAGACCGCCGGCCAGGCTGCCGATAACCGTGGCCAGGGGCACCAAGAGGGTATCGATACGTACAAAAGCCGAACGCAGCGACAGGCCGGACTGGGCAAACTGCACGCCGATCATGAACAAGAGGGCGTTCAGCACCCAAGTTGTTACCAGGCCGTAGTCCAGGGTATGGTATTCCGGCAGTATCAGTCCGGCCAGCGCTCCGAGCAGTACCATGGCCAGCAGCAGTCCGGGACCCTTAAAGTGTGATAAAAGTTGACCATGGACCCGGACGGCT
>JAHIWF010000356.1 GCA_018815555.1 Spirochaetota bacterium | reverse complement strand
TACGCGAACTACGAAATATCGTGGAGCGCCTGCTTTGCCACGAGGGCGGCCTGATAAACGCCGCTGTCGTGCAGCGCCTGCTGCCGCTGGGGTCAGACCCCCGACTGGAATCTGGTCCGGCTGGCAGGGGGTCAGACCCCCGACTGGAAAGAGGCATGGCCGCTGTGGGGTCTGACCCCCGACTGGAAATGGGCACAGCGACTGTGGGGTCAGACCCCATTTTTAGCCGGACGCTGCCGTTTGCCGAGGCCAAGCTGGCTCTGGAGCGGCAGTATTTGCTTGCGCAGTACCGACTGCACGGTAATTCGGTTAAGGATACCGCGCTGGCGTTGGGGCTGCTGCCCAATAATTTGTCGCGCCGCATGCGTCAGCTGGATATCAGCTGATTCTGGCTGGCGACTCATCCTCCTGCCTGATAGTTCTTTCGCCTGTTGCCGGTTACGGCCGCGTCGCTCCTGCCGGCAGCACCTTGCCGCTACCGACAGCGCTTACCCCGACCGCCGCCAGCCGTTCCTTCGCCACCGGCCGGCAACTGGTCACTTTGTAAGGCTTTTTATTTTATAGCTTTCATTATTAGCGGGCAGCGTTTATACTTCTTTGGTATGAAACTCATAGTCGGACACAGCAACATGGATCTGGATTGTATCGGGTCCATCGTTTTGGCCAAGTATTTGTATCCGGACCATGTGCCGGTAAAGAGCCATCTGGTGCATCCGGTGGCGCGCAAGCTGATGAACCTGTACGAGGACCGCCTCGGTTTTATGAGTGTGGCCGATCTGAAGGGGCAGCCGGTCAGCCGCATGGTGGTGGTGGATACGCGTTCTATCGAGCGCATTTCCGAATATCTGCGCTGGGTGCCGGAGGTCGGCGCTATCGATTTTGAGGTGTTTGACCACCATCCCCAGGACAGTAAAGACATTCCCGGCGCGCTTATCCACGAAAAGCCTTTTGGGGCCAATACCACTCAGCTGGGGCTGGAACTGACCCGGCAGGGGGTATTCATCGAGCCGGAGGACGCTACTATCGCTCTTACCGGAATCTATGCTGATACCGGCAATTTCTCGCACACGAATGTAACGGCCGAGGATTTTGAAGTCGCCTCCTATCTGCTGTCGCGCGGCGCTTCATTGCGGCTGGTGAAGGATTTTCTGGTGCCGCTGAAAGACAAGCAGCAGATAGCCCTT
Organism: Spirochaetota bacterium; assembly: GCA_018815555.1. Taxonomy (GTDB): domain Bacteria; phylum Spirochaetota; class Spirochaetia; order Treponematales; family UBA12059; genus UBA12059. The sequence goes on along the minus strand of JAHIWF010000356.1, from coordinate 2,668 downwards.
TTCTACGAAATTCTGCAGAAGCTGTATAAGCAGACTATCCGCGGACACATCGTGCAGAGCTGCTATATGGAGCTGGAGGAAGATTCGCAGGGGCTGGGAGCGGTGGTGGAGCAGGTGTTCAACATCATCGAGACTGACCTGCTGCTGGGTTTCTTTTTCTTTCCGTCCAAGGGTAAGCTGCTGGTAATCGGCCGCAATAGCAAAAGCCGTATCTATCTGAACGAGATCATGAGTGCTTTTGGCGGCGGGGGGCACGCTCAGGCGGCTTCGGCCACTATTAAAACGCCGGACGGTCCACGCATGATCGAGCGTATCATGAAATTCCTCGAGGATATGCTGGCGCCGGCTACCTGCGCCCGGCACCTGATGACCACCACGGTGAACACGCTGCAGGCCGACTGGACGCTGCTGGAGGCTTCGCTTTTTCTGGAAAAGGTGGGGCACACCGGTGCGCCGGTGGTAGATGCCGAGGGCCGGCTGGTTGGCTTTCTTACCCTGCGCGACATCATGAAGGGGCGCAAGGGCAACCAGATGCATGTGGCGGTGTCCAAATTCATGAGCCGGAGCGTGGTAAGTGCCGGTCCGGACGCCAGTGTGCGCGAGGTGGACGATCTGATGTTCGAGCACAATATCGGCCACCTGCCGGTGGTTCTGGACGGCCGACTGGCTGGTCTGGTCACCCGGGCGGATCTGCTGGACTTTAAGCGCAGTGACCGCCGCCGTCGCGAAGCTCTGCTGGAGGAGAGCGGGCTGCCGATTGTAGAAGGTGGTTTCGCTTGACCCATATGGTATCTGCCACTATTATGACTCTGTCCCGTCGGGACAGCTGCTTTATCTGATTCCGGTACCTTAATCGCCGGAACCGTATCAGGCACATCAATCTTTTACAGGTTCACCGAGCCGATACTCCTGTAGTCGACCTTGCCCAGTGCATGGCCGGTATGGAGTTCGGCCGACGGGTAGCGGGGGAAACCCGGCTGCCTCCCGTCCGGGGTTGCGGCAGTCAGTCGACTGGCGCGTCCGGATATTGGAAAGGAGAACACCATGACTCATCGGAACAGGTCCGCCCTGGCGGTCCGTCTGCTCACTGTGTCTTTGCTCTTGCTGCTGGCCTTTGGCCAGGTTTATGCTGCGGGCAGCAAGGAAGCTGCTCCGGCAAGCACGCCGGCAAATGATGCTGCATCTGCCGAAAGCACCGCTGTTGTCGCGCCGGCCTCGGCCCCAGCCCCCGTTCCTGCTCCCGCGCAGCCTCGGGTGCGTCTTGCCACCACCACCAGTACCGAAAATTCCGGCCTGCTCGATTTTCTGCTGCCTGAATTCACCAAGGATACTGGTTACACTGTGGATGTAATTGCGGTAGGTACCGGTGCCGCCCTGAAGCTGGGCGAAAACGCCGACGCCGATGTGCTGCTGGTTCATGCCCGCTCTCTGGAGGATGCCTTTATGGCCGCCAGCCACGGCAGCGAGCGCCGTGACGTAATGTACAACGATTTTGTTATTATCGGGCCCAAAACCGATCCTGCTGGCCTGGCTGCTGTAGCGGATGCTGTGACCGCTTTTACTTATTTGTCTTCCGCGAATACGACTTTCGTAAGCCGCGGAGACAATTCCGGTACTCATGTAATGGAAAAGTCACTTTGGATGAAGGCTGGTGTTTTGCCGTACCCCGACTACTACAAGGAAGCCGGGCAGGGCATGGAGCAGGTGATCATCATGGCCGACGGGCTGCAAGCCTATACACTTACCGACCGTGCCACCTGGCTGGCTGTCAAGGATAAAACCAGTCTGGCCATCTGTTTTGAAGGCGATCCGGTGCTGTTCAATCCTTACGGTGTTATTACGGTCAATCCGGCCAAGCACGAGGACATCAATGCCGTCGGCGCAAAAGTGCTGCTGGACTGGCTTACTTCCGGCCGGGGACAGTCCCTGATTCCGGGCTTTAAGATCGGAGCCAACCAGTTATTCTTTGCCAGCTACAAGGAGTAACAATTACATGGATACTTTGCGGCAGGCTGTGGCGCTGGTTTTTTCCGGCGACAGCGAGATCTGGGCAACGATTTTTACCACTCTGCGCTTCTCGCTGTTTTCCACCCTGCTGGCGGTGCTGCCCGGCGTGCCGGCCGGTGTAGGACTGTTTCAGGGGCGTTTCCGCGGCCGGCGCGCTCTGGCGGCCGCGGTTAACGCCATCATGACCCTTCCGACCGTGGTGGTCGGCTTGTTTGTGTATTCGCTGATTTCGCGCTCCGGTCCGCTGGGCGGGCTGGGACTTCTGTATGCGCCCGGTGGTGTTATTGCCGGCCAGGCCGTGCTGGCACTGCCGCTGGTGGTGGCCATGACCTATACCGGTCTGCAGAAGCTGGACCCGCGTTACCATGAGACGCTGCTTACCCTCGGCGCCGGTCCTCTGCGCCGGCTGGTCGGCATTATCCGCGAGGGGCGATTTGTGATTCTGCAGGCTATACTCGCCGCCTTCGGCCGGGTGGCCGGCGAGGTGGGGGTTGCCATGATGCTGGGCGGCAATATCCGCCACTACACACGAACTATGACCACTACGATAGCGCTCGAGGCCGGGAAGGGCGAGTTCGAGCGAGCACTCGCTCTCGGGCTGGTGCTCCTGGTCATAGCTTTAGTCATCAATTTTGTTACTCATCTGGCGGTAAAAGATGCC